>CAYORO010000310.1:0-1327 GCA_964406355.1 uncultured Limibaculum sp.
CGGTGATCGCCGACGGCGGCATCAAGTATTCGGGCGATCTCGCCAAGGCGATCGCGGCGGGCGCCCATTGCGCGATGATCGGCTCGGCGCTCGCCGGCACCGACGAGGCGCCGGGCGAGGTCTATCTCTACCAGGGGCGGAGCTACAAATCCTATCGCGGCATGGGCTCGGTCGGCGCGATGGCGCGCGGCTCGGCGGATCGGTACTTCCAGAAGGAGGTCTCCGAGACCCACAAGCTGGTGCCCGAGGGGATCGAGGGGCAGGTGCCCTACAAGGGCGCGGTCGGGACCGTGCTGCACCAGCTGGTCGGCGGCCTGCGCGCGGCGATGGGCTATACGGGCCACGGCTCGATCGCGGCGATGCGGGGCAATTGCCGGTTCGTGAAGATCACCAATTCGGGCCTGCGCGAGAGCCACGTCCACGACGTGCAGATCACACGCGAGAGCCCGAATTACCGGATGGGCTGATGCGGCTCGCGGGGATGCTCTGTTGTCTGGCGCTGCCCGCGGGCGCGGCCTGTGTCGAGGTCGAGGCGACGGCGGACTGGACCGAGGTGCACGCGGAGGGCGCGATCCTCGATGTCTATGCATCGGGGTTCTGGACGGCGGATCCCGCGCTCCGCGCCGTCGGGCCGTTTGGGCATCCCGAGGGCACCGGGCCGGGCGCCGGTCTCGCGCCCTTGGTGCCGCAATACCGCTTCGGCGCGCTCCTGATCGCGAGCGAGGCGCGCCGCGTCTGGTCCTATCGCGACTTCCAGCGGACGGCGACCGGGGCCCTGCTGGCCGGTAGCCGGTTCGAGCCCGGCCGGCTCTTTGCGCGGATCAACGATGCCGCCGAGCCCGTGGCGCTGGCCGACAACACCGGCTCCGTCACCCTCTGCCTCGAACGCGCGAACTGAGCGCGCTCACTCCTTCCCCGGCCGCCGATCGAACCGGTAACTCCTTGGCGCCTCGCCAGACTGGCGGTGGAATTCATCGCTCAGATCCGCATACCAGTCCTGCCATTCCATCCCGAGATATGTGAGATCTCCTGGAAACCAAGTAAGGCCATCACCACGATGTGACGAGCCATAAATCACAGCCCAACGTGGATTAAATGTTCTATCCCACGTATGACCAGTTAGCACAGACCCCTCAGAGTAGTTTTCGGATAACCCTATTGCCATAAAATACCCAGAAAACAACTTTGGCTCCGGACCCTTAAAATTGACATCAAATTCATCAACCCAGGCGCCCGCTTCGGCTCTGACTTGCTCGACCGTCTTTGGCAGCTTGCCCTCAACCTGCCCGCCGGGCCCGGGGTCTCCCTGAGGACCCGGCTCTCCCTG
>CAYORO010000310.1:1427-4463 GCA_964406355.1 uncultured Limibaculum sp.
GGACCCGGCTCTCCCTGAGGTCCTGGCGGCCCCACTGCGCCGCGTGGCAGCGCCGCCGCGTGATCACGGACCAGTACCTCAGCCACGGCCTCTGGGGACGCGGTGGGGCCCCCGGCTTCGAGACGCTCAATGCGCCCCTCGAGCTCGGCGCGGGGATAGACCTGCGCATCGAGACCCTCAATGCGCCCCTCGAGCTCGGCGCGGAGATAGACCTGCGCATCGAGAATCTCTGCCATGAGGAACAGGGCGAAGGCCCCGCTCGCGATGAACGCGAGACCGGCTGCCGCGACGCCGGAAATCCAAACCGAACGCCGAGAGGCGCCGGTTGGCCGCTCCGCCTTCAGCCGCTCCACCTCCGCTCGCAACGCCTTGAGTTCCCCTCGATCGGGGAGATGTCCTTTCAAGGCGGCCACGAGTGACTGGAACTCGGCTGCATCCGGGTTGCCCTGCCATTTGGAAAGACTGACGTAGTGCCGGGTGCCGAAACCAGTGGGCGGGCGGCGACCGTCTAGGCTCGCCTGTATCAGCTTGCCGGCCTCCCGCGCCCGGTCGGCTTCGTCGGGTACCCATTCGCTGGAGCGTGCGGCGTCGGACCAGAGCACGATCACGGCCGATGCGGCGTCGATCTCCTGATCGATCACATGGCGGAACCGGTCCTGCGGCACGAGGGCGGCATCCCACCACACCTCGAGGAGCCGCTCCTCGAAGAGAGCGGCTAGGCGTTCGGCGGCGTCACGGTCCTCTCGGGCGTAGCTGATGAAGAGATCGGCCATCAAATCCGTCCGGTTGTCGAATACCGCCCAGAGTGCGAAAGGGCCGGGCGGAAGGCAAGTGGAGGGGCCATGACACCGGGGGCGCGGGTCGCCGCGGCGATCGAGGTGATCGACCGGTGGTGGCCGGGCGCAGACGGGCTCGACCGGGTGCTGGCGGCCTGGGGGCGGGCGCACCGGTTTGCCGGGTCGGGTGATCGGCATGCCATCGCGGAGCATGTCTATGGTGCGGTGCGCCGGCTCCGGTCGGCGAGCTGGGCGGCAGGCGGGCCCGACCCGCCGCGGCTCCCGCCCCTACCCCCCGCCGCGCCGGGGAGGGCCGCGCGCATCGGGGGGGACAGGGGCGAAGGGGGCGCGCCGGGGACGCTCTTTACCGGCGAGGGGCACGCGCCGCCGCCGCTTGACGGGGCAGAGCAGGCTCCGCCCGCGACCGGGCCGGCATCACGGGCGGTGCGGCTCGATCTGCCCGACTGGCTCATGGCGCAGGGTCGGTTCGGGGGCCTCGATGACACGGCGCTCGAGGGATTGCGCCGGCGGGCGCCTCTGCATCTGAGGGTCAACCGGCTGCGCGCCACGCCCGAGGCGGCGATCGCTGCGCTCGCCGAGGAGGGGGTTCTGGCCGAGCCCGGGCCGATCTCGCCGACCTGCCTGACGGTGACAGAGGGGCAGCGGCGGGTCGCCGGCTCGCGGGCCTTTGCCAAGGGGCTCGTCGAGATCCAGGACGCGGCGAGCCAGGGGATGGTGGACCTGGCTGCGGTCCGGCCGGGCGAACGGGTGCTCGATCTCTGCGCGGGGGGCGGGGGCAAGACGCTCGCGCTCGCGGCCGCGATGGGGAACGAGGGCGACCTGGTCGCGCATGACATCTCGGCGGCGCGCCTCGCGCAGCTTGGTCCGCGGGCCGACCGCGCCGGGGCTCGGGTCACGGTGCTGGCCCCCGGCGCCGCACTGCCCGGGGCCAATGATCTGGTGCTGGTGGATGCGCCCTGCTCGGGGAGCGGGGCTTGGGCGCGCAACCCCGATGCCAAGTGGCGGCTGGGCGCGGACCGTCTGGAGGCCCTCACGGAGACGCAAGGGGCGCTCCTAGAGCAAGCGGCGGGTCTGGTGCGTCCCGGGGGGCGGATTCTGTACGGCACCTGCTCGATGATGCCGGAGGAGAACGCCGCGCAGGTGGCGACGTTCCTGGCGCGCGCCCATGCCTTCGTCGAGGCCGAGCGCCGGGCCTGGACGCCGCTCGACGGGGGCGACGGCTTCTTCGCGGCGATGCTGGTGCGGCGGAGCTAGGCGGTCACTCGGCGCAGGGCTCGAAATCCGGGATCTCGGACGACACCCGCGTCAACGCCCAGTTGCAGCTCTCGACGAGGAGGCGGCCCTCGGCGCCCGGGAGCTGGTCCGAGACGAATATCGTCGCCGCCGAGAAGGTGAAGGACTCGGCACGCGGCGTGGCAGGAAACAGCCGCACGAGTTCACGATAGGGGAAGCGCGGGTCGCAGACCTCGAGATAGCCGCTCATCACCCGGCCAGCCTCCGCCTGCGCCGTGCCGACCAGCCGACCCCGGTAGAGCGAGAGCGGGTCGTCCCCGCTGGGATTGACCGCGGCCTGGCTCGCGAGGTCGATCCGGTCGCCCGACTGGCGCATCATCACGGTGAAGGGCCGACTGAAGCCACCCGCGACCCCGTCGATGACATGGTCGCAGACGAAATGCCCCTCATACGTGCCGTCCCAGGAGAACGGCTCGGCGACGGCCGAGCCCGCGATCAGAGCGGCGGCGAGTATGGCGCGCATTGGTATCCCCCCCTTTCGAGGAGCGTCATCCCTTATGGAGGCAGCGCCGGCCGAGCAGCTCGGCGATCTGCACGGCGTTGAGCGCCGCGCCCTTGCGCAGATTGTCCGACACGATCCACATCGCGAGGCCGTTCTCCACGGTGATGTCCTCGCGGATGCGGCTGACGAAGGTGGCGAAGTCGCCCGCGCAGTCGACCGGCGTTGCGTAGCCGCCCGGCTCGCGGGTGTCGATCACCATGATCCCCGGTGCGGCGCGCAGGATCTCGCGCGCCTCCTCGGCATCGAGCGGCTCCTCGAGCTCGAGACTGACCGCCTCGGAATGGCCGACGAAGACCGGCACGCGCACGCAGGTCGCATGCACCTTGATGGCCGGGTCGACGATCTTCTTGGTCTCGACCACCATCTTCCACTCTTCGTAGGTCGTGCCGTCCTCCATGAAGTCGCCGATCTGCGGGATGCAGTTGAAGGCGATCTGCTTCTGGA
>CAYORO010000311.1:0-4407 GCA_964406355.1 uncultured Limibaculum sp.
CCCCCCCCCCCCCCCCCCCCCCCCCCCCCCCCCCCCCCCCCCCCCCGCCCCCCTCGCCGGCGATCGCCGGCCCCTCGCGCTCAGAAGAGCGAGGGCTCCGCGGGCGCCTCGGTGCAGAGCACCCGCGCCCAGCCATAGCGCGCCGTCACCCGCTCGCCGCCATGATCGCTGTCGGTGAAGAGGGCGAAGACCTCGATCTTGTCCTCGGGCGGCTCTCCGAAGGCCAGCTCGTAATCCGCCACCAGATCGCGCCGCTCGGTGACCCACTCGCCGAGCCCCTCTGGTCCGCTGCGGACCGGGATGCTCCGAAGCACGCCGGGGAAATAGGGGCTGTCGACCACCGTCTCGACCGGATTGTCCGGCGTCGACCAGACATAGCGCAGCGTCGGCACCGGATCGGGGTTGGTGAACACGCCCGGATCGCCGAAGGCCACGATCAGCGAGGCAGTCACGTCCTCCCGCGCCCGGCTCGAGAGATCGGCGTCCGAGGGCAGTGCCTCGATCTGCCAGCGCCATTCGAGGACGGGGCAGATCTCGGGATCGATCTCGACGCCGCGCGCGAGCCCGGCCGAGGCGCCCTCGGCGACCGCCTCGATCGCGACCCCGCCATCGGCGATGGCGAGGGTGAACTCCATCTCCCGCCAGATGCGGAATTTCCGCCAGGACTCCTCGAGCGCGTCCGCCGCGGCGAAGATCGGGACGATGATCTCTGGCTGGGCGGCCTCGTCCGCGGGGATGGCGGCGGCCTCCGGCGGGCGGGCGGCCTCGGGGTCGGGGCGTGCCGCGCAGCCCGCGGCCACGATCACGGCGCCCAACACTGCAAACCGGCAGAGGCGTGTCGGGTCCTGCATCGGCGTCGGTGCCTCCTCGCTGATCGCGCTGTCTCGCCACGAGCCCTACCCGCCGGGCCGGGATCTGGAAAGCCCGTCCGGCGCGCGCTCGCACGGTCCCACCCGCTGGGACGCGTCCCAGGAGTTGGGACTCGGCGGCGGCAATGGATCGCCCATCTTGGGTCTGCGCGACCGGCCCCCCCTTGTCCCTCGGCCGCCGCGCCCCGGCCGGTGGGTGTCCCGCCCACCCCGCCCGCCGGCCGGGTCCCCCATCGGGCGGCGTTGCGTGCGGCGCGGCTTGGCTGTACGGCTGCCCTCCGGGCCCCGAGGCGGTCCCCAGGGGAGGCGGATGATGCTGCGGAGAGTGCTGCGCCCGGTCGTCCACCGCCTCAAGCGCTGGCGCTTCGACAATCGCCGCTTCTGGAACGCCCGCTATGCACGCGACATGGACAAGGGCAGCGGTCCCGGCTCGCGCGGGCCGATCCTCGAGGCCAAGCGCGACCTGATCGTCGAGCGGATCGCCGAGCACGGCATCGGCTCGGTGATCGATCTCGGCTGCGGCGACATCGAGATCCTCCGCGGCCTCGAGATCCCCGACTATCGCGGCGTCGACATCGCGGAGGTCGTTGTCGCCCGCAACCGCGGGCTGCGGCCCGACTGGCGCTTCGACTGCGGCGAGATCGGCGCGGTCGCGGTCGACCGGCGCTATGACATGACGCTCTGCCTCGACGTGCTGATCCACCAGAAGGCGCGGGCCGATTACGACGCGATCCTCGCCAAGATCGCCGAGATCGCGAGCCCCGTGATCGTGATCTCGGGCTATGAGCGCCCGCCCGAGGGGTGGAACGTGTTCTTCCACGAGCCGCTCTCGGCGAGCCTTGCGCGCGCGCTGCCCGACCGGCGCGTCACCTCCGTGCTGCGCTATCGAGACACCGATCTCTTCGTCGCGACGCCGGCGGGCTGACACCGCCACTGCTCGGAAACCGGAATCGGGGTAGACTGCCGGCGCGGGCAGCGGCCCGCGGCCCCGTCCCGAGAGGAGGCACCCATGCCGAGCCGGTCCATCCGTCAGCGCAGCACAGGCTCCGCGCCCGCCCTGATGCTCGCCGCGCTTGCCCTTCTCGGCGCGATCATCGGTGCGGGTGGGGCGGTCGCGCAGATGCCCGAGCGCCGCGCCGTCTATGTGCCCGACACCGACTTCTTCGGCGGCGACCTGCGCTCGATCTTCGACACGAGCCTCGAGGCGTGCGAGGCCACCTGTCTCGGCGATCCGGAATGCCGCGGCTTTACCTACAACATCCCCAACGCCGCGTGTTTCGTGAAAGGCGCGTGGTCGCGTGAGGAGGCGTATGTCGGCGCGCTGTCGGCCCGGGTGACCGAGACCGACCCGGCGCGCGCGCGGATCGCCTGGCGCCGGGCACAGGCGCTCGACTTCCTCGATCCGGCCGATCTCGGAGCGGCGGAGGCGCTGGCGCGGGGGCTCGGGCGGGGCCTCGCGCGCGACACGGCGGCACCCGATCCGCGCGGCCGATTGGCGGCGCTGGCTTCGGCAGCCAACGGGACCGACGCGGCCGATGACTGGCTGGCGCTGGCGCGGGAGGCGCGCGCGCTCCGGGTCGCGGGCGCGCTGTCGGGCAACCTCGCGGGTCTCGACGCGGGCGCTGCGGTCAACGCCGCGCTCCGCGCCGAGCGCGACACCGTGGCCGCCGAGGCGCTCGCCCTGTTGGCCGCCACGCTGGAGGATGACCAGCGGGGCCGCCTCGCGGTCCGCGCCCTCGCGCTCGCCGAGCAGCTTGCGCCCGACCCGGTCCGCGCCGAGGCGCTCACTCGTGTCCGCGCGCTCTACGGCTTCCGGGTGATCGAGCATGCCGTCGAGGCGGAGGCGGCCACTCCGCGGCTCTGTGTGGCGTTCTCCGAGCCGCTGGCCCGCGCCGGCATCGACTATGCGCCCTATCTGCGGACCGAGGGGCCGGGCGGGCCCTTCGCGGTCGAGGCCGAGGAGCGCCGGCTCTGCGTCGAGGGCGTCGTCCACGGCGCGCGCTACCGCCTCGCGGTGCGCCAGGGCCTGCCGTCGGCCGCGGGAGAGACCATCGCCCAGACAGTCGAGATCGAGGCCTATCTGCGCGACCGCAGCCCGTCGGTCCGCTTCATCGGGCGCGACCATGTGCTGGCGCGCCGCGCCGGTGCCGCGATCCCGGTGGTGACCGTCAACCTGAGCGAGGTCGCGCTCGATCTCTACCGGGTGGGTGAGCGCAGCCTCGTCACGACGCTGCGCACCGGGCTCTTCGGCAGCAATCTGAGCGATGGCGGGGGCCAGCGCCTGGCGGACCGGATCGGCGAGGCGCTCTGGTCGGGCACCGGCGTCGTCGAGGCGCCGCTCAACCGCGAGGTGACGACGCTGCTGCCGCTCGACGAGGCGCTGGCGGGCGCCGCGCCCGGGCTCTATGTGCTGCGCGCCCGGGTGCCGGACACGGCCGAGCCCTGGCAGGCGCAGCCGACCCAGTGGTTCGTGCTGACCGATCTCGGGCTCTCCGCGGCGCGGGGGCCGGGCGGGCTCCATGTCACGGCGCGCGGGCTCGGCGATGCGGCGGCCAAGGCGGGGGTCGCGGTCCAGCTCCTTGCCGTCAACAACGAGGTGCTGGGCACGGCCACGACCGACGCCGATGGCGTGGGGCGCTTCGATGCCGGCCTCCTGCGTGGCCGCGGCGGCATGGAACCGGCGCTGCTGGTGGCCGAGGAGACGCTGCCCGAGGGTGCCGATCTCGCCTTCCTCGATCTGGCAGCGCCCGCGCTCGACCTCTCGGATCGCGGGGTCGAGGGCCGCCCTGCCCCGCCGCCGATCGATGTCTTCGTCGCGACCGATCGCGGCGCCTATCGCCCGGGCGAGACGGTCTATGCGACGATGCTCGCGCGCGACGCTGCCGCCGAAGCGCTGCCCGGCCTGCCGCTGACGGCGATCGTGCTGCGCCCCGACGGGATCGAGCACGCGCGTGCCGTGCTGGCGGATGCCGGCGCGGGCGGGCGGGTCTTTGCGCTGCCGCTCGACCGGAGCGCGATGCGCGGCGCCTGGACGCTCCGGGTCCATGCAGATGTCGAGGCGCCTGCGCTCGCCACCGCCAGCGTGCTGGTCGAGGAGTTCGAGCCCGAGCGCATCGATTTCGACCTCGCCCTGCCGGAGGGCCCGCTCGACCCCGCGGCCCTGCCGCCGCTCGGTGTCGAGGCGCACTTTCTCTGGGGCGCGCCCGGGGCCGGGCTCGCGCTCGAGGGCGAGGCGCGCGTGGTCCCGCAGCGGACCCTCGAGGCGCATCCGGGCTACCGCTTCGGCCTGGCCGACGAGCCGACCGAGGCGGCGGTCGAGCCCCTCCCCGGCGGGATCGAGACCGACCCGGCCGGCCGCGCGCAGGTCCCGCTCCTGCTGCCCGAGGCGGCGCCTGGCACGCGGCCGATGGCGCTCGAGGCGGTGGTGCGCCTCCGCGACGGCTCGGGCCGGCCCCCCCCGCCCCCCCGCCCGCCCCCCCCCCCCCCCCCCCCCCCCCCCCAAGCCCCCCCCCCCCCCCACACCCCCCCCCCCCCGGAC
>CAYORO010000312.1:0-4399 GCA_964406355.1 uncultured Limibaculum sp.
CCTTGCGGTTGAAGTCCCCCTCGAGCCCGTGGCCGATCGCCTCGTGCAGCAGGATCCCCGGCCAGCCGGGGCCGAGCGCCACATCCATCACGCCGGCGGGCGCCTCCTCGGCCTCGAGATTGACGAGCGCGATCCGCAGCGCCTCCTCGGCGACACCCTGCCAATGCGCGGGCTCGAGGAGCGTCGTGATCCCGTGGCGTCCGCCACCGCCGGAATTGCCGCTCTCGCGCCGGCCGTCCTTCTCGACGATCACCGAGACCGAGAGCCGGGTCATCGGGCGGAAGTCGCGCACCGAGCCACCCTCGGGGCGCAGGATCTCGACCTCCTGGATCGCCGCCGCAAGGCTCGCGGTCACCTGCACCACCCGCGGATCGCGGCCGCGCAGATGCGCGTCGATCTCGCGCAGCACCGCGATCTTGGCCGCCGCCCCCGCCTCGGCGACCGGATCGGCCGGGCCATAGCGCGCCTCGTTGGTGCCGGAGGGCGGGGCCGCGAGGGTGCCGCCGCCCTGGCGCGCGGCCAGACGCGCGGTCTCCGCGGCGCGGCGGAGCGCGCTCTCGGAGAGCTCGCTCGCATGCGCATAGCCCGTGGCGGCGCCAGCGACACAGCGGAGCCCGAACCCCTCGGCCGCGTCGTAGCTCGCGGTGCGCAGCCGCCCGTCGTCGAAGCCATAGACCTCGGCGCGCCGCCGCTCGAGAAACAGCTCTCCGTCATCGGCACCCGCCACCGCCTCGCGCAGCACCCCAAGGGTCCGGCTGCGGTCGAGCGCCGTCTCGAAGGGGCGAAACGGAGCCTCCGCGTCCCCGGCAACGGCGTTGGCGTGCTCTGTCATGCTCGATCCTCCCGGCTCTGCCCGGCGGTGCGGCCCCGCCGACGGCGCGCGGGAAGCGGCACCATGCCGCAAAGCCATCGCCTGTCCCGCCTCTCTCTCTACGTGCTAGAGCAACAGCGAAAAATCAAATGCGCGCGCCCCGGCGTCGCGCTGATATCTCAGAGATGGAGTGCTCCATGCGACCCATTGCGCGACTGACCGCCCTTCTCGGCTCTGCGCTTCTCGCCGCCCTGCCGGCAATGGCGCAGGAGACCCCGTCGATCGGCAAGCCCGAACCCGCCGGCACTGCACTGCAGGCCCCGGCCACCCAGACGATGGCCGACCTCGTGTGGCTCGACAACATGCTGCTGGTGATCATCACCGTCATCGTGCTCTTCGTGATGGGCCTTCTCGGCTATGTGATCTGGAAGTTCCGCGCCGAGGAGAACCCCGAGCCGCAGACCTTCACCCACAATCCCAAGCTCGAGGTGATCTGGACCGCGGTGCCCGTGCTGATCCTGGTGCTGATCGCCGTGCCCTCGCTCCGGCTGCTCGCCGAGCAGGTGACGATCCCCGAGTCCGAGCTGACCATCAAGGCGACCGGCTATCAGTGGTACTGGGGCTACGAGTATCCCGACCAGGGCGTGGTGTTCGACAGCTACCCGGTCGGGATCTATGCCCAAACCAAGGAGGAGCGCGACGCCGAGCTCGCCGAATACGGCTATGCGCCGGACGAGTTCCTGCTCGCGACCGACACCCGCCTCGTCGTGCCGGCCAACACCAATGTGCACCTGCTCGTCACCGCCGCCGACGTGATCCACAACTGGGCGATGCCCGCCTTCGGCATCAAGACCGACGCGATCCCCGGCCGGATCAACGAGACCTGGTTCAACGTCGCCGAGCCGGGGCTGTACTTCGGCCAGTGCTCGGAGCTCTGCGGCATGAACCACGCCTATATGCCGATCACCGTCGAGGTGATGGCGCGCGAGGACTACGACGCGTGGATGGCCGAGCAGGTGGCCGCCGCCCGCGGCGAGACCGCGCTTGCCCAGGCCCAGTGATCGGGTCCTGTGATCGGGCCGACTGATCCAATGATCGACCGGGCGCCGGGCGGCAGGGCTCTCCCGCCGCACCGCCCACAGACGGACGCATGATGACCGACACTGCCCACAGCACGACCGCCACCCTCACCGCGCGCGAGGCCGAGCTCGCCGACTATTTCGCGCTCCTGAAGCCGCGTGTGATGCGGCTCGTCGTGTTCACCGCGCTCGCCGCGATGCTGGCCGCGCCGGCCGCGCCGCACCCGGTGGTGGCCTTCGCCGCGCTCCTTTGCATCGCCGTGGGTGCGGGTGCGGCCGGTGCGCTCAACATGTGGTGGGACGCCGATATCGACGCCGCCATGCGCCGGACCGCCGCCAGGCCGATCCCGTCGGGCCGGGTCGAGGGCCACGAGGCGCTCAATCTCGGCATCGGTCTCGCGATCTTCTCGGTCGCGCTGCTCGCGGTCTTCGCCAACCCGCTGGCGGCCGGGCTGCTGGCCTTCACGATCTTCTTCTACGCGGTGATCTACTCGATGTGGCTGAAGCGTTTGACGCCGCAGAACATCGTGATCGGCGGGGCCGCGGGCGCCTTTCCGCCAGTGGTGGCCTGGGCCGCGGTGACCGGCACGGTCGAGACCGCGCCGCTCCTGATGTTCGCGACCATCTTCCTCTGGACGCCGCCGCATTTCTGGGCGCTCGCGCTCTTCCGGAACGAGGACT
Source organism: uncultured Limibaculum sp. (assembly GCA_964406355.1). Lineage (GTDB taxonomy): Bacteria > Pseudomonadota > Alphaproteobacteria > Rhodobacterales > Rhodobacteraceae > Thermohalobaculum. Next base: position 2,572 of record CAYORO010000312.1, read on the forward strand.
ATGCGCGGGTCGGGATCCCGATGCTGCCCGTGGTGGCAGGCGATGCCGCGACGCGCCGGCAGATCTGGCTCTACACCCTCGGGCTCGCGCCGGCGCCGGTGCTGCTGGCGTTCTCTTCGGCGGGCGGCCCGATCACCCTGATGGCGGCGGTGCTCGCCAATCTCGCGATGATCGACGGCGCGCGCGCGGTGCTCGGGCGCGACGCAGACGCGTCGGCGGCGGACCGGCATGCTGCGGAAAAACGCCTCTTCTTCCGCTCGCTCTGGTATCTCTTCGCCATATTCGCCGCCGTGATCGGCGACGCCCTCATCCGCGCGCTCTGGCCGGGCCTCGCCTGGCCGGTGCTGATCTGACAGGAGGCCCGCGTGCGCCGCGACCACGAACTGCACATCCGCCGCCGCGGCCGCAATCTCGGCGTGCTCGCCCTGCTGCTGGCCTTCGCCGCGCTCATGTTCTTCGTGACGGTCGCGAAGCTCGGCGCCAACGCCGCCAACCCCTGGGGCTGATCGATGGCCGCGATGGACACCAAGACCCTCCGGCGCAAGGCGATCCCGTTCGTGGGCGTCGCCTTCGGCATGCTCGGCATGGCCTATGCCGCCGTCCCGCTCTATGACTGGTTCTGCCGCGTCACCGGCTTCGGCGGCCGCCCGCAGGAGCGCGTCGAGGCCGCCGCGACCGTGCTCGACCGCACGATCACCGTGCGTTTCGACGCCTCGCTCGACCGAGGCATGCCCTGGGAGTTCAAGCCCGTTCAGACGACCGCCGAGCTCCGCGTCGGCGAGACCGGGATCGCCTTCTACGAGGCCCACAACCCGACCGACCGGCCGGTCACGGGGACGGCGAGCTTCAACGTCGCGCCGTTCTCGATGGGCGGGTACTTCGTCAAGATCGACTGCTTCTGCTTCGAGGAGCAGCGGCTCGAGCCCGGGCAGCGGGTCACGATGCCGGTCACCTATTACGTCGATCCCGAGATGATCGAGGACGACGAGACTGCGGGCGTCACCAAGGTGACGCTCTCCTACACCTTCCACGAGATCGAGACCGAGCCCGAGACCCGCGCGGCGCTCGACTGACAGACACGAGGGAGCGCGGGCGGCGGGCCCGCGGTCGCAGGCGAAAAGGGCGGAGACGCGCCATGGCACACAAGAAGACCCACCCCTACCACATCGTCGATCCGAGCCCGTGGCCGGTGCTCGGCGCGGTCGGCGCCGTGCTGATGCTGGCGGGCCTCGTCCTCTGGATGTCGCCGGCGGCCGAGACCAACCAGCCCTGGCTGTTCCTCGTCGGGGTCGGGGTGGTCGGCTACACCATGTATGTCTGGTGGGCGGATGTGGTGAAGGAGGGCCGGAGCGGCCATCACACCTCGGTCGTCGAGATCGGGCTGCGGATGGGGTTCATCCTCTTCATCGTGTCCGAGGTGATGTTCTTCTCGGCCTGGTTCTGGTCGTTCTTCAAGCACGCGATCTTCCCGGTGCCCGACATCGAGGGCGCTAGGGCGCGCACCACCGAACTGCCCGTGGGCCAGTGGCCGCCGGCCGGCATCGAGACGTTCAACCCCTGGGAGCTTCCGCTCATCAACACGATGATCCTGCTGCTGTCGGGCTGCACGGTGACCTACGCCCACCACGCGCTGCTGGAGAACAAGCGGCCGGCGCTGCTCTACGGGCTGATGGCGACGGTGGCGCTGGGGGCGATCTTCACGCTGTTCCAGGCCTATGAGTACAGCCACGCGGAATTTGCCTTCGCGGGCAACATCTATGGCGCGAACTTCTACATGGCGACCGGCTTTCACGGCTTCCACGTGCTGGTCGGCACGCTGTTCCTCGCG
>CAYORO010000313.1:0-4392 GCA_964406355.1 uncultured Limibaculum sp.
GGGGGGGGGGGGGGGGGGGGGGGGGGGGGGGGGGGGGTCCCCCCCCGGCCGCTTGTCGCTGCGCCGCGCGCCTGCGCGGTCTGGCCTACCGCGGGCGCCCGGTGGGCGCCCGAAGCCGGGTCCGCCGGCCGACTACCTCACCCCTCAGACCTGCGCGCCGTCGAGACGGATGCCGGCCTTGGCCTCCTCGGCCGTCGACCAGTCGCGCTTCACGCCGAGCCAGAGCAACAGCGCTGCCGCGACGAAGACCGAGGAGTATGTCCCGATCACGATCCCCCAGATCATCGCCAGCGTGAAGCCCTGGATCACCGGCGGCCCGAGCGCCGCCATCGCGCCGAGCGCGACGAGCGTCGTCACCGAGGTCATCACCGTGCGCGCGAGCGTCCCGTTGATCGAAAGGTTGAGCAGCTCCGCAAGATCCATCTTCTTGTATTTGCGCAGATTCTCGCGCACCCGGTCATAGACCACGACCGTATCGTTGAGCGAGTAGCCGACGATCGTGAGGATCGCCGCAATGATCGCCAGGTTGAACTCGATCTGCGTGATCGCGAAGAGCCCGATCGTCAGCGTGACATCGTGCACCAGCGCGAGCACGGCGCCGAGGCCGAACTGCCACTCGAAGCGCAGCCAGATATAGATCAAGACCGCCAGCACCGCGAGCGCGATCGCCGTCGCGCCTGCGATCAGGAGCTCTCCCGAGACCTTTGGGCCGACGACCTCGGTGCGGCGGATCTCCGCCCCGGGAAAGACCTCGACCAGCCGCTCGGAGAGCTGTTGCGCGACGGCCATGCCCTCCTCCTCGCCGGTCGACTGCTCCTCGACGCGCACGAGGACGTCGCGCTCGGTGCCAAAGCTCTGGATCTGCACATCGCCCAGATCCATCGCCGTCACCTCGGAGCGGATCGCCGCGAGATCGGCCGGCTCGGCGGTGCGCAGCTCGATCATCGTGCCGCCGCGGAAGTCGATCCCGAAATTCAGCCCGAGCGTCGCCGCCACCGCGACCGCGCCGAGCCCCGCCGCGATCGAGCCGCCGATCGCCCAGCGCCGCGCGCTCAGGAAATCGACCGAGGTCGTCTCGGGCACCAGCCGCATCACCGCGACGCGGAGGATTTTTGGCCGCACAAGGTCGAACCAGGTCAGCACCATCAGCCGCGTGACGAGGAAGGCGGTGAAGACCGAGGTGATGATCCCGAGCCCGAGCGTGACGGCAAAACCCTTCACCGGCCCTGAGCCCATGGCGAAGAGGATCACCGCCGCGATCAGCGTGGTGATGTTGGCATCGACGATCGCCGAGACCGCCTCGGAATAGCCCCGGTCGATCGCCCGCGCCGGGCCCTTGGCGGATCGGAGCTCCTCGCGGATGCGCTCGAAGATCAGCACATTGGCGTCGACCGCCATACCGATGGTCAGCACGATCCCGGCGATGCCCGGCAGCGTGAGCGTCGCCCCGATCGCCGACAGGAGCCCCAGCAGCATCGCAATGTTCAAGAGCAGCGCCAGCGCGGCGAAGGCTCCGAAGCGGCCATAGGCGGCGACCATGAACACCAGCACCGCGATCAGCGCCAGCACCGTCGCGGCCGATCCCGCAGCGATCGAGTCGGCGCCGAGATCGGGGCCCACCGTGCGCTGCTCGAGCACCTGGATCGAGGCCGGCAGTGCGCCCGAGCGCATCAGGATCGCGAGATTGGTCGCGCTCTCGACCGTGAAACTGCCCTCGATGAAGCCGGTGCCCGTCAGGATCGCCGACTGGATGCGCGGCGCCGAGATCACCTGGCCGTCGAGCACGATGGCGAAGAGCCGGTTGACGTTGCGCGCGGTGTAGTCGCCGAAGATCCGCGCACCGCTGGTGTCGAAGGTGAAGTTGACGACCGGCAGCCCGGTGTCCGGGTGGAAACCGAGGCTCGCATCGGTCAGCCGCTCGCCGGAGAGCACGGGCCGCCGCTCGAGCAGCAGGGGCAGGCCGCCCTCGACATCGGGCGCGACGAACTGGCCCGGGCCGGGGGCGTAGCCTTGTTCGCCGAAGGCCGCCACGTCATGGAAGGTGAGCTTGGCGGTGCGCCCGATCAGCTCGAGCAGCTCGTCGGCCGAGCCGATGCCGGGCACCTGGATCAGGATCCGGTCCTCGCCCTGGCGCTGGATCGTCGGCTCCCGGGTGCCGGTCTCGTCGATGCGGCGCCGGATGATCTCGAGCGACTGGGCGATCGTGCGGTCGGTGATCTCCTGAAGCGCGGGCTCGGTCAGCGCGAGCGAGAACGTCTGCCCGTCCTCGCCGAGCGTCACCTCCAGATCCTCAGCCGGGCCGAGCCCGCCGAGGCCGAAGCCGCCGCCCATCCCGAGACCGCCGACGGGCTGAGCGAGGCTGCGGAGCGCCTCCCGCGCGATCTCCACGTCCTCCGGGTTGGTGATCCGGACCCGCGCCGAGACGGCATCCGAGGTGACGCCCGTGAAGCGGCGCACATTCGCGCTCCGCAGCGTGTCTCGGATGCTGTCGCGCACCGCCTCGAGGCGTTCGGCCATCACCTCGGCGACCTGCACCTCGACGAGGAGATGCGCCCCGCCCCGGAGATCGAGCCCGAGGCTCACCACATCGCCCGGCAGGAAGGCCGGCCACTGTCCCGCGATCTCCTCGAGCTCCGGGGGCGCCTCGACGCCGGCGCGCTCGATCCGCTCGATGGCATCCCTTGCGCGCGAGGCCTCGTCGGCGGTCTCGTAGAACAGGTTCGGCATCGCGAACAGCATGCCGAGCAGGCAGACCCCGATGGTCAGCGCCTTTTTCCAGAGCGGAAAGTCGAGCATTCAGCCTCTCCTTCCCGCGCAGCACCGCGGGTCCGACGGACGGCGGGCGGGGCCGGGAGGCTCAGGCCTCCTTCGCCGGCTCCGACTTCGCGAGCACCGCCGAGATCGTCGATTTCACCAGCCGGACCTTGACGCCCTCGGCGATCTGGATCTCGACCTCGTCCTCCTCGAGCACCTTGGTGACCTTGCCGAGGATGCCGCCCGAGGTCACGACCTGATCGCCCCGGCGCAGGTTCTCGATCATCTTCTTGTGCTCCTTCATCCGCTTCTGCTGGGGGCGGATGAGGAAGAAATAGAAGATGACGAACATCAGGATGAAGGGCACGATCCCGAGAAGGCCGCCACCGGCGCCGGCATCGGCGGCGGTCTGGGCGAAGGCGGGGCTTGCGAACATGGGGTGTCCTCTTTCCTGCGTCGGCAGCGCGGGGGGTGCGCCCGGTCGGGTCTCCGGCGCGTGGCCGGTATATACGGGCGCTCCCGCGTGATGCAAGTTGAGCACCGCCTAGCGACACGAACCCGATTGTCAACTGCGGCGGAGTGTGCTACCCAAAAAAAGGTTTAGGCAGCCTGAGCTTGCCTTAAGAGCGACAGGGCGATCCCTCCCCGCGGGGGTTCGTAAAACAAAACGAAAGATGTGTGGGCGACACAGTTACGATGCTGCGCCGAGCCCGCGCCGCCCAGGGAGAGACCGATGGATGCCATCTACATCATCGCGCCGACAGTGGGCATGACGCTTTACGCTCTCCTGATGGCAGCGGTCCTCGGCGGCTGATCCTCCCCACCCGATGCCGGCCGGGAACGAGCCGCCCAAGCGGCTTCTGAAGGGCGTCGCCGCCAATCTCGAGCGCATCTATCAGGGCCTCGGGCGGCTCCTCGGCGCCCTCCTCCAGCCACTCGCCTGGCTCCTCGACCTCCTCGCCCCGGATGCCGAGCACAGCAGGCGCCGCGCCGCGTGGTGGCGCGCCAACTACCTCGCACCGGTCTTCTGGCTTGCCGGCCCGCTCGGGCTGTTCTGGCTCTGGCTGATCGTCACCGTCGCGGTCAACCTCGCCGCCCAGCTCACCGATCCGATCCCCGGCGCCGACGACCCGCCCGGACGGCGCGCCTATTTCTACGGCGTCGGGCTCACGATCACCGGGCTCGGCGCCCTGCTCGCCGCGCCCTTCGTGCTGATCCGCGCCTGGATCAACGAGCGCCAGGCGCAGACCGCCGAGCGCCAGGCCGCGACCGCCGAGAGCGGCCAGATCACCGACCGCTTCACCAAGGCGATCGACCAGCTGGGCTCGGAGCAGATGGCCGTGCGCCTCGGCGCGATCTATGCCCTCGAGCGCATCGCCGAGGACAGCGAGCGCGACCACATCCCGATCATGGAGACGCTCTGCGCCTTCATCCGCGAGAATGCCAACCGCGATGTCGACACCGGCAAGATGCGGGAGATCGCGGACCTGCCGGACGAGCTGCGGCCGGACTGGAAGGCGCTCACGGAGGAGGAGCGCGACGACGCACGGAAGAAGATCCGCGAGCATTTCGGGCCTGCGCGACCGCTGCGCGCCGATGTGCAGGCGGCCTTCGCCGTCATCGGCCGGCGGCGCGAGC
>CAYORO010000314.1:0-4388 GCA_964406355.1 uncultured Limibaculum sp.
CCGCCAGCTTGCGTTCGCGGTTCCAGAGATAGAGGCCGCTCGCGAGCACGATCAGCCCGCCGAGGATCACCGACGGCCGGGGCGGCTCGGCGAAGACCGCCCAGCTCGCGGCGCTCATATAGAGAAGATGGATGTAGATGAAGGGCGCGAGCGTGCTCGCCGGCGCGAAGCGATGGGCCGCGGTCAGACACTGATGGCCGAGAAAGCCGAAGACGCCGACAAGCGCCAGCGCCGTCCAGTCGATGGCGGTGGCGGGCCACACCCACTCGCCCAGCGCGACGGGCGCCACGGCCAGCGTGGCAAGGGCGGCCGCGTAGATCTGCTGGGTCGCCGCATCGTCGGTGCCCGAGAGCTTGCGGGTGAGGATGCCGTAGAGCGCCGCGCTGAGCGCCGCCCCGAGCGAGAGGAGGACCGCCCAATGCGCCTCCGCCTCCCAGGGTTGCACGGCGATCAGAACGCCGACGAACCCGACCAGGATCGCGGTCCACCGGCGGGGGCCGACGCGCTCTCCCAAGAGCGGCACCGAGAGGGCCGCGATCCAGAGCGGCGTGGTGAAGAAGATCGTGGCGGTCAGCGTGAGCGGCAGGAACTTGATCGCCGCGAAGTTCAGCGCCGTCCCGGCCAACAGGCAGAGCGCCCGTGCGAGCTCGAGCCCCAGCGCCCCGGTGCGAAAGAGACCGATCCCCATCCCGGGCAGGAAGAGCGCCAGCACACAGACCGTGTGCATGGCAAAGCGCACGAACACGACCTGGCCGACCGGGAGGCCCGCCTGGACGAGCCACTTCGCCGAGGTATCGATCCCGGTGAAGACCGCATAGGCGAAAAGCGTGAGGGTGATGCCGTGAAGCGGGCGGTCGCTCAGCCCGCGGGTCACGTCGGGAACCGCACCCTGAGCTCCGCCACCTGCTCTGGCGTGAGAAGCCGGATCGGCGCGCCGCGCAGCATCAGATAGAGTTTCGCCGCCTCTTCCAGTTCTTCCGCCGCGTAGACGGCCGATGTCAGGGACGTCCCGGCCATGACCGGTCCGTGATTGGCCAGCAGAAGGGCATGGTGCGCGCGCGCGACGCTGCGGATGGCATCGGCGAGCGCCTTGTCCCCCGGTGGGAAATACGGAACCACCGGGAGCTTGCCGACCCGCATCACGAAATAGGGGGTGATCGGCGGCACTGCGTCCTCGGGATCGAGATCCGCCAGGCACGAGACCGCCACCGCATAGGTCGAATGCAGATGCACGACCGATCGCATCTCGGGTCGCTCCGCATACATCGCCAGATGCAGGAACATCTCCTTGGAGGGCGGATCGCCCGAGAGATGCGTGCCGTCAGGGGCGACGAGGGACAGCCGCTCCGGGTCGAGCCGCCCCATGCTGGAATTGGTGGGCGAGATCAGGATCCCGCCTTCGGTGACCACCGAGATGTTGCCGGAGGAGCCGCAGCTGTACCCGCGCTCGAAGAGCGACCGGGCAAGGAGGCAGAACTCGTCGCGGATGGCAGTCTCGGGCTTGGTCACGGGGCGATCTCCAGGGCGTCGGCAAAGAAGGTCTCGCGTCCGAAATTGCCGGATTTGAGCGCAAGGGCGACCGGGGCGCCGTCTCGGGCGCGGCCAACGCACCAGGGCACCCCCGGCGCGATCGAGGGACCGACCGCCATCTGCCGGACCCCGAGCGCGCTGGCGACGGCACCCGACGTCTCGCCCCCCGCCACGATGAACCGACGGACCCCCTGATCGAGGAGATGGGAGGCGACGCGCGCCAGCGCGGTCTCGATCAGTGTGGCGGCGCGGTCGGTGCCGAGCGTCGCTTGCACGGCCTTCACCGCCTCGGCGCCGTCGGTGGCGGTGAGGAGGGCCGGGCCGCGGGCCACCGCGTCGGCCATCGGAGCTGCGTAGTCCGCGTCGCCGGTCGCGAGGGCCATCGGATCGATCCGGATCGTGCTGCCCCCATCGGCCAGCCACCGGGCCACCTGGGCATTCGTGGCGTCGCTGCAGGAGCCGGAGAGGAGCACGGTCGGCCCGCCGATCTCGGGCAACCTGTCGGGTGCCGGATCTGCGCCGGCCAAAAGCCGCCCGAGCGAGAGCGCGAGGCCGGACCCGGCGGTGACCAGCGGCCAGTCCCGCACAACCTCGGCGAGCGCATCGAGGTCGCCCTGGTCGAGCGCGTCCACCACCACATGCCCGACCCCGTCCGAGGCGAGCGCCTCGAGGGCGGCGGCAACAGCGGCGGGTCCCTGCCGCACGATGGGCCAGCGCACCAGCCCTGCCTGCGCGCCCGCGGAGAGCTGCGGCGCGAGCACCCGGCAGAGATCGCTCTCGGTCATCGGAGTGAGCGGATGGGTGCGCATGCCCGTCTCCGACAGCAGCCGATCGCCGACGAAGAGCTTGCCCATATAGATGCTGCGGCCGTTCTCGGGGAAGGCGGGGGTATAGACCGTCTGGCTCGCGCCGAGCGCGTCCATCAGCGCCTCGGCCACGGGCCCGATATTGCCCTCGGGCGTCGAGTCGAAGGTCGAGCAGTACTTGACGTAACAGCGCCGCGCCCCGCCCGCGGCCGCCCATTGCCAGGATGCAAGGCTGTCGGCGACGGCCTCTGCCACCGGCGCCGTGCGGGACTTCAGCGCGATCACAAGCGCATCGACGGCGATCGGCGCCAGATCCTGCTCCGGACGGCCGAGGACCAGCTCGGTCCGCAAGCCGCCGCGGGCCAACATGGATGCGAGATCGGTCGCGCCGGTGAAGTCGTCTGCGATGGCGGCGATCTGCATGGAGCCCTCGGCGATCCTGCGGGTTGAACCACGTCCGCGATCCTCATTAAATCGATTTAAGGAAGCAAGGGAGGATCCGATGGGCCGCCTATCAGGCAAGACGGCGTTTGTCACCGCGGCGGGGCAGGGGATCGGAGCGGCGACGGCGCGGGCGTTTGCCGACGAGGGCGCGCGGGTCATCGCCACCGACATCGCCGTGCCGGCACTCGAGGCACTTCGGGAGACGCATCCCGCGATCGAGACGGGGCTCCTCGATGCCCGTGATACGGCTGCGATCGATGCCGAGGCGGCCCGCGTCGGGGCGGTCGACGTCCTTTTCAACTGTGCGGGCTATGTGCATCAGGGCACGGTTCTCGACTGCGACGAAGCGGCTTGGGATCTGTCCTTCGACCTCAATGTGAAATCGATGTGGCGCACCATCCGGGCGTTTCTCCCGCCGATGATCGCGGCGGGCGGCGGGTCGATCGTCAACATGGCGTCGGTGGTGTCGAGCCAGAAGGGCGCGCCCCGTCGCTTTGTCTATGCGGCGAGCAAGGCGGCCGTGATCGGCCTCACGAAATCGGTTGCGGCGGATTTCGTCACCCAGGGCATCCGGTGCAACGCGATCTGTCCCGGCACCGTGCAGAGCCCGAGCCTCGAGGAGCGGATCCACGCGCTCCCCGGGAGCTATGACGACAACCGTGCCGCCTTTATCGCGCGCCAGCCGATGGGCCGGCTGGGGACGGCTGAGGAGATCGCGGCGCTGGCGGTCTATCTCGCCTCCGACGAGAGCGCGTTCATGACCGGCGGAGAGCTCAAGATCGACGGCGGCTTCGCGCTTTGACGCCTGCGTTCGCCTTCTCACCGACGGGCGGGCAACGCGCCAACGCCCTGCCGCAACCAACTCTGATCATGCGCACCCGGACTGCTTAGACTGCAGAGCGGCGACCTCCTGCATCACAGAAGAAGACGGTGCCCGGATTGGCCGGGCATGGTTGCCCGCTCGGCGGGCGTTGGCCCGGTGACGGCCTATGGGACGCGGCCGGGCACTGCGCGCCGGCCGCGCGAGCGGAGAGGCGACATCCTCGGAGCTCGAGGTGGATGGCGCGGACATGTCCAAGGGTACCGAGACGGGGTCCCGCGGCGGGCCTCTCGGCGCCGGCGCCGCGTTTTCGCAAAAGCGATATAAAACCTTCGCCTGAAAATTAAGAAAGCCATCTAACGCCAGCGATGAATATCGCACGAGACCGGCATGGTTGGTCCGAAACCGGGCCAGCTGGGGCATTTGCAGGTATCTGCGCGCGGCGCCTTCCAAAAACTCACGGCACGGGGACACTCTCAATGAACGACTTCGAGAACAACTTCGCCCTCCAGCTCTTCCACCTCTCGGACCAGGAGGCGAACACCACCTCGACCGAGCTCGCCCCGAACCTCTCGGCGGTCCTCAACGCGCTACGTGCCCAGGACATCGACGGAGACGGAGCCGAGGGCTACGTTCACACGCTGACGCTCTCCTCGGGCGATGCGTGGATCCCGGGCCTCTTCTACTCCGCCTCGGAGACGATTTACGGCGCCCCGGGGGCTGCCGACATCCTCATCCAGAACGAGCTCGGCATCCAGGCGATCAGCTTCGGCAACCACGAGTTCGAC
>CAYORO010000315.1:0-4386 GCA_964406355.1 uncultured Limibaculum sp.
TGAGCATGTCCTCGACCTTGGCCGCGAGCAGCGCCTTGCGCCGGGCGGGGTCGGTCTCGGCCGCCAGCAGGCGGCGGAAGGTCAGCATCTCGCCGAAGACGCTCGCGGTCTCGGCCAGCGTGAGGGGCGTGCGCGAGAGGAGCTCGCCCTGGCTCGCGGCAAGGCGCTGATGCACGCCGTGGCCGAGCTCATGCGCCAGCGTCATCACGTCGCGCGTCTTGCCGAGATAGTTGAGCAGCACATACGGGTGCGCGTCCGCGACCGTCGGGTGGGCGAAGGCCCCGGGCGACTTGCCGGGCTTCACGGCCGCATCGATCCAGCCATGATCGAAGAACGGTCGCGCCAGATCGGCCATCTCGGGCGCGAAGCCGGCATAGGCCGCGAGCACGGTCTCGCGTGCCTCGTCCCACGGGATCTCCCGGTCATCGGCATCGGGGAGCGGCGCGTTGCGGTCCCAGTACTCGAGCCGCTCGAGGCCGAGCCAGCGCGCCTTCAGCGCATAGTAGCGATGCGCCAGCTTGGGCGAGGCCGCCTGCACCGCCTCGCGGAGCGCGTCGACCACCTCGGGCTCGACCTGGTTGGCGAGGTGGCGCGCATGGTCAGGCGCGGGCAGTGCGCGCCAGCGATCCTCGATCTCCTTCTCCTTGGTCAGCGTGTTGGTGACCAGCGTCAGGAGGCGGAGATTGTCCTTGAGCGTCGCGGCGAGCGCCTCGCCCGCGGCCTGGCGGCGCGAGCGGTCGGTGTCGGAGAGGAGGTTGAGCGTCGCCTCGAGGCCGAGCGGCTCGGGCTCTCCCGGCACCGAAAAGGTGAGCGCCGACATCGTCTCGTCGAACAGCCGGTTCCACGCCGCGGCCCCCACCACCGACTGGTCGTGGAGGAACTTCTCCAGCTCGTCCGAGAGCTGGTGCGGGCGGAGCGCGCGCAGCCGCTCGATCCAGGGCCGGAAGCGCGCAAGGCGGGTGCTCTCGGCGAGCCGGGCCGCAAGGTGGTCGTCCTCGAGCCGGTTGAGCTCGAGCGTGAAGAAGACGAGCGGCGCGGTGATCGCGGTCACCCGGGCCTGGCTGTCGCCGAGGAACTTCGCGCGCGCCGGGTCGGTGGTGCACTGGGCGTAGAGCAGCCCGGCATAGGACATCACGCGGCCGAGACGGGTCTCGATCGCCTCATAGGCCTCGATCGCGGCAGCAAGCCCGTCGCCATCGAGCGTCGCGAGCTTGCCCTCATGGGCGGCGGCGAAGGTGCTCGCCTCGGCCTCGGCGGCGGCAAGGTCGGCCGCCACCTCGGGGCCCTCCATCGCGGGGTAGAGATCGGAGAGGTCCCAGTCGGGCAGCGGTCCGATCCCGCCGCCCCCGTTTTCGGTCACGGTCTCGCGGACAGCGTCGTGGCGGGGCGGTCGCATGGTTCGGGTCCTCCTCGATCCTATCGATCGCCACATAACGCGGAACGCGGGCGCGGACACCACCTCCGCCGGGTCTTGCAACGAAAACGCCCCGCGCCGGGGGCGCGGGGCGTAAGATCAGCAGTGGTCAGCGGATCAGCGCGAGAGGCTGATCTCGGCGCGACGGTTGAGCGGCTCGCGGACGTTCGGGCCGGTCACGCGGGCCGGCTCCGAGAACGAGCGGCCGGCGGTGGCGATGATGCCGCCCGGCACGCCACGCTCGACCAGCGCGTTGGCGACGCGGTTGGCGCGACGCTCCGAGAGAGCCTGGTTGTAGTCGAAGCTGCCCACGGTGTCGGTGTGGCCGACGATCGACACGGCGCTGGCGCCGGCCGTGTTGTAGGAGCCGACGACCTCTTCGATCGTCGCCGCGGCGCGATCGGTGAGCGTGCTCTGGTTGAAGCCGAAATAGATGATGAAGTCAGCGGCCTGGATCGGCAGCGGCGGATCGCAGACGGCCAGAGCCTCGTCGAGCAGCGCGCGCGCATCGGCGGCCGTGAACGGGCACTTGGCGCCGGCAGCCTCGGCGCGCAGCGCGGTCAGGTACTGATCCCACATCGCCTGGGCGCGGGCGCACTCTGCCGGGCGCTCAGCCTTGTTCTCGGCGATCGAGGCGACGACCTCCTGGTAGAGCGCAGCAGCCTCGCCGTTGACGCCCAGCTGGTCGGGCGTCCAGGGCTGCGGCTCGCCACCGGCCGCAGCCTCTTCGGACTTCGTGATGAAGGCGGTGGAGTTGTACCAGCGCACCATCTGCGCCTGGTTCTGGCCGACCTGCGCATACTCGCTGGCCAGCGCGCCGGTGAAGCCCGGGCCGCCATGCTCGGCCGCGAGATAGTCTTGTGCGTAGAAGGTCTTGCCCAGATCCGAGCCCGGCAGCGACGATCCGCATCCAGCCACGGCGAGCGCCGACACGCCCAGCATCAGACGAATAACAGTCTTCATCCCTCTCTCCGTTCCGTACTGGGCGCCGTGGACCCCGGGCCCTTTGCCTATCGTTGTCTCAGGTCCCCTGACACCGGGACAATCGGTGGCATCGCACGATGCCGCGCAAATCTCAATGCGGCGAGCGGGCCCCACGGATTTGCCACGCGAGTTTATGCAGGCAGTCGCAGTTTCACAACACCAGGGTCGCCAAGCGGCCACCACGGCGGGTCCGACGCGGACGGCCCGGGCTCGCTCACGGTTTCTCAAGGCATCGCTGTTTCCCTGCCAAGGCGCCGGAGAGGCGCGGCAGAGCGAGCCTCGGAGCCAGATGACGCCCACCGTCCTGATCGTCGACGACGACACCGCGCAGCGGCGCTATCTGACCGCGATGCTCAAGGCCTCGGGCTACCGGATCGCCGAGGCCGCGGGCGGGCGCGCCGCGCTCGACGCGCTGATGGGGAGCCCGAAGCACGAGATCTCGCTGGTGCTGCTCGATCTCTACATGCCGGATCTCGACGGTCTCAGCGTGCTCAAGCGGCTGCGCGCCGCCGGCCATGCCCTGCCGATCCTCGTGCTCACCTCCGACGGCTCGGTCTCGAGCGCGGTGGACGCGATGCGGGCGGGGGCGACCGACTTCCTCGTGAAGCCCGTCGGGCCCGAGCGGCTCTCGGTCTCGATCAAGAACGCGCTGGCGATCACGGCCCTCGGGGCCGAGGTGCGCCGCCTCTCGCGCCAGAGCGAGAACCGCCTGTCCTTCGACGAGCTGATCGCCCAGGCCCCCAGCACGCAGGAGGCGATCGGGTTCGCCCGCCGGGCGGCGCGCTCGGATATCCCCGTGCTGATCCTCGGCGAATCGGGCACCGGCAAGGAGGTGTTCGCCCGGGCGATCCACGGCTCGTCGGAGCGCGCGGGGCAGCCCTTCGTCGCGGTCAATTGCGGCGCGCTGCCCGCCACGCTGATCGAGTCGATCCTGTTCGGCCACGAGAAGGGCGCCTTCACCGGCGCCACCGGCCGCCGCGCCGGCAAGTTCCAGGAGGCCGATGGCGGCACGCTGTTCCTCGACGAGGTGGGCGATCTGCCGGCCGAGGCGCAGGTCAAGCTGCTGCGCGCGCTGCAGACCGGGGAGATCGACCCCGTGGGCGCCTCGGCCCCGGTCAAGGTCGATTTCCGGCTGATCTCGGCGACCAATCGCGACCTCGCGGTGATGATCGAGAACGCCAGCTTCCGGGAGGATCTCTACTACCGCCTCGGCGTCTTCCCGCTCACATTGCCGCCCCTGCGCGAGCGGCAAGAAGACCTGGCGGCGCTCGCGCAAATGTTCCTCGCGCGCTTCGCAGCGTCGGAGGAGATCCCGATCGACGGTTTCTCCCAGGCCGCGATCGACGCCATCCTCGGCGCGCCCTGGCCCGGCAATGTGCGCCAGCTCGAGAACGTCATCCACCGAGCGGTGGTGCTCGCCGACGGGCCGACGATCGGGCCGGGCGACCTCCATGGCCTCGGGACCGGCGAGCGGCGGGCCGAGCGCGGATCGTCCGATGCCCGGGGCGACCGCGAGGAGGCGCCCGCCACCTCGCATCAGGCCGACGGATCGCCCGGCTTCTTTGATCGCGCGGGCCATATCCGCAAGCTCGCCGATCTCGAGGGCGAGGCGATCGCACTCGCACTCAAGCGCTACGCAGGCCGCATGTCCGAGACGGCCCGCCGCCTCGGGATCGGCCGCTCCACGCTCTATCGCAAGCTCGACGAGCTCGGCATCGCCACCGGCGAGGATGGCCGTCCGCTTCCCGAGCGCCAGGGATCAGCCTGAGCGGCCCCCGGCGCAGCGGATCAGGCGGGGTCGGGCCGGGCCAGCATCCCGATCGCCGCGAGATAGGTCTCGAGCAGCGCCTCCTCCTCGTCTCGCTCGTCGGCGGGCCGGCGACGCAGGCTCACCACCTTGCGCAGGATCTTCGGGTCATAGCCATGGGCCTTGGCCTCGGCATAGACCTCCTTCACCTGCTCGGCGATCGCCCGCTTCTCCTCCTCGA
>CAYORO010000316.1:0-4368 GCA_964406355.1 uncultured Limibaculum sp.
CACTTCCTCAACGGCAACTACACCGTCTGGGGCAAGGTGATCGAGGGCATGGAGCATGTCGACCAGATCAAGCGCGGCCGCGGCCAGTCGGGCAGCGTGAGCGACCCCGACCGCATGGTCCGCGTCTATGTCGCGAGCGAGTCGCCTGTGGACTGAGGCCCGGCCGTGGTGCTGGGCCTGTCGCTCCTGCCCGCGGGCATGGACCCCGGCATCGCGCTCCTTCTCCTCGCCGCGAGCGCCGTGACCTCCGGCGTGACCGCCGCCCTCGGGATCGGGGGCGGTGTTCTTCTTCTGGCGGCGATGGCAAGCCTCGTGCCGCCCGCGGTGCTGATCCCGGTCCATGGCGTGGTGCAGGTCGGCTCGAATGCCGGGCGCGCGGCGCTGATGCTGGGCGAGGTGGCGCGGGCGCCGGCCGGGCGGTTCCTCGTCGGCGCGCTCTTCGGCATTGCGCTTGGCGCCGCGGTCGCGACCCGGCTGCCCGGCGCCGCGCTTCAGGGGGCGGTCGGGGTGTTCATCCTCTGGTCGGTGCTCTCTGGGCGGGCGGCGAGCCCCCGGAGCGACCTCGCGGCGGGCGCCGTCTCGAGCGCGCTGACGATGGTGGTGGGGGCGACCGGGCCCTTCGTCATGGCCTGGCTCCGCGGGCTCGGGCTCGCGCGCGAGGCGACCGTCGCCACCCATGCGGCGCTGATGACGGTGCAGCATGCGCTCAAGGTGCTGGCCTTCGGGCTCCTCGGGGCGGCGCTGACCCCCTGGGCGCCGCTCGCCGCCGGCATGATCGCGACAGGGTTCCTCGGCACTCTGGTCGGCCGCCGCATCCTGCGCCGCACGCCCGAGCAACGGTTTCGCCGCGTGCTCGACGCGCTCCTGATCCTCGCGGCGGGGCATTTGATCTGGTCGGCGCTCACGGGGGCCGGCGCGTGAACATGGAGGAGTTCGATTTCAACCTCCCCGAGGAGCTGATCGCGCTCCGCCCGGCCAAGCCGCGCTCCTCGGCCCGCCTGCTGGTGGCCGAGGGCGCAGGCGATGCGGGCCGCCCGCCGGTCGATGCCCGCGCCTCGGACCTGCCAACGTTCCTGCGCCCAGGCGACATGCTCGTCTTCAACGACACGCGCGTGATCCCGGCCCAGCTGACGGGCACGCGCAGCCGCGGGGGCGAGCCGGTGGCGATCGAGGCGACGCTGATCCGCCAGACCGCCCCCGACGCCTGGGATGCCTTTGCTCGGCCCGCAAAGCGCCTCGCGCCCGGTGACCGGGTGGCCTTCGGCGCACTCGAGGCCGAGGTGACCGCGCGGGACGGTGCGACCGTCGGACTCCGCTTCGACCGGGCAGGCGACGCCCTCGACGCCGCGATCCACGCCACCGGGGCCATGCCGCTCCCGCCCTATATCGCGCGCCGCCGACCCGCCGACGCCGCCGACCGCGAGGACTACCAGCCGATCTTCGCCGAGCGCGAGGGCGCGGTCGCGGCCCCCACCGCCTCGCTCCATTTCGACGAGGCGCTCGTCGCAGCGCTCGACGCGGCCGGGATCCAGCGCAGCATCGTCACGCTCCATGTCGGGCCGGGCACCTTCCTGCCGGTCACCGCCGAGCGCGCCGAGGACCATGTGATGCATGGCGAGTGGGGCGAGATCACGCCCGAGACCGCTGCGCGCATCACCGCGGCCCGCGCCGCGGGCGGGCGCATCGTTGCGGTCGGCACCACCGTGCTGCGCCTCCTCGAGAGCGCCGTCACCGAGCACCGCCGCATCGCCCCCTTTCGCGACGAGACCAGGCTCTTCATCCGCCCCGGGCGCCCGATCCGCTCGATCGACGCGCTGATGACCAACTTCCACCTGCCGCGCTCGACGCTCTTCATGCTGGTCGCGGCGCTGATGGGCACCGGGCGGATGCGCGCGCTCTACGCTCATGCGATCGCAGAGCGCTACCGCTTCTACTCCTATGGCGACGGCTCGCTCCTCATCCCCTGATGCGGGCGCACGTGGTCCTCTGCCGACACGATCCGCCGCTCCCGGAACAGATGGCGGCGGCGGGATCTGTCACCGCTCGGACGAGTCCAGCGATGGAGGCCCCGCTTGCTTCGCGTGATCCTGAACACATCGCCGCTGCTCTTCGGCATGTTCCTGCTGATGCTCGGCAACGGCCTCCAAGGCACCGCCCTCGGCGTGCGCGGCAGCATCGAGGAGTTCGGCAACCTCGCGATGGGCTTCGTGATGTCGGGCTATTTCGCGGGCTTCCTCGGTGGCGCGCAGATCACGCCCTGGCTGTTGCGCCGGGTCGGCCATGTGCGGGTCTATGCGGCCTTCGCGGCGCTGATCTCCTCGGCGATGATCCTCTACGCGGCGGTGGTCGACCCCTTCGCCTGGATCGCGATGCGCGTGCTCGTCGGCTTCTGCATGTCGGGCTGCTATGTGGTGGCGGAGAGCTGGCTCAACGACGGCACCGACAACGAGCACCGCGGGCAGGTGCTCTCGGCCTATCTGATCGTGCAGATGCTCGGGATCGTGCTCGCGCAGGCGCTTCTCAACCTCGCCGACCCCGCAGGCTACGGGCTCTTCGTGATCATGTCGGTGGTGGTCTCGGTGGCGGTCGTGCCGGTGCTGCTTTCGGCAACGCCCGTGCCGGTGTTCGAGAGCACGGGGCGCATGTCGCTCAAGGAACTCTACCACTCCTCGCCGCTCGGCTGCGTGGGCACCATGATGCTCGGCGGGGTGTTCGCCTGCCTCTTCGGCATGATCGCGGTCTATGGCACCGGGATCGGCCTCTCGACGGTCGAGATCTCGATCCTTGTGGCAATGATCTATGTCGGCGGGCTGGTCTGCCAGTACCCGATCGGCTGGCTGTCGGACCGGATGGATCGCCGCCGGCTGATCTTCGCGGTCACCGCGCTCGGCGCCGTGGGGGCGCTGGCGATGTTCCTCTCCGGCGGCGGGTTCTGGCTCCTGATCGCCGGCGGCTTTGTCGTGGGCGGGACGGCGAACCCCCTCTACTCGCTCCTCGTCGCCCACACCAACGACTTCCTCGAGCCCGAGCAGATGGCCCCGGCCGCTGCCGGGCTGATCCTGCTGAACGGTGTGGGAGCGGCCGGCACCCCGGTCATCGTCGGCTATCTGATGGACGCGGCGGGGCCCGAGAGCCTCGCGGTCTTCATGGGCGTCACGATGGCGGCGATCTCGGCCTATGCAGCCTATCGGAGCACGATCCGCGCCGCGACGCCGGTCGACGAGACCCTGCCGGTCGCGCCGATGGCGATGATGTCGAGCCCGGTCGCCGGCACCTATGCGCAGGAATTCATCATCGAACAGGCCGAGGCCGACCGCGAGAGCGAGGAGACCTCGGCCGAGCAACCGGCGCCGGCGGGCTGAGGGCGGTCAGCCGCCGTAGAAAAACTCCTCGCGCACGATCCTGCCGTTGCTCACGGTGTAGAGCGCGACCTCCTTCATCTGCGTGCGCTCGCCGCTCTCGCGATTGGTGACGTCGACCTCGAAGATCACGGCAAAGCGATCGGGACCGTAGAGATAGGGCCCGTCGGTGCTGGCCGAATGCACCTCCATGGTCTTGGCCCACCAGTCATGCTTGGCCTCGATGGCGGGCACGCCATGTGACGCGCCGCTGTCGGTACCGGGCATCGGCATCGGCTCGACCGAGACGGCGTCGGGCGCATAGAGGGTCTTCAGCCCCTCGGCCTCGGTCTGGTTGCGGCAGTGGGCGACGAGGGCGTCGGCGATCGTCTTCAGCTCTTCAGACATGGGTTTCTCCCCGTGAGATCGAATCACGGGGAGAACATAACACGAAAATCCGGGCTGAGAGGGCCTGTGTCGCCAGCCCTCGCGCGCGGTCAGGTGGGCTGCGGCTCCGGCCCGCTGTCGGCGAGGCCGTCATCGCTGCGCTTTGGCTTGCCGGTCTTCGGGATCGCCGAGCGGCTGCCCTCCGACGGCGCGGGCGGCTGGCCCGCATCGTCCGAGCGGTCGAGCGACTCGCCCGCCAGCACCTTGCGGATGTCGTCTCCGGTCAGCGTCTCGTATTCGAGGAGGCCCTGTGCCAGTCGCTCGAGATCGTCCCGCTTGTCGCTCAGGATCTGCTTGGCCGTCTCATAGCCGTCATCGACCAGCTGCTTGACCTCGTCGTCGATCTTGCGCTGGGTCTCGCTCGAGACCTTGGACGAGCCGGAATAGGCGCCGAGATAGCTCTCCTGCTCGTTCGACAGATCGATATGGCCGAGCTTGTCTGACATGCCGAACTGCGTGACCATCGCCCGCGCGATCCGGCTGACCTGCTGGATGTCGGAGGCCGCGCCATTGGTCACCTGCTCGGAGCCGAAGACGAGCTCCTCGGCCACGCGCCCGCCCATCGCCATCGCGATCTTGGAGG
>CAYORO010000317.1:0-4325 GCA_964406355.1 uncultured Limibaculum sp.
TGTAGTTGCCGTTGAGGAAGTGGCCGTCGTCGAACATGATGAAGAACTGGCTGTTGGCGCTGTTCGGATCGTTGGTGCGAGCCATGCCGACGACACCGCGATCGAAGGGCCGGTCGGAGAACTCGGCGGGCAGGTTCGGCCTGGAGGAGCCGCCGGTGCCGGCGCGGCTCGGCTGGAAGTCCTGCTCCATATCGGCGAACTGAACATCGCCGGTCTGGGCCATGAAGCCCTCGATCACGCGGTGGAAGGCGACGTTGTCATACTCCCCGTCACGCGCGAGCTCGGTGATGCGCGCCACATGCTCGGGCGCGGTCTCGGGATACATCTCGATATAGACCTTGCCGGTCTCGAGCTCGATCACCAGGGTCTGGTCGGGGTTGGCGAGTTCCACGGCGCGGGCCTCCGTCGCTGTCTGGGTGAGGAGGGCGGCCACACAGCCGAGCGCGGCAAGGGCGAGGCCGAGACGCGCGACGAACCGGGAGCGGAGACTGGTCAGCATGGGTGTCCTCCAGATTGGGTCCCCGTCGCCTAGCCGAGCGGGCGGGCGCGGTCAAACCTCCTGAAGCGCGGGCAATCAGGAGCCGGTGCGCTTGCCCCATTCGCGCTCCAAGCGGCTGACGGTGGTGATGCCGGGCTTCGCGCTCATCGCCTGGTTGGTCTTCTTGGCCTGGTCGGCGATCTGCTCGATGAACTCGCGGTATTCGGGCGACTTCTGCAAGAGCTCGATGTCCTCGGGGTTGCGCGTACGATTGCGTGCCAGATAGACGCTGAAGTCGCTCAACAGCCGCTCATAGTCCTCGAAGCCGCGATTGATCCGCGACAACGCCTTGATGTTCTCGTTGTGGAGCTCGGTGGCAAAGCGGGCCTTCTCCTGCTCGCCCTTGCCCATCCGGTTGATGTGGCGTCGGAGATCGTCGGAATCGGCCTTGAGGTTCTGGATGTGGGTCTTGAACCGGGAATGCTCGCTTCTGAGGAACGAAAATGCGGCGAGGGCCACGCGCATCGGCTTTCTCCGGACAGCCCGACAAATTGGCGGATTAAACGCACCTTGGGCGACCTAGGCTGTCGCGGTGCGAAGCGCAAGCGCCAACCGTCACAACCTATGCCGCGGCGTGTCAGACCGTTGCGTGATGCGGGGCGAATTTCGCCTTCAGGGCCTGCTCGACCGACGGCGCGACGAAGCGCGAGACATCGCCCTGCATCCGCGCGATTTCCTTGACGAGCTTCGAGGCGATCGCCTGATGCTGCGCCTCGGCCATCAGGAACACCATCTCGATCTCGTCATTGAGCGCGCGGTTCATGCCAACCATCTGGAACTCGTACTCGAAGTCCGACACCGCCCGCAGGCCGCGGATGATCATGCTGGCGCCCACGCTCTTCGCGAAGTCCATCAGCAGGTTCTCGAAGGGCCGCGCGACGATCTCCGTGCCGCTGGCGCGCGCGACCGCGGCGCTCTCGGCCTCGATCATCGCGACCCGCTCCTCCAGGCTGAAGAGCGGGCCCTTGTCGCGGTTGATCGCCACGCCGATCACCAGACGGTCGACCAGACGGGCAGCCCGGCGAATGATATCCGCGTGGCCGAGCGTGACCGGATCGAAGGTACCCGGATAGAGACCGATGCGCATGGCGCCCCCCCGTGCTTTGGGCAGTGTCGTGCACCGCAGCGGAGCGGATCATTCCCGGCCCCGGGGGTCAAGCAACAATCGGTCGCGTCCGGGCCGACGCGATCAGCCCTGCAGCATCGTGTGCATCTGGGCGTTCTCCTCCTGCATCAGGAGGATCTTCGCCTTGACCACATCGCCGATCGAGAGGATGCCGACCATGCGGCCGTCGTCGATCACCGGCATGTGGCGGAAGCGCCCGCTGCTCATGCGCTCGAGGACCGAGTCGAGGCTGTCCTCCTGGGCGCAGCACTTCACATCCGACGTCATCAGGCTGGTGACGGGCTTCTCGAGGCAGGCCGGGCCTTCGCGGCCGATGCCGCGCACAATGTCGCGCTCGGAGAGAATCCCCGAGACGGTGCCGTCGCCATGGCTGACCACCAGCGCGCCATAGCGCTTCTCGCCCAGGATGTTGGCGGCATCGCGGACGGTGGCGCGCGGCAGAATCGTCTCGACCACGCTCGACCCCTTGAGGTTCAGAACTTGCTTGACATTCACGGGACGTCCTCCTGCTTGTCGGTCTTTTTACCAGCGTGCGGAAGGGCTTCGGCGCTGTCAACGTCGGTGCGCGGCAGAGAGCGCTGGCCCTGTGCGGGCCGGGCGGCCGGGCTAGGCTCTCGGGCGGCGCGAACAGGGGGGACAAGGGATGCTGAGGCTCGTGATCTTCGATGTCGACGGGACGCTCGTCGACAGCCAGGCGGGCATCCTCGCCGCGATGGCGGGCGCGTTCGATCGCGCGGGCCTGCCGTGCCCCGACCGGGAGGCGGTGCTCGGCATCGTCGGGCTGTCGCTGCCCCAGGCGATGGCGACGCTGAGGCCCGACCTCGACGACCCGGCCCATCGCGCGCTGGCGGGCCACTACCGGGCAAGCTTCACCGAGATTCGCGAGAGCGGCCTCGACGAGCCAGAATTATACCCCGGCGCACTCGAGGCGCTCGACCGGCTCGAGGCGGCGGGGTTTCTGCTCGGCATCGCCACCGGGAAGGCCCGCCGCGGGCTCGACAGGCTCCTCGCCCGCCATGACCTTGCGCGCCGCTTCATCGTGACGCAGACCGCCGACGACGCGCCCTCGAAGCCCGCGCCGGGCATGGTGCTCAACTGTCTCTCCGCCACGGGCGTGGAGCCGGGCGACGCGGTGGTGGTGGGCGACACCGCCTATGACCTCGAGATGGCGCGATCCGCGGGCGCCTGGGGGATCGGCGTCGGCTGGGGCTATCATGACCGGTTGCGGCTCGAGGGCGCGAAACCCGTCGGCATTCTCGATCGGTTCGAGGATCTCGACCCGACGCTCCAGCGGCTCTGGGGGCGGCCGTGAAGCGGTTCTGGCGCGAGGCGCTCGCTGTCGAGACAGAGACGGGCTTCGGTGTCACGCTCGACGGGCGCCCACTCAACACGCCTGCCAAGGCGCCGGTCGTCGTGCCGGGGCGGGCGCTCGCGGAGGCGCTGGCCGAAGAATGGGCGGCGGTCGGCGAGGAGGTCGACCCGCGCGGCATGCGGCTCACCCGGGCGGTCAACGTCACCATCGACCGCGTGGCCGAGGCGCGCGACGAGGTGGTCGAGCATCTCGCGGGGTATGGCGCAACCGATCTTATCTGCTATCGCGCGCCCCACCCAACGGAGCTCGTGGCCCGCGAGGCCGCCGCCTGGGACCCGCTGCTCGCCTGGGCGGCCGGGCGCTACGGCGCGCGGCTCGAGACGGGGCAGGGGGTGATCCACGTGGCGCAGCCCGAGGCGGCGCTTGCGGCCCTGGCACGAGCGGTCTCGCGGCAAGACCCCTGGCAGCTCACCGCGCTCTCCGATCTCGTCACGCTGTCGGGGTCGCTCGTCATCGGGCTCGCCATCGCCGAGGGACGGCTCGGCGCCGAGGAGGGCTGGGCCGCCGGCCGGATCGACGAGGACTGGAACGTCGAGCAATGGGGCGAGGATGCCGAGGCCGCGGCCGAAGACGCGGTGCGGCGGGCCGATTTCCTCTCGGCCGCGCGGCTCCTTCGGCTGGTGTCCGAGATCTGAAACCTCGCGGAAGAGCGCCCCATGACCGCCGCCTCGGACCCCAGAGATCCGTCCGCAGCGCCCCGCCTCAGAGCTGGCGCTCGAGCATCATCTTCTTGATCTCGGCGATCGCCTTGGCGGGGTTGAGGCCCTTGGGACAGGTCCGGGCGCAGTTCATGATGGTGTGGCAGCGATAGAGGCGGAACGGGTCCTCGAGATCGTCGAGCCGCTCGCCGGTCGCCTCGTCGCGGCTGTCGATCAGCCAGCGATAGGCATGCAGCAGCGCGGCCGGGCCGAGATAGCGGTCGCCGTTCCACCAATAGGACGGGCAGGAGGTCGAGCAGCAGGCGCACATCACGCATTCGTAGAGGCCGTCGAGCTTGGCCCGGTCCTCGGGGCTCTGGCGCCACTCGCGCTCGGGCTCGGGCGTCTCGGTCTTGAGGAAGGGCTGCACCTCGGCGTGCTGGGCGTAGAAATGGGTGAGGTCGCAGACGAGGTCCTTCACCACCGGCATATGCGGCAGCGGGTAGATCTTGATCGCCCCGTTGACCTCGTCGAGACCCTTGGTGCAGGCGAGTGAATTGATCCCGTCGATGTTGAAGGCGCAGGAGCCGCAGATCCCCTCGCGGCAGGAGCGGCGGAAGGTCAGCGTCGGGTCGATCTCGTTCTTGATCT
>CAYORO010000318.1:0-4323 GCA_964406355.1 uncultured Limibaculum sp.
GCTCGGACCAATGGCGCGACATGGCTCAGCTCTTCCGGCTTGTCTCGCTTCCCAGACATCTCTGCTCCTCCTCAGTCCGGGACAACCTTGTCCCTGCGGGTGGACCACCTGACGTGCGGCATCCCTTGCCCGGCAGACCACAAAGCGGGTGTGCCCTGAGCACGCGAGCATCGCACACGCTCAGCTTCCGGATCGGCGGGGCATACCCAAATGCAGCACAGCCATAAGCCGCTGATTTGTCGAAGACGTTGTGGCTCCGGCGGTAGGATTCGAACCTACGACCAGCGGATTAACAGTCCGATGCTCTACCACTGAGCTACGCCGGATCAGAGCCGTTGGGCGAGCGAGGCTTTAACAAAGCCCCCGGCCGGCGTCCAGCGCCTTCGCGCCGGAAACCGCCTCACTGGGCAGCGATCGGCGACTGCCCGCCATATTCCCGCGTCGCCTCGAGCGCGGCCTGCGCCACCATGCGCCCGAGGAGCGGCAGTCGCTCGCGGCTCACACGCGCCGACGGCCCGGAGATCGAGAGCGCCGCCACCGGCATGCCCATCTCGTCGAACACCGGGGCCGACACACAGCGGAGCCCGAGCGCATGCTCCTGATCGTCGACCGCGTAGCCCACGGCGCGCACCTCATCGACCTCGCGCAGAAGCGCGTCGCGCCGCGTCACGGTCTGCTCGGTCAGCGCCTGAAAGGTCCGGCCCGAGAGCAAGGTGGTGCGCCGAGCCGCATCCATATGGGCCAACAGCGCCTTGCCGGCAGCAGAGGCATGAAGCATCACCCGTCCGCCGACCCCGGTGATCGCCCGCATGGCGTGGCGCGATTCGATCTGACCGATGCAGACGATCTCACCGTCGCTCTCGATGAAGAGGTTGGCGGTCTCGCCCGACATCTCCATCAGCCGCGCCAGGAACGGTCGCGTGATCGTGAGCTTGTCACGCGAGCGGGCGAAGGCCGAGCCGACGAAGAACGCGGCGACGCCGATACGCCACACGCCGGCCTGCGGGTCGGGCCGCACGAAACGCTCCGCCTCGAGCGTGGTCAATAGCCGATGCGTGGTCGACGGCGGCAGGTTGGTAGCCTCGGCCACTTCGGTGAGCGTCAAACCGTTCGGGTTCTCCGCGAGATTTCGCAAAAGTGTCAGCGCCCGGGTGAGCGACCGGACCTGACCCGACTGTTTGTTTCGATCATCGACCATTTTCGACCGCCCACAAATTCCTAGGTTCCTTCTCGGACATAGTCTGTTGCCTGTGGGGTCAAGCACCGGCCGGATCGGGCGCGGGGAACGGATCGACGCACCCCGATCGACATGCGGACCGCCATTTCGCGCGCGGTGATGCGCGTCGCGCGGGTCGGGCATTAACCCCGCATTTACCCTGTCGGGCCTAAAGAAAATTCACTTTCCGGTGCTGGTTGGCCTGGGCGCGGATCACCCCCCGTTCTCACACCCGCCCCGGCATGCGGCCACGGGAAGTAGCCCCCATACCCTGGAAACGGGTATCGCCGCCCCGGCTAAAACGGCCGGGGCGGCCTTGCCGCCAAGGGCTGAAAGCGCGAGGTGCTAGCAGTGTCTGCCCCGGGCTGGTCGGGCCTCAGCCGGAGCGACGGGCCCACGCACCGCGCTTTCGATAGAGCGTCGAGGGGCTCACATCGAGCAGCCGCGCCGCCCGCGGGATCGACCCGTCGCAGGAGCGAATCGTCGCCTCGATAAAGGCCCGCTCCAGATCCGCCAGCGAGCTGCCGACCAGCGGCGTCAGCGTCTGCTCCAGCCGCGGCTGCGGGATCACCGCTGTCGCCGAGCCGCGCCCGGTGGCTTCGCGCACGGCGTTGAGATCCACCGTCGCCGAGGACCGGGCACCAAGCGTGCTCGCCGCCGTGAACTCGGGCGGGAGCATCTCCGCCTCGACCTCGTCGCCGTCATGCAGCACCACGACGTTTCTGAGGACGTTTTGCAGCTCGCGCACGTTGCCCGGCCAGGAGTAGGCCCGGAACGCATCGCGCACCGGATCCGAGAGCCGCACGAAGCGCCGCCCCTCCTCCTCGGAGTATCGCGAGAGCAGCACCTCGGCGATATCGACCACATCGCTGTTGCGCTCGCGGAGCGGCGGCAGATGGATCGGCACGACATGGAGGCGGTAGTAGAGATCCTCGCGGAACCGCCCGGCACGCACCTCGGCCGCCGGGTCGCGATTGGTCGCGCAGACGATCCGCACATCGACCTTGTGCGCCTCGGTGGCGCCGACCGGCTGGATCATCGAGGTCTGCAGGAAGCGCAGGAGCTTGGTCTGCAGCGCGAGATCCATCTCGCAGATCTCGTCGAGGAACAGGGTCCCGCCATCGGCCACCGCCGCGGCGCCGCGCTTGTCGAGGACCGCGCCCGTGAAGGACCCGCGCAGGTGGCCGAAGAGCTCCGATTCGAGGAGGTCGCGCGGGATCGCCCCGCAATTGACCGGCACGAAGGGCCCCGTGTGCCGCACCGAGAGCGCGTGGATCGCCTGCGCGCAGATCTCCTTGCCGGTGCCGCTCTCGCCAGTGATGAACACCGTCGCGGTCGAGCGGGCGATGCTCTGCACCATCTCGTAGATGCGCCGCATCGCCGAGGAGCGCCCGATGAAACCCTGGAAGCCGAGCACGCCGCTGACATCGATCTGCTCGTTGTCGAGCCGCGGATCCTCCTCCAGAAGCGCCGCTGCGTTCTCGACCGCGCCGAGCAGCCGACGCTCGTCGAACGGTTTCACGAGGAAGTCGAACGCCCCCTCGCGCATCGCCTCGACGGCCCGGTTGATCGAGCCATTCGCGGTGATCACGACGATCTTCACCCCGGGGTCGTCGGCGTGAAACTGGCGCAACAACGCGAGCCCGTCCCGATCGGGCAGGACGAGATCAAGAAGAACGATACGCGGTTTTCCCTGGCGATAGAGCTCAAGCGCACTCTTGGCATCATACGCGCACTCGACGGCAAATCCCGCCTTGCGCAGAAAGGCCTCGTACATGGCCGAAAGAGAACGCGTGTCCTCCACCAGAAGAACCGGGTCGAATGGACGCGGCAGCATACCCTAGCCTTGCAGTTCACTACGTAAAAATCCTCGCAGCAGATCGATCTCGGCTATCACCATTTTTCCAAGCCGATCCACATTGCTGATGTCACCGGAATGAGCGGCAGAATTAAGGCATTGAGCGTCATATTGTAGCTTTGTTGCACCAAGGGATCCGGCGACTGCGACCAGTATGTGTGTCGCGCCACGCAATCCGGTTCGATCGAGCGGCTCAAGGCAGGTCTCAATCTTCTCTCGCACGCCGAGGATGTCGCGATCCATTTTCCGCAGCAACTCTTGGATCGCGACCGGTCCGATCGCCCGCACAAGCGATTCGTAGATCCGCAGATCGATGCTGGCTGCGCGCCCCGAGGCCGGCTCGGCGGACGGCGCCACTGAGGCAACTGCGGGAATCTGCGGCCCGGGGCGCTGCTCGACGATCGCGAGGATGTCCTGCTCGAGCGCTTCGACCGAGAGGATCGGCTTGGCGATCATCCCGTCCGCCCCCGCCTCGAGGATCGCGGCCCGGTGATCGCCCATCACATAGGCCGTGAGCGCGATCAGCGGCATCTCGCGCTGCGGCGGCGGCCCGGCGCGCAGGCGCCGGATCACGTCGGTGCCCGAGAGCCGCGGCATCTCGATATCGATGAGCGCAAGATCGAACCGGCGGGACTCGGCAAGCTCGAGCGCCGCCTCACCGTCGCCCGCGAGGGTCACCCGCGCGCCGAGCGCCTGCAGCATCTGCACCGCGACCATCTGGTTGGTCGGGTTGTCCTCGGCGAGGAGGATATGCAGGCCCGCGATCGACACCTGCCGCCCCGCCCCGTCGCGCTCAGCGACGCGGGCCTGCCGCCTCGACGACCGCGCGGATCTCGTCGAGGATCGCGGGATCGTCGATGGTCGCGGGCACCCGGACCTCGGTTCCGTCGGCGATCTGCACCATGGTCTTGCGCAGGATCTTGCCGGAGCGCGTCTTCGGCAGCCGGTCGACCACGAGCGTCGACTTGAAGGCGGCGACCGGGCCGATCTGCTCGCGCACGAGGCCGACGCATTCGCGCGCGATCTCGTCATGGGGGCGGTTGCAGCCCGAGTTGAGGCAGACGAAGCCGAGCGGCACCTGACCCTTCAGCTGGTCGGCCACGCCGATCACCGCGCATTCCGCGACATCCGGGTGGGCCGCGAGCACCTCCTCCATCGCGCCGGTGGAGAGCCGGTGGCCCGCGACGATGATGACGTCGTCGGTGCGGGCCAAGATGTAGAGATAGCCGTCCTCGTCCATGAGGCCCGC
>CAYORO010000319.1:0-4320 GCA_964406355.1 uncultured Limibaculum sp.
CGGACAGATAGGTCGCATAGTAGATGAACTTCGGCTTGAAGTAGGTGTATTTCTTCGTCCGCGTCAGGAACCCGAGATTGACGCCGATCCCCGCTTCTTTCAGCGCATCGTTGATGAAGCCGGCATGGCGGGCCTCGTCGCGCGACATATAGGAGAAGAGCTCGCAGATATCGGGGTTATTCCCGCGCTTCTTCATCTCCTTGTAGAGCACGCAGCCCGAGAACTCGGCCGTGAGCGAGGAGACGAGAAAGTCGATCAGCTCCTTCTTGAGCTCGGGGTCGAGCGCATCGAAGTCGATCTCGTCCCAGTCCTCGGTCTTCTTGAAGTGACCCTTGTTGGGGTCCGACTTCATCTCGGCGATCAGCTTGTCCCAGGCCTCGCGCACGGACGTGACGTCGAGCCGGTCCATCTCGTCGAAATCGGTCGTGTAGAAGCGGGGCGCCAGCAGCGTGGTCTGCTGCGCCATGGCGGTCGTCTCGTTGACACCCGCCTCGCGGGCGACCTCCGCCAGATCAGCTTGAACGTTCACAGCCGGACCTCCTCAGAGAAGCTGAACTCGCAGAGTTCGATGAACTCCAGATCACCCGTGGCGCGGGTCCAAAGCCGCTCGAGGAGCGTGGCGCGCGTGACGGTCGCCTCGCGCCGCTCGGTGTGGACCTCGCCATACGGCACTCGGATTTCCTGACCATGCACGAGCACCTCGTCGCCCGGACGGATCTTGATGTCGCCGTCCAGGATCACATGGGCGTGCAGGCTGTCGAAGGTGTGGGACACCTCGACGGTACAGGGCGTGGTGATGCGCTCTCGGCGCCAAAAGGCGGTGGTCATCGGTGGGCCTCCCCAGTGTCAACCATAGCTGACATCAGAGTGGCAAATGTGGCGCGATTGTCAGCGCCGAACCCGACCAGTTCGGCGCGCCACTCGGTCGCAGGGTCGCGGAGCGCGAGATGCCCGCCCGGCCAGCGGACGAGCTCGACCGCCGTGTCTGGCGCGACGCCGTGGAGCGCGCGCACATGCTCGAGTGCCCGCAGCATGCCGCGGACGAAGCCGTCCTCGCCCTCGGCCAGCCGCACCACCTCCGAGCCGGTCGCGGGATCGAGGATCAGGGTGCCGCCGCCGGGGATCTCGCGGATCAGGATCTCCGCGCGCTCGGCCTCGCTGGTGACCGGCGGACCGCTGTGCTGCGGCGGCAGGTCGTTGAGGCGGAACCAGGCGGTCAGCGCCAGGGTGGCAAAGAGGAGCGTGCCGACGGCGAAGAGCATCGGGCGGGGGATGCGGTCGATGGGCTCGGCGGGTGCGGACATCGTCGTCTCCTCTCTCCTCGCGGCCTCGGGGCCGGTCGTTTCGTGGTCGCGGCCGTCACTCGGCCGCGATGAGACCCCGCTCGGGGGTGGGGGCGGGTCGGATCTCGGCGGTGGGTGTTGCCTCGCGTGCCGCGCGGCGCGTCGCATCGGCCCGCAGCGCCTGGGCGAGGCGCTCGGCCACCAGGGCGCCGTCGGGCACGGCCCGGAGGCACGGCTCGGGCGCGCGCATCACCCAGGGGCGGGCATGGGGCCAGAGCATCAGGTAGGAGAGCTTGGTCTCGCCCGTCAGCTGGAGCGGGATGTCGGCCGTCCCGTCGCCATGGACGCGCAGCGCCGCCGTGCCGATCCAGCGATAGGGCAGGTTCAGCGTCACGGTGAGCGCGACCCCGATCCGCATCGCCACGCGCCGGTTGGTGATCGTGTAGACCGTGGTCCGCGAGGCGCCATAAGCCATCGCCGCCAGGATCGCCGCCGCGATCACGCCGACGGTCGCGAGCGCGCCGACGCCGAGGAGGATGTCCTCCGCCGGGCGCCCGGCCGCCCAGTAGTCAACCGCACGCCATAGCCCGAGTGCCCCGAAATAGAGCGCCACCAGCCGGACGCCGAAGGCACGCCAGGCGAGCGCCCCCCAGCCAGGCCGCCCCTGCCAGAGGATCCGCTCGCCCTCGGGCGGCAGCTCCGGCAGGCCGCGGACCGGCTCGATCTCGAAGTCCTCGTGGTCCTTCATACCTGGCTCTCCAGCCGGTTCTTGTCGGCATAGAGCTTGCCGCCGCACCAATAGGCCGAGATCTTCTCCTCCTCGAGCATGGTGATCCGGTCGGGCGCTGCAGTGCGCGGCACGCCGGCGAACTGGCCGGCCTTGAGCGAGTGCACCTTGATCGTGTCGGACCAGTAGCTCACCACGCAGAGCGTGAAGGGGATCAGCCGCGTGCCGTCGCCATCGCCGAGATCGATCTCGAGATAGCGGATCATGTGCTCGCCCTGGTCGACCCAAAGATCCTTGACCGTGCCGGCGGTCTCGCCATCGGCGCCCGTCACCGCATAGCCGCGAATGTCGCTGCTGCTCGTCGAGACGCTGAACCCGTTGGTCGAGGCCATCGGCACGATCTTCGGCTTGCCCTCATGGGTGAGGTCGGGCTCGTCGGCGCGGTGGCACCAGGCGGCGGGGCCGATGCCATCGGCGAGCGGATCGCCCGTCGGCTCGTAGGGCGCGCCGGAGAAGGGCGCGACCTTCTGCATCGCGAGGTCCTTGCGCTTGACCTGATCCTCCCAGGCGGGATCGGGGCGGGTGATCTCGCCCTTGCCGTGGGGCAGCTTGTAGGTCTTGGGGCTCGGCATGCCATAGGGCCCGGCGCCCGCGTCGCGGCCGTCGACCTCGGATTCGAGCGGGAAGCCCTCGCGCATGTTCTCGCGCTGGATCCAGATCACGAGGCCGAAAAAGAACAGCCAGAAGGCGTAGAGCGCCACCTGGGCCAAGTCGATGTTACCAACGATCGTACCGTAATCTTCCATGGCTGGTCTCCGTTGCGTCAGGCGGGGAACTCGGTGATGCCGAAGCGGGTCTCTTTGGGGGCGGGTGGGCGTCGGCCGACCCGCACCAGCGGGCCGATCACGGCGATGGTCGCGAAGAGGAGCGCGATCTCGAGATGGTAGACCGCGGAGTAGCCGATCGCGGGATCGGCGAGCGCGGGGCCGAGGCGACCGGCTTCGGCAAGCGCGGAGACGGCGTCGCGGATCGCACCGCCAAGCGCGAGGCCGGCGCCCGCGGCGGTCGCCTGCGCAGCCCCCCAGGCGCCGAGGGCGAGCCCGGCGCGTCCCCCTGCCCCGAGGCGCATCGCGGCGGTCAGCGTGCCGACGGCGAAGAGCCCGCCGCCGAGGCCGATCAGCGCGGCGCCAAAGCGGAAGAGATTGGCCGAGCCGAGCGGGTCGGCGAAGATCACGGCGGAGAACGCGGCGATGCCGACCACCGCCCCCCAGGCCGCGAGGCCGCAGGCGTCCCGCCCCTTGGCGAGCGCCCGGCCGGCGAGCGCGAAGCCCACCAGCGAGCCGACCGCCCAGAGCGCCGTCAGCGCCGTCGTCGAGCCGACGCTCAGCGAGAGGACCTGACCGCCATAGGGCTCGAGCAGGATGTCCTGCATCGTGAAGGCGAGCGTGCCGAGCACCACCGCCGCCAGCAGCCGCCCGGCGCGCCCGCCGGCCATCAGGTCGCGCCAGGCGTCCTGGAAGCGCGGGCGGGGCGCAGCGCGCTCGGCCCGGCTCATCGGGCGCACATGCTCCTGGCGCCAGAGCGCCACGAGGTTGAGCCCGAGCGTCAGGAGCGCGGCGCCCTGGATCACCTGGATCAGCTTGAGGTGGGAGTAGTCGGCCAGCACCCAGCCGAAGAGCCCTGCGCTGATCCCCATGCCGACCAGCAGCATCACGTAGAGGAGCGCCACTACGCGCGGCCGCTTGTCCTCGGGCGCGAGGTCGGTGGCGAGCGCGAGGCCCGCGGTTTGGGTCATATGGACGCCAGCGCCCGCCATGAGAAACGCAAGCGCCGCGCCCGCGGGGCCGGCCCAGGCGGGGCCCGTCGTCTGGTCGCCCGAGAGCACGATCAGCGCAAACGGCATGATCGCGAGACCGCCGAACTGCGTCAGCGTCCCGAACCAGAGATAGGGCGTGCGCTTCCAGCCGATCGCCGAGCGGTGGGTGTCCGAGCGGAAGCCGAGCAGCGCACGGAAGGGTGCGGCCAGCATCGGCAGCGCCGCCATCAGCGCGACGAGCCAGGCAGCGACGCCGAGCTCGACGATCATCACCCGGTTGAGCGTGCCGGTCAGCAGCACCATCGTCATGCCGACCGAGACCTGGAACAGCGAGAGCCTGAGGATCCGGCTCAGCGGCAGATCGGGGCTCGCGGCATCGGCGAAGGGCACGAGCCGCCGTCCGACGGTGTTCCAGAACTCGGTGGTCGGTGACTGGGGTGGCGGCGCGAGATCGGTCATCGGACGAGCTCCAGCGCGTGGGAGATGTAGAAGCC
>CAYORO010000320.1:0-4313 GCA_964406355.1 uncultured Limibaculum sp.
GCAGCTATTCTCGGCGCTCGTGTTATTCGCTGTCATGCCATCGATTGGGAGGCGGATCTTACGGTGACTGGGCATCTCGCCGCTGCTCACACCGCTCTCCCGTTTCCCAATCAATCAAAGCGGCGCGCAGCGTGCAAATGCTGGCTTGCTCGGCGACCAATATGGAGATGTGGCACTATGCCACAATTGATCGAGATCTCGCTTCGGTTCGACTGCAGGCTGGTGCGACGGCATCGCAGGCGGGGTGGAGTTCATGATGTCGGCCAGTCCTTTGTTGATCATCGCGCTTACGGTCAGTGCGATCATCGCCATTTGGGGAATCGCTGACCCGCAGGGTCTCGGTGAACTCGCGTCGTCGATCGTCTCCGCCCAGTTCGAAAGCCGCGGCTGGTTCATCATGCTCGAAGCGAGCGGCATGCTGTTCGCGGCGATCTTCCTTGCCGTGTCGCGGTTCGGGACTGTGCGCCTGGGGCCGGACGATGCGAAGCCGGAGTTTTCGACGCCCTCCTGGATCGCCATGCTCTTCGCGGCCGGAATGGGCGTCGGTCTCCTGTTCTTCGGCGCGGCGGAGCCGCTCACCCATTTCGACGAACTCCGCAAACACGAGCCCGACCCGATTGCAGCGGGCTACGCGCTCTTCGTCACCTACCTCAATTGGGGATTCCACGCCTGGGCGATCTACGGCGTCGTCGGCTTGGTGATCGCCTATTTCGCGTTCCGGCGCGGCCGGCCGCTGCTGCTGAGTTCGCCCCTCGTGGACGCCGTCGGCGATCTGCCCTGGACGCGCGGAGCGGGCTGGGTCTTCGATCTGTTGGCGATCATCGCCATCGCGGTCGGCCTCGCGGGCTCGCTGGCGATGGGCGTGTTCCAGGTCCAGACAGGCGTTGCCACGCTGCTCGGCATCGACGGCTCGCCTCTGCTGACCGGCATCATCTTCGTCGCGATGTGTGTTGCCTTCGTCATCCCCCTGCAGCGCGATCTCGGCGACGGCATGGCCAAGCTCTCCAACATGGCGATGCTGATCGCCATCGCTCTCATGGTCTATCTCCTGATCCTCGGGCCGACCTCCTACATCATGAACGTCGTGACCAGCGGGTTCGGCCGCTACGTCTTCGGTGCCCTGCCGGCCGGCTTCGCGACGGCCGAGTTCTTCGACCGGTCGCTGATAGACTGGTTCCAGGGCTGGACGCTCAACTACATGATCTGGTGGCTCGCCTGGTCACCGTTTGTGGGCGTGTTCATCGCGCGGATCTCGCGCGGTCGCACGATCCGAGAGTTTCTCGTCGGCGTGATTGTGGCTCCGACGCTGTTCTCGGTGTTCTGGTTTGGCGTGTTCGGCGCTCTCGGCTTCTTCGACGCGTTCCGCATGGACGGCGAGCTGTCCGTGGTGAACCGCGAGAACCTCGACGCCACGACCTTCGCGCTGCTCGACAGGTTCCCGCTCTCGGGCCTCTCCACCGCCCTGACGGTGATTGCCGCCTTCCTCTTCGTGGTGACCAGCGTGGTGAGCGCGGCCTTCGTGTTGGCGATGTTCGCGACCGGCGGCGACGAGAACCCGTCGGCCAAGCTCCGCACCATCTGGGGCGGCATCCTGGGGGCCCTCGGGCTGGCGATGGTGATGGTTGGCGACGTGGCGCTGGTGCGGTCCGTGATCGCGCTGTCGGCAATCGCCTTCGTCTTCATTGCGCCGGTTCTTGTGGTCTGCCTTTTCAAGGCGCTGCAACGGGAGTGACGCCCATGGAAGAGATGCTTCTCGACACGGTCCTCAACCTGACAGTCTTCGCCTATATCGGCTTTCTCGTCTGGCTGTCGCTCGCCAAGGGCCGAGCGCCGTGACTTCGGGGATTTCCTGAACCTGGGAGCAGAGTCCGTCCGCGCGAAGGAGACGGACGATGTGCCGACTTTCAGGCTGAGCGCGCGCCGCTCCGGCAGGTTGGCGCAGAGCAGATCCTCACACCCGCAAGTAATCGGAGGCAGGGCGGAAAAGCTCCGGCCGCAACCGAGGCTCATGCATCCCTTCCCGTCCGGCGCGTCGCCAGAAATAGGGCGAGTGCGCAGGGCTTTGCCAGCGGTCTTTCTGCGGCATGCCCAATGCCGGACCGCCGTGCTGCAACACTTACAAAACGGGCAAACAGACAAATCTTTAGATTTACCAAAACATGTCCACTCAAAGCGCTCGAAACGGTTGGGCTTCACAATCTTTCGGAAACCGAATCAGCCTATCGATTGATCAAACCAAAGGGATCGGAGACACCCAATGACGCTGCGCACCAAGGTTGTGCTATCCGTGGTCGTGGCGACCGCGGCGCTCTTTCTCGCGCTGATCGAGATCGCTTATCTCGAATTCAGCCGGGCACAGGCCTACGACTCCGAGATCGGACTGCCGCGCCGGGTAAATGATGTCATCCACGAATTGCAGATCGAGCGCGGCAAGAGTGTTGGCCTGCTGATCGGAGGCGCCACGACCCAGGCCGATGTGCAGCAGCAACGCGACACCGTGGATGCCCGGATCACCGAGTTGCTCACTTATCTTGATCGGCCGGACGCGCGCGAACACTCTGAGGATGTTGAGATCGCGATCACCCAGGTGCGGAACGATCTTGCGGCTCTCGACACGTTTCGTGCCGAGATCTCTGATGGCACAGTAAACGCACCTGTTGCTCTCGAGCACTACACAGCGATCATCTATGACATGGTGGAGGTGATCGGCCATCTCGCGCAGCATGCGAAGGCCGAGGCGGTTGCCAGCCGCATGCTGCCGCTGATGACGCTCATCGAGGCCAAGGAGCATGGGGGACTCGAGCGGGCCCTGGGGGCGGCGCTGGTCAACCAGGCCGAACAGGGCAGCGTCAACACCGACACCGTCTGGGCATACAAGCGGGAGCTCGTGGGCGAAGAGCTCTTCATCGGCGAGTTTAAGCGAGTGTCGAGCCAGGAGTATCTGCGCTGGTTCGACGAAACCGTCAGCGGCCCGGCGGTCGACCGGGTGGCCGAGTTCAGGGCAGGCTT
This sequence comes from uncultured Limibaculum sp., assembly GCA_964406355.1. Classification (GTDB taxonomy): domain Bacteria; phylum Pseudomonadota; class Alphaproteobacteria; order Rhodobacterales; family Rhodobacteraceae; genus Thermohalobaculum. Next base: position 3,010 of record CAYORO010000320.1, read on the forward strand.
GGCCCGTATCGCGGAGACCCATGACAGCACCGGCATCGGCGCCGAGGACTGGTTCGCCGCCGCGACCGAGCGTCTGAACATGATCCGAGCGCTCGAGATGCGGATCACCGATGACCTCGAAACCGTCGCCGCACAGAACTACGGTGACGCGATGCGGGATGCCTGGATGATCAGCGGCAGTGGGTTTGTCGCGCTCCTGGTCAGTCTCTACTTCAGCGCCAACGCGTTGATCGGATTCAAGACCGGGCTTCGACAGATCAGCGACGACATCCATCGACTGAGCCGTGGCGATCTGAGCGAGGGCGACGCCCTGGGCCGGGAGGCGGATATCCGCCAGATCCGCGAGCAGCTCGAACAGTTGCGCCGCGCCATGCGGACCATGGCGGAAAATGCGAGCCGCGTCGCGCATGGCGATCTGACCCACCCGGTGCGGCCGATGTCGGACAAGGACGATCTCGGCCTCGCGCTCGAGAGCATGCGCCTGAAGCTCAGCGACGCCGTCAGCGCGACGAGCGACCGCATCAGCGCCCTGGTCGCGAATGCGGATATGCTGAAGCTCACCTCCGACCAGATGAATGAGGGCAGCCAGTCTCAGGCCGCCGCCGCCCACGAACTCAACGCCTCGGTGGGTCAGATCGCCGACGCGGTCCGGGCCTCCAACGAAAACGCCTCGGAAACCGAGAAGTTCGCCATCGAGGCCGCAGCTGACGCCGAACAGTCCGGCGAAGCGCTCCGCAACGCGGTCGACGCGATGATGACCATCAACAAGCAGATCTCGATCGTGCAGGAACTCGCGCGGCAGACCGATCTCCTGGCCCTGAATGCCGCCGTCGAGGCGGCGCGCGCCGGCGAGCATGGCCGGGGCTTCGCGGTCGTGGCATCGGAAGTGCGCAAGCTGGCCGAGCGATCGGCGGCGGCAGCGGACGAGATCGGGACGCTGGCCGGCGCGACGAGCTCCCAGTCCGAAGACGCCGGAAAGCTCCTGGGCGCGATGCTGCCGAAAATCAAACAGACGGCAGAGCTCGTCCGCGAGATCTCGACGGCCATGCGCGAGCAGACGCACGCCGTCAACGAAATGGAACAGGCAATCTCGCAGCTGGATCGCGTGATCAACCAGAACGACGGTCAGGCCGAAACGACGCGGCGCAGCTCCGACGAGCTGGGGAACGAGGTCAAGATGCTGAGCGACTTCTTCGCGTTCTTCCGCACGACCGAAGCGCGCTCCCGGGATCGGGACGCCCCTCCCGGGCAGATCGCCGCCTGACGGCACGCCACGACCAGAATGGACCCCGCCCCATCGGGTG
>CAYORO010000321.1:0-4312 GCA_964406355.1 uncultured Limibaculum sp.
TGCTCGCTGGCGGCGCCCACGCTTTTGACGGCCGCCTCCGCCGCTTGCAGCGCCTCGAGCGCTCGGCGCTGCTGTCCGATGTCACGCACGAAAGCGGTGTCGCCGATCGACCCGTCGGGCATCGGCACTTTCGACATCGAGAGATTGACCCAGACCCGCGAGCCGTCGCGCCGCTCGAGTTCCAGATCGCGGCTCGTCCCGACGATCCGATCTTCCCCCGTCAGGCGGTTGCGCTCGATCATCCCGTCATGGTCGCCGCGGATCGCCGTCGGCACCAGCATCGCGACGTTCCGGCCCAGCACCTCGGCGGCCGGAATGGTCCAAAGGCGCTCGGCGGCCGGGTTCATGTAGGCGATACGGTTTTGCCCATCGATGCTCACCACGGCATCGATCGCCTGATCCAGAATCACCGATGCAACCGAGTGGTCGCCCACCGCGTCCGCTGCCGTCATGATGTTCATCGCCTGCCCCCGCCGGCGCCATTGCGACAGGCAGAATGATCTCGTCGGAGCTTTGGCGGGCGATTGCCAGCGCGCCGATCTGGCACGGGATGTGCCGGCGGCCCTAGGATCGGAAGACAAGGCGGAGGGCGGCATGGACGAGACGGTCAGATACGAGCTGGACACGGATGTCGCGACGATCACGCTGGCCCGGCCCGACAAGATGAACTCGCTGACCGCGCCGATGCGCGCGGCGCTGCTCGCGCGGATCGGCCAGGCCGGGGGCGAGGCGCGCGCGATCCTGCTGACCGGCGAGGGGTCGGCCTTCTGCGCAGGCCAGGATCTCGGCGAGGCGGCCGATATCGAGGCGCTCGACCTCGCGCGCACGCTCCGTGAGGAGTATGAGCCGCTCCTCGCCGCGATCGCCGAGGCGCCCGTGCCGGTGGTCGCGGCGGTCAACGGCGTCGCGGCCGGCGCCGGGGCCAACCTGGCGCTCGCAGCCGATATCGTGATCGCCGCCCGCTCGGCGCGCTTCGTCGAGGCCTTTGCGCGGATCGGGCTGATCCCGGATGCCGGCGGCACCTTCTGGCTGCCACGGCTTGTCGGGCAGGCGCGCGCGACCGCCATGTGCCTCCTCGCCGAGCCGATCGAGGCCGAGACCGCGGCGGACTGGGGGCTGATCTGGGAGGCCGTGCCAGACGAGCGCCTCACCGACCGCGCCACCGAGATCGCCGGGCGCCTCGCAAGCGGGCCGACGCTCGCCTTCGGCCTGATGCGCCGGGCATTGCGGGCCTCGGCCGAGAACGGCCTCGACGAGCAACTGGCCCTCGAGGCAGAGCTGCAGGGCGAGGCGGGCCGCAGCCGCGACTTTCGCGAGGGCGTGCTGGCCTTCCTCGAGAAGCGCCCGCCCCGGTTCGAGGGGCGCTGACGCGCATGCCGGGGAGCCTCGCCAGCCGGATCGTCAGCGCGCCGATCGCCCATGACCGCGGGCGCGCCGAGGCGGCGCTCGCCGAGCTGCCGGGTGCGCTCACGCGCGGGCCGCTCGGGCAGCTGATCGCCGGCGCCACCGGCAGCGCGCCCTATCTCGCGCGGCTCACGGCCCGGCACCGGGACTGGCTGGCGGCCGCCGTCGAGGCCGCGCCCGAGGCGGCCTTCGAGACGCTCCTCGACGAGATGCGCGCGACGGCCCGGGAAGCCCCCGACGAGCGGGCCGTCGGCTCCGCGCTCCGCCTGGCCAAATCGCGCGCGGCACTCCTGATCGCGCTCGCCGATCTCGGCGGGGTCTGGTCGCTCGCCGAGGTCACGGGCGCCCTCAGCGCGCTGGCGGATGCCGCGATCGGGGAGGCGACGCGCTGGCTGACGGCCGAGGCGCTGGCGCGCAGGCGCCTGCCAGGCCTCGGCCCCGAGGCGCTCGACACCGGCGCGGGCTTTGCGGTGCTCGCGATGGGCAAGCTCGGCGCGCGGGAGCTCAACTACTCCTCCGACATCGACCTGATCTGCCTCTTCGACCAGGACCGCTTCGAGGCGGCCGACTACCCGCAGGCCAAGGCGGGCTTCATCCGCATCACCAAGGGGCTCGTGCGCCTGCTCGCGGAGCCGACCGACGAAGGCTATGTCTTCCGCACCGATCTCAGGCTGCGGCCGACCCCGTCGACCACGCCGGTCTGCATGGCGATGGAGGCGGCCGAGCGCTACTATGAGAGCCTTGGGCGGACCTGGGAGCGCGCGGCCCATATCAAGGCCCGCGCTGCCGCTGGGGATCTCGCGGCGGGGCAGGCCTATCTCGCGCGGCTCTCGCCCTTCGTCTGGCGGCGCCATCTCGACTTCGCCGCGATCGAAGACACCACCGACATGCTTCAGAAGATCCGCGCGCAGCAGGGCAAGGCGAGTCCCGCGGGCCTGGCGGGACATGACCTCAAGCTCGGGCCGGGCGGCATCCGGGTGATCGAGTTCTTCGCCCAGACGCGCCAGCTGATCGGCGGCGGGCGGCACCCCGATCTCCGACCGCCGGGCACGCTCGCCGCACTCGAGGCGCTGACGGCACGGGGCTGGATCACCGAGCGCCAGCGCGCGACGCTCGCGGCCGACTATGTGGCGCACCGCACACTCGAGCACCGGCTGCAGATGGTCGAGGACGCGCAGACCCAGACGATCCCGGTCGCCCAGGAGGCCCGTGCCCGCATCGCCGCGCTCTGTGGCACCGGGGACCTCGCCGCGTGGGAGCGCGCTCTCGCCGAGCGGCTGGTGCGGGTGCATGAGGGGACCGAGGCGTTCTTCGCGCCCGTCAATGGCGAGGACCCCGAGCCGGAGGCGCTCTCCGAGGCCCGGCTGGCGGCGCTCGGTTTCGTGCGGCCGGGAGACGCGGAGCGGATGATCGCGCGCTGGCGGAGCGGGCGGTTGCCGGCAACCCGTACGGCGCGCGCCCAGCGGCTCTATGCGGGGCTCGAGCCGCGAATCCTGGCCCAGCTCGCCCGCGGCCAGGCGCCCGACGAGGCGATCGCACAGTTCGACCGGTTCCTCTCGGGGCTCCCGGCCGGCGTCCAGGTGTTCTCGCTCTTCGCGGCAAACCCCCACCTCCTCGACCTGATCGTCGGGATCTGCGCCGTCGCGCCAAAGCTCGCGGCCCATCTCGGGCGCGAGCCGACCGCGCTCGAGGCGCTGCTGGCCCCCGATTTCTTCGAGCCGCTGCCCGGCGCCGATGCCCAGCTCGCCGAGCTCGAGACCTGGCTCATGCGGGAGCGCGACTATGAGCGGATGCTCGACGCGGCCCGGCGCTGGGCGCGTGAGGCGCGGTTTCGCGCCGGCGTCCAGGTGCTCCGCGGCATGGCCGATGCCGAGGAGGCGGGCGCGGCCTTCTCCGACATCGCCGAGGCGGCGCTGCGGGCGCTCCTGCCCCGTGTGATCGCCGAGTTCGCGCGCCGCCACGGGCCGCCGCCCGGCAACGGGCTCGCGGTGATCGCACTCGGCAAGCTCGGCAGCCGGGAGATGACGGCGGGCTCTGATCTCGATCTGATCACCGTCTACGACGCGGGCGGCCAGGAGGCCTCCGAGGGCCCGCGCCCGCTTTCGGCCTCGGCTTACTACCCTCGCCTCACCCAGGCTCTGCTGGCCGCGCTGACGGCGCCGACCGCCGAGGGCCGGCTCTACGAGGTGGATATGCGCCTCCGCCCGTCGGGCCGGCAGGGGCCGGTTGCGACCTCGCTCGGCGCCTTCGGGACCTATCAGCGCGAGAAGGCCTGGGTGTGGGAGCATCTGGCGCTGACGCGCGCACGGATCGTCGCGGGCTCGGCCGGCGTCGGGCGCGAGGTCGCGCGGGTGATCGCCGAGGCGCTCGCGACCCGGGCGCGCTCCCCTGCCGTGATGCGCGAGGCAGCGGAGATGCGGGCACGGCTCATGGAGGCGCATCGGCGCGACCGGAGCACCCCCTGGGCGCTCAAGCACACCGCGGGGGGGCTGATGGAGATCGAGTTCCTGGCGCAGACCGGGGCGCTCCTCCTCGGCCTGGAGAGCGGCCGCGCCTCCGAGGCGTTGCCCTGGCTCGAGGCGGCGGGGTTCCTGCCGGCAGAGGCCGGCCGGCGTCTGCTCGCGACCCATGCGCTGCTGGCGCGCCTCAGCCAGATCGAGCGGGTGGCGCTCGAGCAGCCCTTCGATCCCGAGACCGCCGGAGAGGGGCTCAAGGCGGCGATGGCCGAGGCCGCCGGCCACCCGGATTTCGTCACGCTGGAGGCCGCTCTCATGTCCGCCGAGGCCGACGCCGCCGCCATCGTCGAGGCGGTCTTCGCGGATGCCGCGCCGACCTCGCCGACGGACGAGGGTCCGTGACCCCCCACCCCCGCGAGCCGGCAGACCTCGCCGCCCTTTGGCGCAGCAGT
>CAYORO010000322.1:0-4296 GCA_964406355.1 uncultured Limibaculum sp.
AGTCGACCATGAAGAGCGCCGGGTGCCCGGCCGCGTCGATCGCGCGGCGGATCGCGGGGAGGTCGTTGATCACCGAGCTCGAGGTGTCGATCTGGACCACGAGGATCGCGCGGATCTCGTGGGCGGTGTCGGCGCGCAGCCGCGCCTCGACGGCCGCGGGGTCGACGGCCGCGCGGTCCGGCGCCTCGAGCACCTCGACCTCGCAGCCCATCAGCGCCGCCTGGTTGCCCCAGCCGATCGCGAAGCGCCCGGAGGCCAGCACCAGCACCCGGTCGCCCCTGGAGAGCGTGTTGGTCAGCGCCATCTCCCAGGCGCCGTGGCCGTTGGAGATCGAGACGAAGGGCTGGCCCGAGGTGCAGGCGATCGCCGGCAGATCGGCGAAGACCGACTCGGAGAGCTCGATCAGTGGGCCCTCGTAGATGTTTGGCATCGGCGCGTGCATCGCCGCCAGCACCCGGTCGGGGATCGTCGAGGGCCCGGGCATCGCCGTCACCTGACGCCCGGCCGCGAGGCTCGCGCCCTCGGGCATCACGGGGCCCGGGCGCGGATCGAGGATGGGGGCGAGGGCGGGCTGATCGGCGGACATCACGGTCTCCTTCGCAGTTGCAGCAGAAGAGGATACAGTCTGGGCCGGGCCTGACAAATTCGGAATGGTGATGGGCAAGGCGCGGCGGACCGATCACTCGCGCTTGAGCAGCCGGTCCGTCACGATCCGCCCGACGCGCGAGCTCTGGTGCGAGCGCATCACCCCGTCGCGGTCATAGCGCGTCTCGATCCACTCGCGGAGCGGCATCTCGCCGCCGGTCTCCTGCTCATAGACATCGAAGAAGGCGTCCAGCACGCCGGTCGGGCCCTGGCGGACATGACCAAAGCGCCAGGAGAGCTGCTTGCGCGCCTCGGCGATCGGCCGCCCCTCGGCCAGCACCAGATAGAGCACCGACATGAAGCCGACCCGGTCGGCGCCCGACTTGCAGTGGAAGAGCACAGGGTAGTCCAGCGTCTCGAAGAGGCGCATCGCGGCCAAGAGCTCCTCCCGCGTCGGCAGCGAGCGCGACCGCAGCACGAAGTTGTGGAACGCCATGCCGTTGCGCGCACAGGCCTCGCGCTCGAGCGGCAGCGAGCCGAAGAACTGTCCGCCGCGCAGCGAGACCACCGTGCGGATGCCACGCCGGGCAAAGCCGCGGATGTGGTGCGGCGCCGGCTGGGCCGAGCGCCAGGCCCGCTCGCCGACCCGGTGGAGGTTGAGATAGGCATATCGCAGGATGCCGTGATCGAGCACAAGCATGTTGGTCCAGGCGCGCAGCCGGTCCCAGCGCGTGTCGAGCGGGCGCTGCCAGCGGGCGACGCGGCGGGCCCGGCGGCGCTGGAACGGGCTGTCGGGATCGAGGCTCTTGCGCATCGCGACGCCGCCTAGCATCGCCCCGACGGCGCGGCAAGCACGCTCACCCAGCGGCGGCCGGGGCGCCCTCGCGCAGGATCTTCCGCGCAACACCGAGCCCGAGCGCCGAGGAGGCGAGCGCCCAGAGCGCAAAGCCCGGCGCCTGTTCGGGAAAGCTGAGGCCGAGATCGATCAGGACACCGGTGATCCCGGGGCCTGCGGCGGTGGCAAACACCATTGCCGTCGTCGTCAGCGCCCGGATCGCGCCGAGATGGCGGGTGCCGTAGAGCTCGGGCCAGAGCGCGCCCCAGAGCGCCAGCGACAGCCCCTGGGTCACGCCGAAGAAGGCGAGCACCCCGAGCCAGGCCGCTTCGCTCGCCGCCGGTCCGATCACCAGCGTCGCTCCGGCCATCGGCAACAGCACCACCGGCAGGAGCCGGAGCGCCCCCACCCGGTCGACGATCGCGCCACCCGTGAGCGAGGCCAGGACGGTGATCCCGGCATAGACCGGGAAGGCGAGCGCCATCGCCTCCAGCGACCAGCCCTTCACCTCGGCGATGTGCACCTGGTGGAAGAAGATCACCGTGCCGATGGACGGCGAGGTGAGCACGATCGGAACGAGCGCCCAGAACGCCCAGTGGCCGAGAACCTCGCGCCGGCTCCAATGGCGCCCGCCGAGGCCGGCCATGCTCTGTCTGCTCTCGGCACTCTCGGGCGCCCGCTCGCGCGCGAGCAGCCAGACGAAGACCGGCGCCAGGGCGAAGGCGAGGAGGCCCGCCACCAGCGCCCAGGTGCTGCGCCAGCCGATCGCCGCTGCGATCGCGACGCAGGCGGCGGGCAGAAGCGCCTCGCCCACCGAGTAGCCGAGCCCCGCGATCGCCACCGCCCGCCCGCGCCGCGCCCGAAACCAGCGCCCCATCGCGGTCATCGCGATGTGCCCCATCAGCCCCTGTCCGCAGAAGCGCAGCAGGAACACCGCGAGCGCCAGCAGCCAGACCGATTGTCCGAGCGCCATTGTCAGCGCCGCCAGCGCATAGAGCAGCATCGCGGCGAGCGCGAGCCGGCTGAGCGCCACCCGGTCGGCAAGCGCCCCCGCCTGCGCCAGCAGCGCGGCCGAGAGCAACGTCGCCGCCATGTAGATCCCGCCCCAGGCGCCGTCGGAGAGGCCGAACTCGGCCCGGATCTCGCCGGCGAAGAGCGCGATGAAGAAGGTCTGCCCGAAGGACGAGGCGAAGGTCAGACCAAAGCCCGCACCGAGCCACCTGGCGTTGTCACGATAGAAGCGGGCGCGAGGCTGGGCTGGGCCGAGATGGGCGGGGCGGGAATTGGCCGGGCGGGGATCAGCGGCGCGGGGCATGGCCCCTCTCTAGGCCAGCCGCCCCCCGCCCGCCAGTGCAGCGTCCCGCCTCAGCGGACGGCAAAGCCGAAGCTGACCGCCGGACCGTTGTAGAAGAAGAACCCGTCCGGGCCGTAACCGCGCGCGCCGTAATAGCCGCCGCCGTAATAGCCGCCGCCGTAATAGCCCTTGCCGTAATAGCCGCCATGGGGCCGCGCATAGTAGCCGCGATGCGGTCGGCCATAGTAGCCGCGTCCGTGGCGGCGCTTGCCATAGCCGTGGCGGCGCTTGCCATAGCCGTGGCGGCCCTTGCGATAGCCGTGGCGGTAGCCCCGGCGATAGCCCTTGCCGTAGCCGCGGCCATAGCCGCCGGCGAGGCGCTCGCCCTCGGATGCCGCACGGGTGGCGGCGGAGGCCGGCTCGGCCGCGCCCGTCTGGGTGTGGGCCGCGCCGGCCGTGCCTGCGGCGCCGAGCGCCACGGCAACGAGCGTGGCACCGATCATCGTCCTGAAGCTCATGCTGGCCTCCCTCATGTCTTACCTGACTGAAGGGTAAACGGCCCAGCCTGCCTTTCCGTCGCGACGATCATCGGGCCGAGGCGGCATTCCGTCTCGACCCGTGGCGGGCGATGCGCCTCAGCGCACGACGCCGAAGGCAAACCCGCCGCGCGGGCCGAAACCGCGTCCGGCAACGAAGCCGCCACGGAAGCCCCGCCGGAAGCCGAACCCGCGTCGGAACCCGAACCCGCGCCGGAACCCGAAGCGCGGACCGGCACCGAACCGCCCCCGGACCCCGTGGCGGCCCCGGAAGCCACGTCCTCCCCGAAAGCCGCGTCCACCCCGGAACCCGCGCCCACCACGAAAGCCGCGATGCCCACGGAAACCGGCCCGCTCGACCCGGGCTGCGCCCGCCGCGGCGGCCGGGCCCGTCTCCAGCACGGCGGGGACCGCGCTCACGCCAGCAAGTGTTGCGCCCGAGGCCGCCGAGGGGCCCGTCAGCGCGAGGCCACCAGCCAGTGCGCCTGCGAAGATCATGGTGACGGCTGCTGCCTTCATCGATCCGTCTCCTTCTGGTGCCGGGCGGCGGGGATGCCGCCCGTCTTGCGAAACAGGTGGGCCGGCACGTCACAGGCGCCAAAGCACACCGGCTCGCGCGCGCGTCAGCGGTTGCGCACACGCGCTGCCCGGGGATAGGTGGGGCCGAGAGGCGATCTGGTTCGGAGGACGGCCGCATGGAAAAGTTCACCACGCTCACCGGGGTTGCGGCCCCTCTGCCGCTGATCAATGTCGACACCGACATGATCATCCCGAAGCAGTTCCTGAAGACGATCCAGCGCACCGGGCTCGGCAAGAACCTCTTCGACGAGATGCGCTATCTCGACGACGGCTCCGAGAACCCCGACTTCGTGCTCAACAAGCCCGCCTGGCGCGAGGCGAAGATCCTGGTGGCGGGTGACAATTTCGGCTGTGGCTCGTCGCGTGAGCACGCGCCCTGGGCGCTGCTCGATTTCGGGATCCGGGTGGTCGTCGCGACCTCGTTTGCCGACATCTTCTACAACAACTGCTTCAAGAACGGGATCCTG
>CAYORO010000323.1:0-4258 GCA_964406355.1 uncultured Limibaculum sp.
CCTGCTCGTTGTTGTGCTTGGCCGAGCCGAGCCAGTAGACGCTGTCGGGGCCGCTCTCCTCGCGGATCTTGAGCATCCCGTCGCCGATCTCGTTGATCGCGTCTTCCCAGGACATCCGGGTCCACTCGCCGCCGACGAGCTTCATCGGGTATTTCAGCCGGCGCTCGCCATGGGCGTGCTCACGGACCGCCGCACCCTTGGCGCAGTGGGCGCCGAGGTTGAACGGGCTGTCCCAGCCGGGCTCCTGGCCGACCCAGACGCCGCCCTGAACCTCGGCGAGCACGGTGCAGCCGACCGAGCAGTGGGTGCAGACCGACTTGACGATCTCGACATTGCCGACGCCCGTCGAGGCCGCGGCCTTGGTCACGGTGCCGGCGGTCGCGCCGATGGCTGCGAGCCCGCCGACCGCGAGGCCGGAGCCGCGCAGGAAGCCGCGGCGGTCAACTGTCTTGGCCGCGATCTCGGCCACGGGCGAAGCGCTCTGGGGGCGTCCCGCAACCCCGCGCGCTGTCGTCTTCTTTCTCAGCATGATGCTCTCCCTAGGAGCCTGGTCGGAGACGGTGGGCGCACGCCCGGGGCAATCCGCAACCCGGGGCCGCCGTCACGTGCTCAGAACCGGGCGCTCTCCAGATACTTCTCGACGTGCTCGGTCTTGCGCAGACCGGCCGTTGCGGTCTCTGCCGCCGCGGCCTCGGTGCTGCCTGCCACGACCGTCACCGCTGCGGCGGGCGCTGCCGTCGCTGCCAGCTTCAGGAAGTCGCGCCGGCTTGCCGCCTTGTCATCCGTCATTGCCGTCTCCTCCACTCGCCGCCGGGGGCGGCCGTCCTGTCCGGGCCGGGTGCCCGGGATCGTCAACCGCCGGGCCCTCAGCGGCCCATGCGGAAGGCCTCGCGCTCGATCTCGACGAAGTGCCGCCCCAGGGCGCCCACGGGCGCATAGAGGACGGAGTGCTCCGCGCCCTCGAGATCGGTGAAAAAGTGCCCGGCCCAGGGCGCGAGATGGGCCGCAAAGAAGTCGCGCTGGGCGGTCAGGTCCGCCGGCTCGCCGAAGCGCCCGCGGATCAGGCCCGCCATGATCTCGCAGAGCGAGGCGATGTTGTCCTCGGGCTCGCTCGTGCCCTCGGTGCGGGCGATGCCGAGCCGGGCCATGTCGTTGCGCAGGAGCGCAAGCGGCTTCTCGTGCAGGAAGCCGGTCAGGTAGTAGCTCGCATAGGGCAGCAACTCACCCCGCGAGAGTCCGATGAAGAGCGCGTTGTATTCCCGCTCGGCGGCGCGCTCGGTGGTGGCGCGGGCGAGGCGCGCCAGCGCGGTGATCGCCTGGCCGAGCGGCGAGCTGTCACCCGAGAGACTGGCGAGACGGCCGAGGAAGGCGCGCGACGGCGGTCCGGCGAGCAGCGCGGCGAGCAGATCATAAAGATCGGCACGCAACCCATCCTCCTCGGCGACCGTCGGAACGGCAGCCTGACCACTTGGAGTCGTCATCAAGATTCCCCGTTTGGTCGAGAGCCCCGACCATGAGATTTTTTTGAAGCCTACCAAACGGGCACAAGCGGTCAAACCGTTTGTCCTGTCTCGGACGGGGGATTCCGCCGACCACGGGCGGGATTTCAGGCGGTTTCGGGGGGTGTCGGCACCGGTGCGACGGTAAAGCGCATGCGCCGCGGACGGGCTGCCGCAAGGTCATCGGAGGGCGGCGTCGGCCCGGGATCGACGGCCGCGGGCGGGTCCGCCGCAGGTGCCGCAACGGCATCTTTCGCCGCAAGAGCGGGGTCGTCCGCGGCCTCGTCGGAAGTGCCTGGATCGCCGCCGGCCAGCTCCTCCGAAGCCGCCTCGGCCTCGGCTTCCGTTTCCTCGGGCGTGACGGCCTCGGGCGCGACAGGCTCGGGCTGCGGCATCCCCTTGCCGACCCGGTAGGCGGTGGCGAGATCGGCCACCACCAGCGCCGCGTCGGTGAAGTCCTCACCATAGTCGACAAGGCCGTCGAGATTGGCGAGCACCGGATTGCTGCCCCAGAGCCGACGGAGCGCGAGCTGCCGGATCCGCTCGGGCACGGCCTTGGCCATGAAGGCGGAGAAATCGTCGCCCGGGCCCAGCGTCTCGGGATCGGGCAGGCCGAGTTCCTCGAGGATTTCGACGTCGGGCCGATCACTCAGTGTCTCAGGCACCCCGGGCGGCACCTCGGCGGCCTCGGCCCCCTCCTCCCCGCCCGTCCGCTTCAGTCGCGACCACCGCGAGAGGAACCCGTCCGAACCGTCATCCTGCCGGGTCATTGCAGCCGCCGCTTCTGCGAGCTGGGGCTGCGATAGACATCCGCTGTCTGCGCGATCCGCGCATCGCCCTTGCCGTCCTCGCGGTCCTCGATCGACACCCGGTCGCGCCGGCGCTTGACGAAGGGCGTCTCGGCATGATGGCGGGCCACGAAGTCCGACACCCAGGCGAGCAGTGCCGGGGGCATCGGCACGGCCTCGACCTGCTCCTCGCCGCTGTCGAGATAGTCCTGCGCGTCGAAGGGGGAGGCGGTCACAGAATGGACCGTGATGGGCGCCGGGGCGTCCGCCTCCTCGGAGGGGCGGAGCACCACATAGACCATGGGCGGGTCGTTGGAGAGCGCCACCAGATACGCCTCGGTCTCGGCCCGGTGGAGCTCCAGCGGACATGTGGCGGCGTGGTATTCGACCGCCTCGCCCTCGCGCCGCAGCTCGCGCCAGTCGGCCGGTCCCGCCCCCGGCAGCACCGCCGAGGCGCGCCAGATCCAGCGCACCCAGCGCGTGACGCCGGGCTGGCGCCGCAACACGACGCCGAGCGGGATCGTCTCGGATCGCGGCCCTGACTCGCTCATCGGTGCGGGCCTCCCATGGTTCACGGGCGGTCTCGAGCCGCCCAATCCATCGGCATATCAGCATGGGGCGGGTCCTGGTGCCAAGGGCGGACCGCCCCGGCCGCGGCAATCCTGACCAAATGGGTCCGGTAGTCTTGCGCCCGCCCGCGATTTCCGAAAGATTGCGCCGCATGGCGCCAGAGAGCGCCCGGGAGGACCAATGTCAGGCACTCCGACACGCCCCGGCGATGCGGCCGAGACCGTCTTACTGTGCGATTGCCGCGGCAGCATGGCGCCCGATGCGGATGCGATTGCGCGCGCGACGGGCCTGGCCTGCGCCGCCGGGCACAGCGATCTCTGCCGGTCGGAGGCCGGCGCACTCCGGGCGGCGCTCGCCGCGGGGCCGGTGCGCGTGGCCTGCGCGCAGGAGGCACGGGTCTTTGCCGAGACCGCCGAGGACCTCGCCGCCGAGACGGGGGCCGAGCCCGCCCTCGCCACCGTGGATATCCGCGACCGGGCGGGCTGGGGCGAGGACCCGGCGGGGCCGAAGATGGCGGCGCTGGTGGCGGAGTCACGCCTGCCGCCCGTGCTCGTGCCGGCGATGGATGTGGCAAGCGAAGGCGTGTGCCTCGTCTACGGGACGGCCGAGGTGGTGCTGCCCGCGGCCGAGCGGCTCTCAGCCGCGCTGACCGTCACGGCGATGCTGACAGAGCCCGAACCGGCCGAGCCGAGCGTGGCGGCCGACATCGTCACCGGCCGGATCATGCGGGTGACCGGCGCGCTCGGGCAGTTCGAGCTCGAGATCGACCGGTTCGCGGAGCTCGAGCCCGGCGGGCGCGGGGCCCGGCCCTTCGGTCCGCTGGCGGACGGCGCGCGCTCGGCCTGCGACATCGTGCTCGACCTCTCGGGCGGCAGCGCGCTCGTCCCGGCCGCCCACAAGCGCGACGGCTATCTGCGCGCCGACCCTGGCGACCCGCTGGCGGTGGAGCGCGCGCTCTTCGATGCGGCACAGCTCGTCGGCGAGTTCGAGAAGACGCTCCACGTGCGGCTCACCGAGCCGCTCTGCGCCCATTCGCGCGCCCGGCAGACGGGCTGCACCCGCTGCCTCGACATCTGCCCGACCGGCGCGATCGCGCCCGATGGCGACCATGTGGCGGTCGATCCGCTGGTCTGCGCGGGCTGCGGGGCGTGTTCGGCGGTGTGCCCGACAACCGCGATCGCCTCGGCCGAGCAGCCGACCGAGCACCTGTTCCTGCGGATGCGCACCCTCGCCGAGGCGTTTCGCACAGCGGGGGGCGAGGCCCCGCGACTCCTCGTCCATGACGACCACGGCGCCGAGATGATCCGCCTCGGCGCGCGCCATGGCCGAGGGCTGCCGGCGGATGTGATCCCGCTCGCGGTGCCGGCGCTCACGGGCTTCGGCCATGCCGAGCAGGCGGGC
>CAYORO010000324.1:0-4242 GCA_964406355.1 uncultured Limibaculum sp.
GAGCGCTGCCCTCCGAAGGCAGAGGCCACAGGTTCGAATCCTGTCGGGTCCGCCATTAACCCTTATTAAGCGGTTGATTTGCAAAAGTTTTTTCTACTGGTGCGCTCGGTCGTCCACATCTCCATCCACATCTGTGACGACGCTCGCCGCCGGCTCAGTTCTCTCCCAGAAGACCGCCCCCACTGCCGCTGCCGGAAACATCCGATCGTCCGGCACCCGGAGGAGTGTGACGTCATCGCGCGCAATGAGAGCATGGGCCGCGTCGACCCCTTCCGCGCTCCCCCACACGCTCTCTCGCCCATCGTCCGACCGGCCAATGAAGTACTGCATCGCAGGAGCGTGGCGTCGGCTGGCCGAGGCCGCACTCCCTCGCGAGGTGGTCGCCGGCACCTACGAGACGCGGTCGGACAACGGCGCTGCGTTTCTCGGTTGGACCGCGAGCAGCGCCAACGGTGGCGGCTTCACGATCTCGGGCGGGTTTGCAGACGTTGACATGGACCCATCCAACGCCGCCGAAGGGATTGTTTTCGGGTTTGATGAGAACGGCGCGCTTGACGAGATCTCCGACAGCTTTGGGTCATCTCACGATTTTATCGCGGACTGCTGTCGCATTGTGATCGATGAGCCAAACATTTCTGGCACGCGCGATTTCCCGCCGACCGCTTCCGACGGCGATGACATTCCGGTCAATTTCCAGATCCAGCAGGCGGCCGTCCTCCTGCCGCTCTCGGCTTGGCTCTTGTTGACGGGGCTTGCAGGCCTTTGCGCCGTGGCCCGCATCCGCCGCGGTAGAACCAGTGGGTCAGGCGGCCTTCAGCCCGCGCGGGTCGGGCCTTGGGCTCGACGAGGCGGGGACCGCCCTGGCCCGGGCCATGACCGCCACGTGCTGATCAGGCGCCTGCCACCCGCAGCGACTCGAACGAAACCATCGCGTGCTCGGCATAGGCCGGGCGGGCGCAGAGGCGCTCGTAATAGGCGCGCAGGCTCGGCAGCTCCGCACGCTCGAACGGAACCTCGTAGTAGCGATAGAGGTTGGTGCCGAACGAGATGTCCGCGAGGGTGAACTCCGGCCCGGCCAGCCACCCGTGTCTTTCGATCTGCGCATCAGCGATCCGCATGAGCTCCTTCAGCTCGACCACGCCCTCGGCCACGCGTTCGTGATCGCGATCGGCCGCAGTGATCCGGATCAGCTGCCAGAAGACCTTGTAGATCAACGCCGGCGCGACGTTGATCTTGGCCCATTCCATCCATTGATCGACGCGAGCCCGGCTTGCGGGGGCGGACGGCCAAAGATGCTCGGCGCCATGCTTGGCTGCGAGGTAGCGCATGATCGCCTGGCTCTCGAACAACGTCACACCCTCGTCCTCGATCACCGGGACGCGCCCCATCGGGTTCATCGCGAGGAACTCCGGCGTCCGGTTGCCGCCGAAGGCGCCGCCAACGTCGCGGCGCTCATGGTCGAGCCCCAGCTCGGCGACCGTCCACATCACAGCCTGAACGTTGCTGGATGTCGCTCGTCCGTGGATTGTCAGCATTTGCGTTTGGCCCATCCTCTACCTGCCCGCTGGCGGTCGGTGCATGCAGCACGAGTGTGGAGGCCGGTTCAAACGAATTCGCCTTACACGACCCTCTGCCCGGCGGAGCAGCGCTGTGATCGCAAAGCGCCTCGACAAACGGCCGGTTTCCCGCTCAACTCTTCGCATGCGCATGATCGCTCACTGCGTTGCGGCAACGCTCGTCCTTCTGTCGTCAGCCCGGGCGGAAACGCCGGTTGATGTCGAGCTGATCCTCGCCGTCGACGTCTCGCTTTCGATGACGACGCGCGAGATCGAGATCCAGCGTCGCGGCTATGCCGAGGCGCTGGTCAGCGATGATGTCATCCAGGCGATCGCTTACGGAGGCCCGCATGGCCAGATCGCGCTCACCTATGTCGAGTGGGCCGGGCCCTCGTCCCAGCGCCTGATCGTCGACTGGACGCTTGTGCGCACGCTTGCGGATGCCGAGGCGTTCGCGGCCAGGCTGACCACCGCCTTCACCGACGCGCTCCCGCGAACCTCGATCTCCGCGATCATCGAGCATTCGATCCCGCGCTTTGACGACAACGGTTTCGCCGGGGAGCGCCGGGTCATCGACATCTCGGGCGACGGGCCGAACAATGGCGGTCGTCCGGTCCTTGCCGCTCGGGCCGACGCCGCGGCGCGCGGCATCGACATCAACGGACTTCCGCTCATGACCCGCGAGGGGCCGGGTCATCAGTTCCACCTCGACGATCTCGACGCCTATTACCGGCACTGCGTGATCACCGGGCCCGCGTCCTTCGTGATCCCGGTGCTGCGATGGGAGGACTTCCCGGACGCGGTCCGCCGCAAGCTGATCCTGGAGCTCGCCGGCAATCGGCCGGAGGCCGGCTCCGTTCACCGCGTCGAGGGCTATGACTGCCTGATCGGCGAGAAGATCTGGGATCGGTATTACGGCGACTGGAACTGACGGCTCGCACTCGTCAAGGTCACACGTCCGCAGGCCCTGCAAGCGCAAGACCTGGCGCGGATCTGGAGGTCGGCGATCGCCGGCACCGCGCAGGTCAGCGCGATCCCGATCTGGGTGAGGCTGTGATTTACCTTGCGTCAATAATTCTCCTGCATCCACGCCCTTGCGGTCCGTCGTTGTCTAACCCAGTGGAAACCCAATGCAGAACCTGCCGATCAGTAGCAAGCTTTATCTCAGCGTAGGAACCATTGTCATGGTTCTTTCTGCAATAATTGTATTTTCAGTCATAAAGATAATTACCGTATCGGAGATTTTTACAGAATACCGTTCAACAGCGCGAGAAACGATCATTGCGAACGCAATTGGCGAGGATGTGCTGGAAGCCCGGCTTATGGCTTTCAAGTATCGAAGCGGCGGCGACGCGGACGTGGCGCAAGAGGTTATCGATAATCTTCAAGAGATCATCGATGCGCGCGACCAGGACCGAGAGGGCTTTCAATCACATTCTCAGTTTCTTGCCGCCATCGATGACGTGATCCGGAACGCTGAAGCCTACAAGGAAGCCTTTGTGGAAGCGCAGGCCCGTCAGGCGGAGCGACACACGCATGTGGCCACGCTCACTGAGGTTGGGCCGCAGATTCGAACCGCGCTCACTGAGATCATGAAGACTGCATTTCAGGACAGCGATCCGTCAGCTGCATACTATGCCGGCCGGACCCAGGAAGCGGTGATGCTCGGCCGGTTCTATGCGGAGCGGTTCCTGCTGATCAACTCGGAGGAGGCATTCACGACATCGGTCAATCACTTGAACGATGCCGGGGAGTATCTGGAGACGCTGCGCAGCGAGCTGCAGAATCCCGAGCGCCGGCGCCTCGCCGAGGAGGTTGCCACCGGGCTCGGCACCTTTTCGGAGGCACTGCGTCAGGCGCGCGCCGCCATCACCTCGCGCAACACGATCCGCCGTGAGCAACTGGATGTCATCGGTCCCGAGATGAACGCCCAGATCGAAGGCCTTGTCGACAAGGTCGTCGCGATCCAGAACGAGCTGGGGCCGCAGGCGGTGTCGGAAATGTCGGAGGCCGTGACCCTGATGACGATCCTGGCAGGTGTCGCAATCCTGGTTGCAGTTGTCTTGACCGTGGTGATCGCGCGCTCGATAGCCCGGCCGATCCAGGCCATGTCCGAGGACATTCAACGGCTCGGATCGGGCGATGTGTCCAAGGATGTGCCGATCTCCGATCGAAAGGACGAGATCGGTGAGGTTCAACGCGCGCTTCACGAGATGACCGTTTCGCAGCGAGGCAGCGCTGCGGCAGCCTCCGAGATTGCAGACGGAAATCTCGATGTCTCGGCGCCCGTGCGCTCAGACGAAGACCGGCTGGGCAGAGCGCTGAGCACGATGATCGACTCGCTGAAGGACGTGGCGTCCCGTGCGAAGGAAAGCGCCGAGGCGGTGTCCGGCGGCGCGTCCGAGTTGCAACAAATGTCAAGCGCTCTCAGCGACGGGTCCAACCGTCAGGCCGCGGCCGTGCAGGAGGCGTCGGCATCTATGGAGGAGATGAGCGCAACCATGCGCCAGTCGACCGACAACGCCATGGAGACCGAAAAGATTGCGATGCACTCCTCCTCCGAGGCGCAGCAATCGGGGGAAGCGGTCAGAGAAGCCGTTGATGCGATGAAGTCCATCGCGGAAAAGATCATGTCAATGACGGTCGGAAATCCCGCCAGGATGGCGGCGCAAAATCCAGCCACTCC
>CAYORO010000325.1:0-4240 GCA_964406355.1 uncultured Limibaculum sp.
CTGCATCTCGACGATGACCTACAACGAGTACTGGCAGGTGATCGATGCCGGCATCGCGCCCGAAGACCTCGTAACCTTCAAATACGAGGACCAGGGCGTCGCCACACTCGAGGACGGCATCTATGTGCTCGAGGAGCGGCTCGAGGACGAGGCCTTTGCCGAGAAGATGGTCCGCTTCGTGCGCGCCAGCATGCGCGGCTGGAAGTACGCCGAGGAGAACCCGGACGAGGCGGCCGAGATCGTGCTGGAGTACGACGCCACGGGGGCCCAGACCGAGGAGCACCAGAAGCGGATGATGGGCGAGATCGCCAAGCTCACCGCGGGATCCAACGGCGCGCTCGACCCGGCCGACTATCAGCGCACGGTCGAGACCCTGCTCAAGGGCGGCTCGGACCCCGTGATCTCCAAGGAGCCCGAAGGCGCCTGGACCCACGCGATCACCGACAAGGCGCTCTGAGCGCCACCTGTCCGCGGGCGGGCCCGGCGCGGCCCGCCCTAGGCCCCCTTGGCGTCAAGCCAGGCCCGGATGATCGCCCGGTGGCGCTCAAGCCCGTAGCTCGGGAAATGCCCGCCATGGACCACCCGCACCGGCAGGTCGTAGAGCCGCTTCATCGAGTGCACATAGTCGGCCGCGTCGGCGTGGTAGGTGTCCTCGACCAGCTCGCCGTCATAGACGATGTCGCCCGAGATCAGCGTGGCCGTTGCCGCCTCCCAAAGCGCGATGCCGCCCGGTGAGTGGCCCGGCGTGTGGATCACCTCGAACCGCCGGTCACCGAGATCGATGACATCGCCATCGACCAGCAGCCGGGTCGCCGGCGCCCCCGTCACCTCGTAGGCGTCGGAGCGATAGGGCAGGGGCGGCAGACGGGTGAAGATCGCGTCGGTCACGTAGGGGTCGGCGAGGATGGCCTTGCGCGTCGGCTTGGCCAGGATCTCGGCCTCGTCCACATGGATCGCGCGGTCCTCGAACTCGTGATGGCAGCCGATATGGTCGAAATGTGTGTGGCTCGCCACGGCTGTCACTGCCCGCTCACTCACCAGCGGCACCCAGTCCCGGAGCGAGACCACGCCCATGCCGCTGTCGACCAGCATGTCCCGGTCGCGCCCGCGCACATGCCACATATTGCAGCGGTAGAAGGGCAGGATGAACGGCTCGTCGATCAGCGTTATCGCGTCGTCGAGGCTCGTCAGGCGGTACCACTCGTCGGGGCGGGCGCGTTCCATCGCTCAGGGCTCCTTCGGATAGATCAGGACGGCCTCGGGATCGGCCGAGAGGGTGAGGATGTCGCCCTCCGCCGGGATCGAGGCGGGCGGCAGATGCGCCACGAGGGTGAGCTCGGGCGCCGCCTCGGGGACGAGATGCGCCCGGCAATGGGTGCCGAAGAAGGCCGCGTCGCGCACACGCGCGGGGCCGATCTCGAGGCCGCCCGGCGCGGGGCCGAGCGCCTCGGGCCGCAGGCAGACCGTCACCGGTCCGGCTGTGCCGGGGGTGGCGGCGAGGCGGCCGAACGCGGTCTCGACGCCCCCTCCCGTGGCCTGTCCGGGGATGTGGTTCATCTCGCCCATGAAATCCGCGGCGAAGAGCGTGCGCGGCGCGCGGTAGATCCGGGCGGGCGGGCCCTCGTCCTCGATCCGCCCGGCATTCATCACGACGATGCGGTCGGCGATCGCCATCGCCTCCTCCTGGTCATGCGTGACATGGACGAAGGTCGTGCCGACCTGGCGCTGGATGCCCTTGAGCTCGTCCTGCATCGAGCGCCGGAGCTTGAGATCGAGCGCACCGAGCGGTTCGTCGAGCAGCAGCACCTCGGGCTCGACGGCGAGCGCTCGGGCCAGCGCCACGCGCTGTCGCTGGCCGCCCGAGAGCTGATGCGGGCGCATGCCGGCCGCGTGGCCGAGCCCGACGAGCGCCAGCATCTCGGCGGCGCGGGCGTGCCGCGCCCGGCGACCCTGACCTGCCATGCGCAGCCCGAACCCGACATTGTCCCGCAGCGACATGTGCGGGAAGAGGGCATAGTCCTGAAACATCGTCGTCGTCGGGCGCCTGGCGGGCGGCACATGGGTCATGTCCACGCCGCCGATCAGCACCTGGCCCTCCGTCGGGTCGACGAAGCCGCCGAGCACCGACAGCAGCGTGGTCTTGCCGCAGCCGGACGGGCCCAGCAGCGCCACATACTCGCCGGCCTCGATCTCGAGCGAGATCCCCTTGAGCGCATGAAAGTCCCCGAACCAGTGGTCGAGGCCATCGAGCCGGACGGCCGCGGTCACCGGCGCCTCCGGAAGACGGCGATCTCGAGCAGGAGGACGACGCTGACCGAGATGAGGAACACGAGGCTGCCGATGGCGTTCAGCCGCGGCGAGAGACCCGAGCGCAGCAGTGACCAGATCTCCACCGGCAGGGTTACGTCGAACCGGGTGAGCAGGAAGGCGATGATGAACTCGTCCCAGCTCAGCGTCACCGAGAGAAAGAATGCGGCGAGGATGGCCGGCGCCAGCATCGGCACGGTGATGAGCGCGACGACCTGGGCCTCGCCCGCGCCGAGATCGCGGGCCGCGCGTTCGGCGTTTTGCTGCTGCGCGCCCATCGAGGCGTAGATGATCGCGAAGGCGAGCGGCAGGTTGATCACCACATGCCCGATCGCCGCGGTCCAGAGCGAGACGCCGAGCCCGCTCCGGGTCAGCACGATCAGGAGCCCGAGGCCGATGATCAGATAGCTCACCGTCAGCGGCGCGATCAGCAGCGCACGGAGCAACCCGGCGCCCGGCAGCACATGGCGGGCGAGGCCGTAGGCCGCGAGGAAGCCGAGCGTCACCGCCACGGCCGAGGACCCGAGCCCGACGATCAGCGAATTGGCCAGCGCCGCCATCAGGTCGTCGTCGCCGAGGATCTCGCCATACCAGCGCAGCGACGGTCCCTCGAAAGGCGGCACCGGAAGCGTGCCGTCCTGAAACGAGAACAGCACCAGCGCCGCCACGGGCAGGTAGATGAAGGCAAACGCAGCCGCGAGGTAGAGCCACGGCCCCGCATGGGCGAGGGCACGTCTCACAGCCGGTCGAGCCTCAGCCAGCGCGCCGAGAGGATGTAGGCCACCGTGACGATCCCCATCAGCGTGATCGCCAGCGCCGAGGCCAGCGGGAAGTCGGCGCGGCGGCCGAGCTGGACCATGATCACCTGCGGCATGGTGAGCTCGGTGTTGCCGCCGAGGATCTGCGGCGTGACGTAGTCGCCGATGCACAGCACAAAGGTGAGGAACGCGCCCGTGACGATCCCCGGCAGCGTGAGCGGCAGCACCACATGCCAGAAGGTCTGGAACGCCGAGGCGCCGAGATCCATCGCCGCGCGCCGGTAGTTGGGCGAGAGCTGCACGAGGTTGGCATAGATCGTCAGCGTCAGCAGCATGACGAAGAAGTGGACGAACCCGGTTACGGTGGCGAAGCGGGTGTTGGCCAGCGTGACCGGCTCGGAGGTGAGGCCGAGGCTCATCAGCGCCTGGTTCACCACGCCCTCGCGGGCCAGCACCAGGAGCCATGCATAGGACCGCACGACATAGGAGGTCCAGAACGGCAGGATCGCCAGCAGGAGCGCCAGCCGCTGCCATTTCGCCGGCACCCGGAAGGCAATGATCGAGGCCAGCGGATAGGCCAGCAGCACCGAGACCAGCGTCACCGTCAGCGTGATCTCGAGCGACACGACGATCGCGCGCGTGAGATAGGCTTTCTCGGTCAGCTCGGCATAGTTTTCGAGCGAGAGGTCCCAGACGAGGGTCCGCCCCTCCATCGTCGCGAGGCTCATCGCGCCCATCACGAGGAAGGGCACGACGAAGAACGCCACCGTCCAGAGAAGGGCCGGCGCGACGAAACCCCAGCCCTGTCCGGCCGCGCCGGAGGCTCTCACTGTTGCAGCGTCTCGAGCCACAGATCCTGCATCTCGATGTCGAGATCGGCGTCGGGTGCGGGGTAGAGTTGGGTGCGGGCCAGATAGTCGGCCTGGCTGTCCCAGCGCAGGATCGCCTTTTGCTCGTCGCTCAGCACCTCGCCGGCCTTGGCGTTGGCAGGCATGCCCCAGAAGCAGGACGAGGTCGCGAGGCGTGCCTGGCCCTCGGGGCTGACGATGTATTTGATGAACTCGAGCGCGAGGTCGGGGGTCTCGGAGCCGGCCACCACGCCGATCGACTGCGCCCAGCGCACGGCCCCCTCGGCCGGGATGGTCCAGGTCAGCTCCGGCTGCTCGGCGGCGCGC
>CAYORO010000326.1:0-668 GCA_964406355.1 uncultured Limibaculum sp.
GCCCGACATGGCGCAGGGCGGCGGCGCCGATCCGTCGAAGGCGGCCGAGGCGATCGCGGCGGCCGAAGCGGTGCTCGCGGGCTGAGGCGCTAGGGCCGGTCGGCGGCGGGCCGGGCGATCGGGCGGATCACCACCTCGTCGGGGCGGACATAGCCGAGCACGGCGCGTGCCCGCTCGTCGAGGAGATCGAGGTCGAGATACCCGACGGTCAGCCGCCGCACGCGGTTCTCCGCCGCCCGCCGCTCGGCCTGAAGCAGCGCCAGCTCACCCGCCAGGGCCTGCTCGCGATCGAGCGCCTGGGCCTGGGCCGCAAGTCCGCGCTCGCCCCGGAGCCCCGACCACGCAAACACGCCGATCGCCGTCAGCGCGGTGAGCGCGAGCAGCGCGGCAGACAGGCGGCTCCAGGTGCTGGCGCGCATCAGGTCTCTCCTCTGGGAGCGGAGTCTGCCAGCATCGCCAATCGCTTGACAATGGAAACCCGTCGATTTCGCTCGGCAAGTGGCGAGTGAGTCCGGCCCGCCACAGGCTCAGCGCCCGCCCGCGCCCCCGAAGCTCTGCGGCAGCACGGAGCGTCCGGCATAGATCGCCGCCTCGCCGAGCTCCTCCTCGATCCGGATCAGCTGGTTGTATTTGGCCGTGCGGTCCGAGCGCGCCAGGCTGCCGGTCTT
>CAYORO010000326.1:678-4217 GCA_964406355.1 uncultured Limibaculum sp.
GGTGCGACATCACCGCCCGCATCCGCGCCTTGTGGGCCATGTCGATCGCGTCGAGCGTCTCGGAGAGCGTGCCGATCTGGTTGACCTTGACGAGGATCGCGTTGGCCGCGCGTTCGCGGATGCCGCGGGAGAGGCGCTCGGTGTTGGTGACGAAGAGGTCGTCGCCCACCAGTTGGCACTGCTCGCCGGTCTCGCCGGTCAGCACGGACCAGCCGGCCCAGTCATCCTCGGCCATGCCGTCCTCGATCGAGATGATCGGGTAGGCGGAGACGAGATCGGCGAGGTAGCCCGCCATCTGCTCGGAGCTGAGCTCGAGCCCCTCGCCGAGGAGCCGGTACCGCCCCGCGCCCGCGTCGTAGAACTCGGTGGCGGCGGCGTCGAGCGCGAGGAACACGTTGCCGCCCGGATCGTAGCCGGCCTTGGTGATCGCGCCCATGATGAAGTCGAGCGCCTCGCGGGTCGAGGCGATCTGCGGCGCGAAGCCGCCCTCGTCGACCAGATTGGTGCTGTGGCCGGCGGCCTTGAGCTCTGCCTTCAGCGTGTGGAAGATCTCCGAGCCGATCCGCACCGCGTGGGCGAGGCTCTCGGCGCCGACCGGCATCACCATGAACTCCTGGATGTCGATCGGGTTGTCGGCGTGCTGGCCACCATTGAGGATGTTCATCATCGGAACGGGCAGGGTGCGCGCCGCCACCCCGCCCACATAGCGATAGAGCGGCAGGCCGGTCGAGCGCGCCGCGGCATGGGCGACCGCGAGCGACACGCCGAGGATCGCGTTGGCCCCGAAGCGGGACTTGTTTGGTGTCCCGTCCAGCTCGATCATCGTCTGGTCGATCGACTTCTGCAGCAGCGCGTCGAAGCCCGCGAGCGCGTCGAAGATCGGGCCATTGGCCGCCTCGACTGCCTTCAGCACCCCCTTGCCGCCATAGCGCGTGCCGCCGTCGCGAAGCTCGACCGCCTCATGCGCGCCGGTCGAGGCGCCCGAGGGCACCGCGGCGCGGCCCGAGGTGCCGTCCTCGAGCAGCACCTCGACCTCGACGGTCGGGTTCCCTCGGCTGTCGAGGATCTCGCGGGCGGTGATGTCGACAATCGCGCTCATGGGGGCCTCCGGCGGGTCTGGACGGCCCGTGCCTACACCGCAGGCCCCCGCCGGTAAAGCGATCGGGCGCCGGGCGATTCTGGCGCGGCTAGAACCAAGCCGTAGTGCCGTCTATCTTCCGCTGTAGCAGCCGAATTTCATCCCGGGCACCAGACACTTTGCCATGAATCTCTTCCAGTCTGTGCTCAAGATGTTTAATTGCTTGGGCGTCACCGTTATCTTGGCAGGCTATTGTCGCGTTGCGGAATTCCTTGCTGATCTTGTCCCCCAGCTTCAAGAAAAGCGAGATGCCATCTTTCGCCTGCTGGATGCCAGGGATCTTCCCGATGTTCTTTCCATCTAGAGTCTTCTTGATCACAAGTATTTGTCCGAATAAAATTCGAGATTTCGACCAATAATTTTGCATCAGGATAAGTTTTTATTCTTCTAGCGTGTCGATTTCTTCCAGGCCTTTGATTACTTTAACAAGAGAACTCAATTCCTTGGTAAGTGATGAAATTTTTTTTCGAGTTGTCTGATGTCGGATTTGAGCTGTCTCAAATCTGATGGTATGTGAAGATATGCATCTTTGTGGAGATTATCTGCATCTTTGGCATCTTTGAGAAATGATTTGTTGAATTTTGCATTTATGATTGCTCTGGCGTTTTTTTCAGAGAACCCGCGTTTCTTTAGATGCGTGATCGCGGATGTTCCTTTCTTTAATCGGACGCCATCCAGTGGCATGCCCTTTTCATCGCTGGTCCTCGTCATTCGTCGACTCCATCAGTTTAATTTCCGCATGAATTGTCGGGACTTGACGAAAACAGGATGTGGAATTCTTCTTGAGCCCACAAGCGCCATGGTGACGGCCCAGGACTGGTCACCCGGCGCGATCACCGCTGATGCCGGTCAGCGGTGCTTCTCGGCCGCTTTCGCCGCGTCCCAGAGCGCGTCCATCTCGGCGAGGCTCGCCCCTTCGGGACGGCGGCCCTCGGCGCGGAGTGCGGCCTCGATCGCCCGGAACCGGCGCTCGAATTTCGCGTTGGCGCGGCGGAGCGCCGCCTCGGGGTCGACCGCGAGATGGCGCCCGAGATTGACCATCACGAAGAGGAGAT
This sequence comes from uncultured Limibaculum sp., assembly GCA_964406355.1. Taxonomy (GTDB): domain Bacteria; phylum Pseudomonadota; class Alphaproteobacteria; order Rhodobacterales; family Rhodobacteraceae; genus Thermohalobaculum. The sequence continues at coordinate 2,872 of CAYORO010000326.1, forward strand.
CGCCATACTCCTCCTCGAGCCGCGCCGGGTCGCCGCCGATCTCGGCGGCAAGCTCGCCCGCCTCCTCCGACACCTTGGCGAGCACATCGGCGGGGTCCGTCCAGTCGAAGCCGACGCCTGCCGCCCGCTTGGTGAGCTTCAGTGCGCGCGTGAGGCCGGAGAGCGTGGCCGGCACCCCGTCGAGCGCGCTGTCGCGCCGCTCGCCGCGGTCGGCGCGCTCCTCGGCCTTGATCGCCTCCCAGTCGACAGTCGCGGGATCGGCCTTCGCGCCGCCGGGCTCCCGGCCGAAGACATGGGGGTGGCGGCGCAGCATCTTGTCGGAGATCGAGCGCGCCACATCGGCGAAGGCGAACCGGCCGGCCTCCTCGGCCATCCGTGCATGGTAGACCACCTGGAGGAGCAGATCCCCGAGCTCGTCCCGGAGCCCTTCCATGTCGCCCCGCTCGATGGCGTCGGCGACCTCGCAGGCCTCCTCCAGCGTGTAGGGCGCGATCGAGCGGAAATCCTGCTCGCGGTCCCACGGACAGCCATCGGGCGCGCGGAGCCGTGCCATGATCTCGAGCAGCCGCGCGATCCCTGCCTCGCGGTCGAAGACCAGCGCGTCCGAGCGCGCGCGGTCCGCCTCCTCGGTCATCGGATGAGCTCCTCGCGCCGCGCCTCGGGCATGCCGATCAGCCCGAACGCCTCCCAGCCCGCCACCTTGCCGAGATTGAACCACCAGGCGAGCGCCTCGCGCACCGCGAAGACGCCGCGGATCGGCCACCAGCCGCGCTCGGTCCCCGGCACGGCGACGAGCGGGAGGCCCGGCTTGCCCCAGAAGGAGGCGAGTGCTGCGGCCCGCGCGAGATGGCCCGGATCGCTGACGATCGCGAGCCGCTCGAACCCTTGCTCCCGGGCGATCGCGAAGCTGAAGCGCAGGTTCTCGAAGGTGGAGACGGCGCGCGGCTCGACCATCAGGCGGGCACGGTCGGCGCCGAGCTCGACCGCGTGGTCGCGCATCAGCACGGCTGCCGGCGTTGTCGGGTGGTTGCCGCCGACGCCGCCGGAGAAGATCAAGATGGCCGCGCGCCCGTCGGCCAAGAGCGCCACGCCGCCGGCCACGCGCCGGCGCGAATCGTAGCCGAGCCGGCCGTCGCCATCGACGCCGGCGCCGAGCACGATCGCGGCATCCACGGGTTCTGGCAGCGCCTCGGCGAGGGCGCCATCGTGGCGGATCCGATGCTCGGCATAGAGCACCGCCGCGATGGTCAGCGCGAGCACGAAGATGCCGAGGCGCAGGAGCCGGCGGAGAAGCCGGATCACTCCCATTCGATGGTTCCGGGCGGCTTCGAGGTGATGTCGTAGGT
>CAYORO010000327.1:0-4213 GCA_964406355.1 uncultured Limibaculum sp.
GTCAGAGCCAGTCGCGCAGGATCGGGATGAGCGGCAGGTCGGCGGGCGGCATCGGGTAGTCGCGCAGGCGCTCGGGCCGGTCCCATGCCAGGCTCTGCCCCTCGCGCCCAGTCGCCACCCCCGCCCATTTGCGGCAGGCGAAGAGCGGCATCAGCAGGTGGAAGCGCTCATAGGCGTGGCTCGCGAAGGTGAGGGGGGCGAGGCAGCTCTCCCAGGTGGCGATGCCGAGCTCCTCCTCGAGCTCGCGCATCAGCGCCGCCTCGGGGGTCTCGCCGGGCTCGACCTTGCCACCGGGAAACTCCCAGAGCCCGGCCATGCTCTTGCCCGCGGGCCGCTCGGCCAGCAGCACGCGGCCATCCGCGTCGACGAGCGCCACGGCGGCCACCAGCACGAGAGGGCGCGGATCAGCTCCGGTAGTCGGCGTTGATCGCGACATAGCGCTTGGTCAGGTCGCAGGTCCAAACGGTCGCGGCCCCCGCGCCGATGCCGACATCGACGGCGATCTCGAGTTCGGCGCGGCGCATATAGGCGGCGCCGTCGGCCTCGCGATAGGAGGGCGCGACCCAGCCGGCCTCGGCCACGAGAATGTCGCCGAAGCGGATCGCGAGGCGGTCGCGCTCGGCCCGCTCGCCCGCCTTGCCGACGGCCATGACGATGCGGCCCCAGTTGGGATCCTCGCCGGCGAGCGCGGTCTTGACGAGGGGCGAGTTGGCGATGCTGAGCGCGATGCGTTTGGCGGCCCGGTCGGTCTCGGCGCCGGTGACGGTGATCGCCACGAGCTTGGTCGCGCCCTCGCCGTCGCGCACGACCTGGAGGGCGAGGTCGCGCAGCACGGCCCCGATCGCGGCCTCGAGGGGGGGCAGGCGCGGGTCGTCCTCGGTCTCGATCGGCGGGCCGCCGGCCGCGCCCGTGGCGGCGAGCAGCAGCGTGTCGGAGGTCGAGGTGTCGCTGTCGACGGTGATCGCGTTGAAGCTCGTCTCGCAGGTCCGGCGCAGCATGGCGTCGAGCAGGGGCTGCGCGACGGCGGCGTCGGTGAAGACGAAGGCGAGCATCGTCGCCATGTCGGGCGCGATCATGCCGGAGCCCTTGGCGACGCCGGCGATGCGGACGGGGTGGCCGTCGAGCGCGATCTCGGCGCCGGCGCCCTTGGGGAAGGTGTCGGTGGTCAGGATCGCGCGGGCGGCGTCCTCGAAAGCGCCCTCGGCGAGACGGGCCGCGAGATCGGCGAGCACCGCCTCGATGCGCTCGGCCGGGAGCGGCTCGCCGATCACGCCGGTGGACGCCATCAGCACGGCCTCGGGCGGGAGCCCGAGCGCGGCTCCGGTGGCGGCGGCGAGGCGCTCGACCGCGGCCATGCCGCCCGTGCCGGTGAAGGCGTTGGCATTGCCGGCATTGACGAGGATCGCCCGCGGCGTGCCGTCGGCCAGCCGGGCCTCGGACCAGAGGACCGGGGCCGCGCGGGTCTCGGACCGGGTGAAGACGCCGGCCACCGTGCCGGAGGCGAGCCGGGCCAGCATCACGTCCGGGCGGCCCTGGTAGCGCACGCCCGCCTCGGCGGCCGCAAGCGTCACGCCGCCGACCGCCGGCAATGCGGGGAATTGCGGGGGAGCGAGCGGGGAGACCGGTGGGCCGACGCGCTTCTCCAGCGCGGCGATCTCGGCCTCGAGCGCGACGAGCGCCGCCCGCTTCGCCGCGAGCGCGGCCCGCGGGTCGTCTGCCGCCGTCTCGGCCCCCGTCTCGGCCGCCGTCTCGGCCCCGGTCTCCGCCTCAGTCATCGGCCAATCACTCCGCCGGCGGGGCGATCAGGTCGTCGGCCAGGAGAAGCGCCGGTGGGAAATCGGCCTCGAGCATCTCCACCGACACCTCGGACTTGGCGGTGGCGAGGATCTCCCGCTGGGCCTCCTCGGCGAGGACGCGCAGCATTTCCTGGCGCACCTCCTCGAGCGGCGGCGCCGCACGGTCGCGCCGGTCCATCACGATGATGAGATGCCAGCCGAAGGGGGTCTCGACCGGTTCGCTGACCACGCCCGTCTCGAGCGCGAAGGCGGCATCGGCAAATTCCGGGACCATGTCGGAGCGCACGAACCAGCCGAGATCGCCGCCGCGCGACTTGGTCGCGTCGGTTCCGTGCTCGCCCGCGGCATCGGCAAAGTCGCGCCCGCCAAGGATCTCCTCGCGGATCCCCTCGGCCTTCTCGCGGCCGTCGACGAGGATATGCGCGGCATTGATCTCCTCCTCGGGCTCGGCATCGGCATAGCGGCGCTGATACTCCGCCTCGACCGCTTCCGGGGTCAGCGCGGCTTCGAGACGGCTGCGCATGAAGCTGTCGGCGAGCGTCGAATTGGTGAGGTTCTTCAGCTGAAGCGCCACGTCCGTGCGGGTCTCGAGGCCCTCCTCACGGGCACGTACGGCGAGCACGGTCTGGTTGACGAGCTGCTCGAGCAGCCCGTCGCGCAGCACCTCGGGCGGCAGCGCCTGGTATTGCTGCGGCAGCGCCTGGCGCACGGCGATCAGCTCGCCCAGCGTCACCTCGGTCTCGCCGACCCGCGCGATCACGCTGTCGGCGGTCAGGTCAGCGGCCGCCGCGCCGTCGGCCTCCGCTGCCTGCCCCTCGGCGGGCGCCTCGGCCGGCGCCTCGGCCGGCTCGGTGCCGGTCTCCTGCGCGGCGACTGGAGCGACGAGGAGGGCGAGGGCCAGGGCGGCAAGGCCGGCCAGACCGACCCGCGCGGGGTGGCGTGAGGCGAGGATGGGCTGCACGGGGGTCTCCTTGGCTGGATCGCCGGGGCCGGCGCGGGCCGCGCGGGCGGACGAGGGTGTGATCGCCGGCCGCCCCCTCGCCGTTGACAGCCCACCGGGGCGCCAATAAGTGAGCATCGGGCCGGGCGCGGCGCCAGAGAGGTGTACGCCCTCGCCCCCGGCGCAGCAACCGTCGGGATCGGAATTCTTCCGCGCCGCACCGCCGCGCCGTTTCGCGCCGGGAAGGGCGCGCAGAGTGGCCGGCGCGCTGGCGCGCCCACGGGAGAGCGCCCCTATGTTCGGACTGAAGACCATCGGCCGTAGCCTCTTTGGCAGCGTCAACGACCGCAAGGTGAAGGCCGTCCAGAAGACCGTCGAGGCGGTCAACGCGCTCGAGCCGCAGATCGAGGCGCTCTCGGACGATGCGCTGCGCGGCCAGACCGAGATCCTGAAAAGGCGGCTCACCGAGGGCGAGACGCTCGAGCAGCTGCTGCCCGAGGCTTTCGCCACCGTGCGCGAGGCCTCGAAGCGCACGCTCGGCATGCGCCCCTTCGATGTGCAGATCATCGGCGGCAAGGTGCTGCACGACGGCAAGATCTCGGAGATGAAGACCGGCGAGGGCAAGACGCTGGTCGCGACGATGCCGGTCTATCTCAACGCGCTCACCGGCAAGGGCGTGCATGTGGTGACGGTCAACGATTACCTCGCGACCCGCGACGCCGACTGGATGGGCAAGGTCTACCGCTTCCTCGGCATGTCGGTCGGCGTGATCGTGCCCGGTGTCGACGATGACGGTCGGCGCGAGGCCTATGCCTCGGATATCACCTACGCCACGAATAACGAGCTCGGCTTCGACTACCTGCGCGACAACAACAAGTACCGCCTCGAGGACATGGTCCAGCGCGGCCACAACTATGCGATCGTCGACGAGGTCGACTCGATCCTGATCGACGAGGCGCGCACGCCGCTGATCATCTCGGGTCCGTCGCAGGACCAGTCGCAGCTCTACATCGCGATCAACACGCTGATCCCGTCGCTCGCGCCCGAGCATTACGAGATCGACGAGAAGCAGCGCACCGCGATCCTGACCGAGGACGGCAACGAGTTCGTCGAGGCCAAGCTCCGCGAGGTCGGCATGCTGACCGGCGAGGCGTCGCTCTACGACCCGGAGACCGTGTCGCTCGTCCACCACGTCAACCAGGCGCTGCGCGCGCACAAGATGCACCAGCGCGACAAGGACTACATCGTCAAGGGCGGGCGCGTCGTGATCATCGACGAGTTCACCGGGCGCATGATGGAGGGCCGGCGCTGGGGCGACGGGCTGCATCAGGCGGTCGAGGCCAAGGAGGGCTGCCACATCCAGCCCGAAAACGTGACCATGGCCTCGATCACCTTCCAGAACTATTTCCGCCTCTACGACAAGCTCGCCGGCATGACCGGCACGGCGCTCACCGAGGCCGAGGAGCTGATGTCCATC
>CAYORO010000328.1:0-4210 GCA_964406355.1 uncultured Limibaculum sp.
CGGATCGCTCCATGCCGACGAAGCTCGCGGTCTTGGAGATGTTGCCGCCGAAGCGATTGATCTGGGCGATCAGGTACTCCCGCTCGAAAAGCTCGCGCGCCTCGCGGAGCGGCAGGCTGGCGACGAGCCCCATCAGATCGCCGAGCCCGGCTTCGGCGGCTTCGGACTGCGGCCCGCCCGGCAGCTCATGCGCGGCGATCTCGCCCTCCCCCGGCCCGAGGATCAGGATCTGCTCCATCATGTTGCGGAGCTGGCGGACATTGCCGGGCCAGGCCCGGGTCTGCATGGCGGCGATCGCCCCCTCGGAGAGCCGGCGCCGGGCGAGGCCCTGCTCGCGCGCGAACATCTCCAGGAAATGCCCCGCCAGGAGCGGGATGTCCTCGCGCCGGTGCTCGAGCGTCGGCAGCTCGATCGGCACCACGTTGAGCCGGTGATAGAGGTCCTCGCGGAACCGCCCCGCGGCGATCTCGGCCGAAAGGTTGCGCGTGGTCGCCGAGATCACCCGCACATCGACCCGGACTGTGGTGTGCCCGCCGAGCCGCATGAAGGCCTGGTCGACCAGCACCCGCAGGATCTTCGACTGGGTGCCGAGCGGCATGTCGGCGACCTCGTCGATGAAGAGCGTGCCGCCATGGGCGCGCTCGAAGAGGCCGATCAGCGGCGGGCGGTCGTCCTCCTCGCGGCCGAACAGCACCTCCTCCATGCGGTCGGCCTCGATCGAGGCGGCGTTGACCACCATGAACGGCGCATCGGCGCGCGGCGAGGCGCGGTGCACATAGCGCGCGGCCACCTCCTTGCCGGTGCCGGGCCCGCCGGTGATCAGCAGCCGCGAGCCGCTGCGCGCCACCCGCTCGAGCTTGGCGCGCAGCGCGTTGACCGCGGGGCTCGCGCCGATCAGCTCCCAGCTCGCATCGGCGGCCGTTCGCAACACCGAGTTCTCGCGCCGGAGCCGCGAGGCCTCGATCGCGCGGGCGATCACGACGAGCAGCTGGTCCGAGGTGAAGGGTTTCTCGATGAAATCGTAGGCGCCCTGCTTCACCGCGGCCACGGCGACCTCGATATTGCCATGGCCCGAGATGATGACGATCGGGATGTCCGGGTTGTTGCGCTTGACGCATTTCAGCACCTCGATCCCGTCCATCCGGCTGCCCTGGAGCCAGATATCCAGGATCACGAGATCCGGAGCCGCGCGGTTGATCTCGGTGAAGGCGCCGTCGGCATCGAGGGCCGCGCGCGGATGGTGGCCCTCGTCCTCCAGAAGATCGGAGATCAGCTCGCGGATATCCGCCTCGTCGTCCACGATCAGTATGTCGGCCATCGGCGCGTCTCTCCCGTCCCTCGACTCACTCAACTCATTCCGCGGCTGCCCGCGCATGTCGGTCTTCGTCCGTGTCACGCTCCTCGGGCAGCGGCGAGCGCGGCAGGCGGATCAGCACGCGCGCGCCGTCGCACCCCTCTGTCCCGTCGGCATCGCCGAGGGTCATCTCGCCGCCATGCTGCTCGAGGATCTTGGTGACGATCGCGAGGCCGAGCCCGGTGCCGGTCTTGCGGGTCGTCACGTAGGGCTCGGTCAGGCGGTCCCGCGACTCGACCGGCAGGCCGATGCCGCTGTCCGTGACCGTGATCCGCCAGCTCCGCCCGCCGGCCTGGAGCCCGACCGCCACCCGACCGACCGGTGCGCCCTCGCCCTCGCGCTCGCGGCGCGCGTCGATCGCGTCAGCGGCGTTCTGCATCAGATTGGTCAGGCACTGCATCACCAGCCCGCGGTCGCAAAGGAGCGGCGCCGGGCCCTCGGGCAGCGTCAGCGCATAGTCGATGTCGGTGCGCCCCTCCCGCTGGAGCATGACGGCGTCGCGCAGGATCTCGGCGAGGTCCTCGGGCGCGAGCGCGGGCTCCGGCATGCGGGCGAAGCGGGAGAATTCGTCGACCATGCGCCGGATCTCGGCCGCCTGGCGGGTGATCACGCCGATATAGTGCTCGAAGCGGGGGCCGTCCTCGCCGAGCCGCTCGGCATAGCGCCGGCGCATCCGGTCGGCGGAGAGCTGGATCGGCGTCAGCGGGTTCTTGATCTCGTGGGCGATCCGGCGGGCGACATCGCCCCAGGCGGCCATCCGCTGGGCCGAGGCGAGGGCCGTGATGTCGTCGAAGGTCAGCACATGGCCCTCGCGCGCGCGCCCCGGCACGCGCGGCGCGTAGCGGGCGAGGAACTCGCGCTGCTGGCCGTCGACCACGGCGCGCACCTCGCCCCGCACGATGCCGCCGGCGGCCCGCGCCGAGCCCGCCACGAGGCTGGTGAAGCCGGGCGCCACCTCGACGAGCGGTCGGCCGACCAGGCGGACCCCCTCGAGGCCGAGAAGCTCCCCCGCGGCCTCGTTGGCGAGGTCGATCCGGCCCGAGGCGTCGATCCCGATCACGCCCGCCGAGACGCCCGCAAGCACGGCTTCGGTGAACTGGCGCCGGCGCTCGGTCTCGCGGTTGGCGGTGACGAGCGCGTCGCGCTGGCCCTTCACCTGCCCGGCCATGCGGTTGAAGGCGCGGGAGAGGACGGCGATCTCGTCGGAGCCGCGCTCCTCCTTCACGCGCACCTCGAGATCGCCGGCCCCGATCCGGTCGGCGGCGCCCGCGAGCCGGCCCACGGGCTTGGCCAGCCGCTCGGCGAACCAGAGCCCGAGCAGAATCGCCGCCGCGATCACCAGCGCAGCGAAGCCGAGATAGATCAGCGCGAAGTCGAAGAGCAGCGAGTCCCGGTCCCGCTCGAGCTGCTCATAGAGCTGGACGGTCGCCTGGGTGTCGTCGAGCAGGCGCAGCACCTGGCCCTGCACCTCGCGGCTGACATAGAGGAAGGCGTCGAAATAGTTGGTGAGGTAGACGAGGGCGCGGATCTCGTTGTTGGCCTCGTCCTCCATGATCACAACCTCGCCGGCGCGGGCGCGCTCAAGCTGGGCGGGTGTCGGCGGCTCGAAGCTGAAGAGATAGCTGAACTCGCCGCGGGCCAGGATCTCCTGGTTGGAGTTGAAGACGAAGGCCTCGGGCAGCTCGCGGATCAGCGCCTGCTGGCGCACCAGATCGCCGAGCCGCGGCGGGGCCACCCCCTCGGCGGCCGCGCGGTTGAGGTCGTTGGCCATCGCCAGCACATCGCCGCGGATGTTGTTGCGGTGCTCGCGCTCATAGGCCTCGGCGGTGGCGAGCGCGTTGCGCACAACCGAGCCGACGCGCTCTGAGAACCATGTCTCGATGCCGAGATTGACCGACAGCGTCGCGAAAATCGCCACGATCACCGCCGGCGCCAGCGCGATGATGGCGAAGACGCCGGTCAGCCTCAGATGGAGCTGCGAGCCGACGCGCCGGCGCCGCCTCGCCACCACCAGCGAGCCGACCCGCCATCCGATCAACGCGATGAGCGCCAGCAGGTAGCAGAGATCGAGCAGCAGGACGATCTGGACGAGCCAGCCATCGGCGGCCCCGCGACCGAGCACCAAGGCCGTGACGATCGCCAGCACTGGGCCGAGCAACACGAGGGCGATCACCCCCTGGCGGCGGGCCCAATGCGGCAGCGGGCCGTCGCCCGCCTCCTCCGAGGTGTCGCCAGTTGCTCCGCTGTCGAGGCCGATCCCGCCCACGCACCCTCCGCGCACGGCCGTGTGACACACGCCTCTGTGGCCGAACTACATCAGTCTCTTGCCGCGTGTGACCGGAATGTCAAGCTCTCGGATCTTCTTGCGCAGCGTGTTGCGATTTATCCCGAGCAGCTCGGCCGCGCGCACCTGGTTGCCGCGGGTGGCCGACAGGGTGAGCGCGATGAGCGGCAGCTCGATCTCGCGCAGCACCCGGTCGTAGAGACCGGACGGCGGCAGCTGGTCACCATGCATCGAGAAATACTTCGACAGGTGGTGCTCGACCGCGGCGCCGAGGGTGCGATCGGTGTCGCCGCGGCCGCGCGGCGCATCGCGCTCCTCCGAGCCGCGCGCGGCGAGTTCGGTCTTCACGGCCTCGGCGGGGATCAGCTCGTCGGGGCAGAGGGCCGCGAGCCGCTTCACCATGTTCTCGAGCTCGCGCACATTGCCGGGCCAGTCATGGGCCTTCAGCACCTCGAGCGCGCCCTGGGAGAGCGTCTTGCGCGGCAGGCCCGCCGCCTCGGCCCGGCGGAGGAAGTCGCGCGCGAGATCGGGGATGTCGTCGCGCCGCTCGCGGAGCGCCGGCAGCCGGATCG
>CAYORO010000329.1:0-4198 GCA_964406355.1 uncultured Limibaculum sp.
CGCAAATCCGCATGCGATCAACCTATCCGCAAACACTCATGAATAATTCGGGTTAGAGGGCCGTTGTGGGCTTGGAATTTCTGCTGTAACGTCCAGGCGGAGCCATCCGCCAATGACAAGAAACATGATACGGACATTCGCCATGTGGAGAGCGCTTCCCCTCGCCCTTGTGACGGCTGTGTTTCTTGCGCCAGGGCCATCGGAGGCGAGAGACCCGGGCGCCCGGGAGGCGAAACACGCATGCAAGCAGGCAGCGCGCAGCCAGTACGGCGCGCGCGGGTTCGACAATCTCACAGCGGCGAACCGTGGTGGCGGCTACTACAAGGTCATGGGAACCATGATCCGGCGCGGCGAGCCGAACGCCGTTCTGCGGTGCCGCTACCGTGACGGGAGGATCACTGAGCTCTCGATCAAGGGCGAGGCCGACAATGCAGGTGCGGCGATCGGCGCTGCGCTGGGGGTGGCGGTTGGCGCCGCCATCGTCGGCGCAATCTCTGGCGATCACACCCACGATGACTACCGGGCGCCTGCGCAACCTCCGAACTACGGTCATGGTCAGGGTTACTCGCCGGCGCGGAACATTACCTGCTATCGCCGGCAGCGTGCCTGCTACCATGTGAGCGGTCGTCTGGCGCCGAAGTGGACTGAGAGGGAGTTCGGCAGACATGCGGCCCAGCAACCTAGTGGGCCGGGCATAAGGCAACGCGACATGCAGCGTTACTGCCAGGGCGAGGCATCAGCGAAGTTCCACCAGCGGCCCCAGAACATCCTGACCCTGCCGGTCGAGCGCTCTGGCGGGCGGTTCATCGTCTATGGCCAGTTCCCGCCGCAGGGACGACGCGTGACCACCTTCGAGTGCCGGTTCGACTCCAATGGCCGGTTTCGCCGCGTAACCCGCAGCTGAGGAGGACGTCATGATGCGCCCAATCGTCATCGCTGTTGCAGCCGCACTTGTCGCCACCCCCCTGGCCGCCCAGGATACCGCAGAGTCTGAAGAGACCACCGACGGGGAGGCCCTCGTCCATCCCGAGAACCGCGAGCATGCAGCCTGGAACGCGTTCAACGTGATGGACGGCGGTATGCTGCGTCCGACCGATCGCACCATGCTGGTGTCGCTCGCCTGGCATGCCGCAATGGCCAATCTCTGCCCGGGCATCTTTCTCGATCACGAGAGGTTCGGGGCGGCCTACGCCACGATCGAGCACGCGGACTACGCAAGCCTGACGGGTGAAGAGCACGAGTATTTCCGTCATCACCTCGCAGTGAACTTCGGCGTGGCAACCGGCATCCTGCTGTCGGAGATGGGTGGCACGCCCGAAGAGATCGTCGCCCGCTGCGCAGAGGTGCATATCTACGCTGAAAGCTCAACGCTCGGCCCGATCTTCTTCGATGTCGAGGCCACAATCGACGACGCCCTGTCGGAGGAACCGGCACCGGCTCGAGAGTGAGCGGCAAAAAGCGCAACCACATGAGGAATGGAGCCTATGAAGACGAAGCTGATAGCGAACGCTCTGGCGCCCACCGCGCTTGTCTCAATTCCGGCCAATGAGAGAGCAGAGCTGACCCACAGCTCAATCATGGAGTGAACCTATGTCAGGACGGATCCTCTGTGCCGCGTTGCTCGCGGCATGCGTCTCAGTCCCAGCTCATGCGGTGCCGGTGACCATCGATTTTGACGCGTTCTCGAATGGCGATTTTGCTGGTGGCACAGAAGACGGGTTTACCCTGAACCCGACCGATGTGCAGATCACGTCGCTGGCGTTTTTGGTCAGCGGGTTCTCCGGTAGCAACTACATCGACGGGCAGACCCAACCATCATGGCAGCTCGAGTTGATCGAGACCGACGGGTCTGCATTCGAGTTCATCTCGCTCAGAGCGGTTCTCCCGATCAGTGTCAGCGGCAACACGGTCTCGGTGAACGGCTTTGTCGGGGATACGCTGGTCGGCAGCGACGTCTTCTCGCCGCCATCGTCGAACGTTGCGCAGGAGTTTTCTGCCAGCACACTCGCCGGTCTGGCCGTGACGAGCCTGCTGATCGTCGGGGAGGTCGAGACGGATTCCACCACCCCCTTCGTCGACAACATCGTGCTCGAAACGAATGCCACTGTCGTCCCGCTGCCGGCCGCGGGTTGGCTGCTGATCGGCGGTCTTGGCGCTCTTGGCCTTGCTGCGCGCCGGCGCCAGGCCAACGGCTGACGCCATGGGGGCGCTGGACGGGTTGGGTTTGCCCAAGAAGTACGCCGTCCTCGGCGCGGTTGGCGTGCCGCTGGGCTCCCTGCTGGCCAGTCTCCTTGGGATCTCGACGCCAGACTTAGTCACTATGTCCTCGGCGCGATTGCCGGCGGGGTCGGAGGCTACATAGGCGGTCTGATCCGACAGCGCCGCGGCAAGCGCAACTGATCTCGGGAAACTGAGCGAATGAAATCCTTCCTCTTGGTTGTCGTTGGCCTCGTTGTCGGGAGCGTGTTTGGCTTCTTCGGTGGCGGTGTCGTCGGTGTGGGTGCGGGAGCGGGCGTTGGGATCGTCACCGGCCTGCAGGCAGGCGCCTGCCTCACCCTCGAGGCCGCGCGCGAGCAGGATATGATCACTGCCGGACAGGAACCGGCGATCCTGGCCGCCGCTGCCACGGCCTTCTCCTCGGAAGAGCCCCCCGATGGCCCCGACGGCCCCGACACATCGAACATCGACTGCGCCAAGATCGTCACCGCGCTGCGGAACGCGGCGGTCGAGACCGCCGTGGAATGACCCCGCCTCCAACTTCCCCGAAAGGCAAGCTCATGAGAAAGCTCCCCACCCTTTTCGCGGCCGCCGCCTTGGCTGCCCTTGCGGTCCCCGCGCAGGCCGATATCTCGCCAGAGGCCAATGCTTGTATCGATGAGCTGCGCGCGCGCGTTGGGAATGTCGGCGGCGAGGTGATCTCCGATGAGTTCTCCGAGGCCGCGACGCTCGTTATGCTGCGCGATGCCAATGGGAACGAGTACAAGTGCCTCGTGTGGTCGGGGCCGGAGATCGCGGAATTCACGCAGGTGAGCGGCGAGGGCGCGATGGCCGACGATGGCGAAGGTGCGATGGCGGGCGCGCCCCGCCAAGATGAGGTGGTCGTCCGGTTCAGTCCCGGAACGAGCGGAGCGACTTACTCGGATTCACTCGGGTCAGGCGATGCCGTCCGCTATGTCCTTGGCGCTCGGAACGAGCAATTCCTAAGCGTCGATCTTCGCGGTAATAGCGAGTTCCTCAACTACATAATCTATGTTCCGGGCGGCGACATTTTGTTCGAATCTTCGCAAGGTGGATACGAGTACTATGGTCAGCTCTACAAGAGTGGTGACCACGTCGTCGAAGTATTCTACAACGGCGATGTGGGGACCGTGGGCGGCTACGACCTGATCTTCCAGATCAACTGAAAAACAGGGAGACCTCTTCATGATCACACGTGCCATCACGACATGTCTTGCCATGGCAGGACTTATCGCGGCTTGCGCTCCGGTGGATGCTCCGTCGCCAGGCGTTGCCGAGGCAACGCCGTCGCCAATCCCTGATATTGGCTTTGATCCGAACGTTTCCAATGCCGCGGTGGATGGCTGCGTCGGAGCCTTGGACGCGCAAACTGACGGCAACGTCGACGTTGTAGCCAGTGAGTTCTCGCAGGCGAACACAGCTGTCTACATGGAAGTCGGGCCACAGCGTGCGCCTTGGCGTTGCCTCGTGTCGCAGGATGGACAAGTTGCCGAGTTATCTTTTCTTGGCGATGAGGGCAGCCTCTAGTATTACAATCTCGCTGTGTATAGCTCCCTGTGGCAACTCGTCGTCAGAGAACTGCACAGCGAGATTAGATAAATGGGTTATTGGCCTAGCGCTCTGTTAAATAAGAAGTATTATTAGACCATTTCGATAAAGATGGGCGGAATTTCCGTCAGCTCAACCAGCCTTCCTCTTCGGGTCATACCGGCAGACGGAAACATATCTTACCTTTGAGTCTTTTCTGGAAGCATCGCGAGCGCCAAGGCTGCGGATTTCCCTTCCTGTGTGGGCAGTTGCGGAAGACCCGTGGATGTCGGATCTGAGCCCCTTCTTGGCCTTGCTGACGCAAACAAGAGCACGGACATGTTGCAGCCCGATGTGCGGAGGAGAAGCGCTGTGATCACCCGGATTATTCACCAAGGGTATGTTTCAGGTTGGCGGGCATGGCATAACCGGC
>CAYORO010000330.1:0-4185 GCA_964406355.1 uncultured Limibaculum sp.
CGGCGGGGCCGGGGCCGCGCCCCGCGCCGGGCGCGGAATAGCCCCGCTGGGGGGTGACGATGGCGTACGCCCGCGAGAGGCCGGTTTCCCCGGTGGCCAGCGCTGTCAGCGGCCGACCACCATCCGGCGAAGCAGTCCGTCGCGATCGACGAGTTCGTGCTTGAGCGCCGCCGCCACATGGAGCGCGAGGAGCCCGGCAAGCGCCAGCGCAAACCCGCCATGGAACCGCAGGAGCTGCTCGGTCAGCGCCTCCGAACCCTTGGGGTACGGATCGGGCATCTCGAAGAGCGTCACATCCGGGATCCCGACCGCCTCGATCGTGCCCGGTCCGAAGAGATAGCCGAGCGTCACGATGTTGCGGATCTGCACATAGGCATCGGGGTCGTTGTAGGGCGAGGCCGCGGCCATCAGCCACCCGGTCAACGGTATCGCGATCATCAGCCCGTAGAGCGCGAGGTGGCTCGCCCGCGAGGCAGCCTGCTGCCAGGCCGGCATGTCGGGCGGCTCGGGCGTCGGGTTCATCAGCCGCCAAACGATGCGGGCGAGGCCGAGCGCGAAGACCACCACCCCCCAGCTCTTGTGCATCTGCGTGAGCTGGAAGCGCTGGATCAGGTCGTCGCCGACCACGTTGACCATGTAATAGCCGACCGCGAGCTGGAAGAGGATCACCGCAGCGATCACCCAGTGGAAGCCCCGGGCCAGCCAGCCCCAACTCTCGGCGGTGTTGCGGATGCTCATGGGTCGTTCCTTTCCTTGGACTCTTGCTGGCGGCCTCTTCTCGGCGGCCTCTCCTTGGCCGCGCGGTCAGCGCCCCGCCGGCTTGGCGGCGAGGTCGAACGCAACGGTCACCTGTCGATCGATATCCACGACGAGCGCCGAGGGTCCGACACCCAGAAGATAGTCCAGCCGGTCGACATCGAGCCGCCCGACCGCGCGCGCCTGGCCTCCCTCGATCTCGAGCGCGAGCTCGCCCCGCGCCGGCCGGGTGCGCCCCCGGATCGAGAGATCGCCGAGCGCGGCATAGAGCCCCGGCCCGAGCGGCTCGAGGCGGGTGAGGCGGAACACCACCTCCGGATGGGTCCGGGCGTCGAACCACTCGGCCGACTGGGCGAAGGCGCTGAAGAGCGCGTTGCCGAGATCGATGCTCGCGGCCGAGATGCGGATCGTAAGCTCGGCCTCGAGGAGCCGCTCGGGGTCGAACCGGCCCTCCCCCTCGACCCGCACGAACCGCCCGCTCCGGGGCTTGCCGTCGAGCACGAAGTCGAAGCGGACGCTCGAGGCATCGGGCAGCACCGCCCAGCTCGACCCGAGCTCGGCCGAGGCGCCCGCCGGCAGGGCGAGCGCCAGGCAGAGAGCGATGCCGGTCGCGCGGAGCGCGGCGCGCATCATCGGGCTCAGCTCGCCGGGCTCATCTCGAGATGCACCTCGAACGGCACGATCACGCCGACGGCAGGCGCCGCATAGGTGATGCCGAACTCGGTGCGGTCGATCTCGCCGCTGATCGCGAAGCCGGCGACCGTCTTCGACGGATCGAACGGCGAGGGGCCGATCTTGTTGAGCTTGGCGTCGAACACGACCTCGCGGGTCACGCCGCGCAGCGTGAGATCGCCGCGGATCTTGGCGGTGTCTGCGCCGGTCGGCTCGACGCTGGTCGAGACGAAGACGATCTGCGGGTGGTTCGCAGCATCGAAGAAGTCGGCACCGCGGATGTGGTTGTCACGCGCTTCCCAGAAGGTGTCGACGCTCGCAGCCTCGATCACGAACCGCACGCTCGCGGCCTCGACATTCTCCGGATCGAAGTCGATCTCGGCATCGAAGGCGCGGAACTGGCCATGCGTCTCGGAGAAGCCGAGATGGTCGACCGAGAACTTCACATGGGCGTGGCTCTTGTCGAGCACATAGGGCTCGGCGAACGCCGGAGCGGTGGCAAGGGCGGCGGCGGCGATCAGCGCGCGGAGGGTGGTGCGCATCGGTGTCTCCTCTTGACGGTCAGCCTCGGGGAGCGCTGCGGCGGCTCCCCCTGTGCGGCAACATGTAGCGGAGTGGCGCCGCGCCATCATTCACGGATCGGAAAATTCACTCTTGCGCTGGTCACAAGAGCGGGGGGCCACCGGATCAGGCGCGGGATCAGTTGCCGCAGGGCGGCGGCACCTCGGGATGCACGAAGCGGAAGGGGAGGAATTTCCGGACCCAGGGTGGGTGCAGCGTCTCGGCGATCTCGGCCGCGAGCGTCTCGGCGCTCTGGTCCTCGTGGAGCATGCCGTCGCGGCGGAAGCTTGCGCGCGCCGCCGGGTGGCGGTCGAGATCGTTGAGGAAGGCGTACCAGGTCATCATCAGGCCGCGCTCCGACGCGAACTCGAGCGCACGGCTGCCCGAGCCCTCGGTGACCTCGACCAGATCGCCGGCATAGGGGAAGAGGCCCCAAGGCTCGCGGAACACCAGGTGATTCGAGACGCCGCCCTCGACCCGGAGATTGGCGAACATGTTCATCGATTGCCCGGTGCGCAGGCCCATATAGGGCGTCAGGCAGACGACGAAGAAGAGCGTGGTCCAGCCGACGGCCAGCGCCCAGCCGGGGCGGCTGATCCGCAGATGCGGCGCCTCCCTGTCAGGCCCGACAGCGATCACCGCGACACAGAGCGGCCCGATCAGCAACAGGCCGAGCAGCGTGACGAGCGTGTAGTCCCCGACCCGGGCGGCGACCAGCGCCAGCGCGGTGATCCCGAGCGCGACGATGAGGCGGACCGGGTGCTCGCGCATGCCGAGGGTCAGCTGGGCGATGGGCGTCGCGCTCGCGCGCGCGGCGGTCGCCGGCGCCAGAACGAGGAAATGCAGCGCGATCACCAGCGAGCTGAACGCGAAATACATCGCATAGCCCGCCAGCGCGAGCATCACATGGAAGCCGATGCCGGCCAGCACGCCGTAGTAGCGGACCGGGCGGATGAAGAGGGCGACGAGGATCAGACCCTCGACGATGAACGTCCCCCAGATCGCCAGCTGGTGCATCCATGCGGTCTGCAGCCAGACCAGCGGCGGCGGCATGGTCGACCAGAGCGCAATGGCGCAACTCATGGCGGGGTCGAGGAAGCCGGTGTTGATCTTGTGGAAGATGCCGAAGACATACATCACCGCGAGCGCACCGGTGCCGACCGCCGCGAAATCGGTGAAGATCCGGTCCCAGCGCGAGCCCCGCAGCAGATGGACCGCGAAGGTCACAACGAAGCCGACGAGCACCACGTTCTTCAGCATGGTGTGGTTCGACAGCGCCGGCGCGCGGATCCAGGCGCTGATCAGCGCGACCGCAACGGCAAAGAGGAAGAGCCGGATCGACTGCGGCCACATCAGGAGCGCCGCCGCCGAGAGGCCGATCAGCCCGATATCCCAGCTCGGCGTCACCTGGTAGGAGCCGAGATAGATCACCACCTGGAACAGCGAGAAGATCGCGAAGGCCGCGGCGAACAGCCCGAACTTGGCCATCACCTGCTGATCGAGCCCGGCGATCGGCACCCGCCCGAGCAGCAGGAGCGTCAGGTTCCGCCCCGCGCGCAGCACCGGATAGAGCACCGCGGCGAGCCAGGGGCGCGAGAAGATCGCGGCACTCAGGCGATTCGCGATGCCTGAGGGCGTGGACATCAGCGAGAGCGCGGTCATCGCCTCGTCGCCCGCCATCCGCCGGCCGTCATCGGTCTCGACGACCATCCCGAGATCGAGGTCGAACCCCTCCGCCTCGAGCGCCTGGCGCCGCACCGGATCGCTCCGGAGATCGACGAGCGCGACCGGCCCCGCCGCCTCGCGCAGCCGCACGAGCGTCACATAGCGCGCGCAAAAGGGACAATCGCCATCGTAGTAAACGGTGACCGCCACAGCCCCGCCCCCCTTGGTCAGCGGGTGGGGACCGGAACCTCGCCGCGATAATCGTAGAACCCGCGGCCAGCCTTGCGCCCGTACCACCCCGCCTCGACATACTTCGTCAGCAGCGGGCAGGGGCGGTACTTGGTGTCCGCCAGCCCGTCATGCAGCACGTGCATGATGGCGAGGCAGGTGTCGAGCCCGATGAAGTCGGCAAGCTGCAGCGGCCCCATCGGATGCGCGGCCCCGAGCTTGAGCGCGGTGTCGATCGCCTCGACCGTGCCGACGCCCTCGTAGAGCGTGTAGATCGCCTAGTTGATCTTCACCTGAAGGATA
>CAYORO010000331.1:0-4167 GCA_964406355.1 uncultured Limibaculum sp.
CTTCAGCACGTAGGGCACCGCGCCCGGCACCTGGCCGAGATGGCCGAGCCCTTCAGTGTCCGCCTCGGTGTAGAGCGGCTTGACCGTGATGCCCTCGGGCGTCTGCCATGTCAGCTCTTCGGGCGCGCGGCCCTTCAGCTCCCGTTCGGCGAGTGCGCGCCACTGCTCGAGCTTGTCGGTCATCGCGTCCTCCTGCGCCGCCCCAAGGTCGTCTCACCATCCGGTCACGGCCCGGCGAGGCTCCTCCCGGAGCCCGGGCCAACCCGCATCATCCCGCCATTCGCAGCCGGGAGATGCCGCGATCATAAGCCTCGAATGTCCATTCCGCACGCCGACGATACCATGCTTCGGCGGTATTTTCCCGCGCCGCGGCAAGCGCCTCCATCGCGAGGGTGACCAGCCGGCCCCGGTCGCGATCCAGCGCGGCGATCCTGTGAGCGGCGCCGTCGATGTCGAGAAACGGCAGCGCTTCGACGCCACCATCGATATCGGCGCGCTCCCGAACATATTCGATGTCGTAGGCCACCACCGGCAATCCACAGGCATAGGCGTCAAATATCATTCGCGGCGTGTCCTCGGCCAAGGGCGTGAACAGGAGCCCGTCATAATCCGATATCACTTGGAACAGCTCGGGCCCATAGGCGAGATAGCCGCGGAACTTGATCCGGTCTTCGACGCCAAGATTCGATGCGAGTGACCGAAGCTGCTCTTGCTCCGCACCGGTACCAAAAACATCGAACTCGACAACCACGCCGAGCGCTTTCAACCGTGCGATGATCTCGATCGACTGCTCCAGGCCCTTCCGCTTCTCGAACCGGCCGAAATACACCAGCCGGAGCCGGCGGCTCTCCTGCAATGAGCGGGTGCGAGCCGCGACGATCTCCTCCGAGACGATGTGCTCTGCAGAATAGGAGGTGTTTTGGATCAGTTTGGCGTTCCGCGCAATTTGCGCGTATCGCTCCATCAGCGACCGCCCCTTGAGCATCGAGAGATCTGCCGAGCGCACGCAGTCAATCATCGCAGTGCGATACAAGTAATTATACACGCCAGAAAAGGCCTTTTTCAAAAACCCCTCATTGACGCTCAATTGCTGGCGCTTGAGGATTTCGTCGGTGTCCCGCACGAAGATATTGACGCGATTGGCCGCGCGCACCTCTCTGAATGCGTCGAGATTGATCGGGCGAAAGAGGTCGGACAATCCGGTATGCGCGATCGCGGTCTTTTCGAGCTCGCGGCGCACATCGAGGCGCCACTGCTTGCGGTGTTTCAGCCAATAGTGCCGCGCCCGACATCGCAGATCGAAGGACGGTACGACCACGAGGCCGTCCTGCTCGGCGTCGATCCGCGTGTGATGCTCGCTGCCGATCGAGGCCATGGGCAGCGACGGCGCCACGCAGACGATGTGAGAGAACCGCTCGGCCAGCGAGTCCCGGAGCAGGAAGAGCGAACGCGCCCAGACGGTGCTCAGCGCGACGCCGCTCGCATCGACATAGGCGGGCACATGGATGCAGATCATGTAGCGCTTCGGGTCAATCGCCATTGCCTGTGCTCGTGCCCCCTTGGCGGGTCGCGTCGTCCGACGACTGGCGACGACTGGCCATTCCGAGCCGGAACCCCACTCTTTCGGGACGGCGCGGCCCCGCACGCCGCCGCGGCAGGTCTCTAGCATGAGGACTGACATGACCACACCCCTCCTCGCGGTCGCGGCCGCCCTGTCGGGCCTGCTCGTCGAGGCCGGCCCCGAGACGCGCCTCGGCGAGCTCCGCTGGGGGCACCGGCCGATCCTGGTGTTCGCCGAGCCGGGCGATCCGCGGCTCGATGCGCAGATCGCGCGCTTCGAGGCGGAGCGGGCCGCCCTCGAGGACCGCGAGAACCTCGTCATCGTCGACACGCTGGCCCGCTCGGCACTGCGCGACCGGTTCGCGCCGGCGGGCTTCACCGTGATCCTCGTCGGCAAGGACGGGGGCGAGAAATTCCGGCGCGACGCGGTGGTCGACCCCGAGACGCTCCATGCGCTCATCGACACCATGCCGATGCGCCAGCGCGAGATGATGCGCACCCAGGGCGGCGAGGACCGCTGACGGCTCAGTCGACCCGAAAGCCCTTTTCGCGCAGGAAGGCCCCCCATCCGGTGCGCTGCGGGGTGGTGTATTGGTGGCGTTTGGCGGCGGACCAGGACGGCCCCTTGCCGACCGGCCCCCGGCGCGCGTCATAGTCGGCCACGGCGGCGTCCTGGCCCTCGGTGGCGAAGCGGTCGATGTGGAGCGTCGCATCGAGGCCGAGCCGAGGCGAGATCGCGGCGCGCGGCTCGGCCGGCCAGCCGATCGCGAGCCCCGCGAAGGGGAACACGCGCTCCGGCAGGGCGAGCGCGGCGGAGACCGCCTCGGCACGGTTGCGCATCACGCTGATCGGGCAGGCACCGAGGCCCGCGAGCGTCGCGGCTGTCACGAGGCTCCCGAGCAGGATTGCGGCATCACCCGTCGCGTTGAAGAGCGCGTCGAAATGGTCGTTCGGCCAATCCTCGCCATAGAGCCGGCGGAGCCGGCGCCCGTCGCCGCAGACCACGAGGATCTCGGTCTCCGCGGGCGCCTCGGCGAGCCAGTCGCCGCAGTCGCGCGTCACCTCGGCGCGGATCGCCAGGTCGCGGACCCAGACGATATCGGCCTGCTGGAGATCGGATTTCGACGGCGCCGAGAGCCCCGCCGCGATCACGAGGCGCAAGAGCCCATCGTCGACCGCCTCCGGCCTGAACCGCCGACAGGCGCGCCGCTCCAGAAGCGGCCCCAGCGCGGGGACGAGATCGCCATCGACGCCGGTCCCGCCCCCGAAGCGCGCCGCCAGCGGATCCTCGGTCATTCGAACTCGAGGATCACGTCGTCGACGGAGAGGGACTGGCCGGGCTCGGCCTTCACGGCCTTGACCACCGCCTGGCGCTCGGCGCGGAGCACGTTTTCCATCTTCATCGCCTCGACGGTCGCGAGCGCCTGGCCCTCCTGCACCTCCTCACCCGCAGCGACGGCGATCGAGACGACGACGCCCGGCATCGGGCAGAGCAGCCATTTCGAGGTGTCGGGCGGTGTCTTGACCGGCATATGCGTTGCGAGCGTGGCGATGTGCTGCTCGCGCACCATCACATCGAGATCGGCGCCGCGATAGCGGATCCGGAACCCTTCGGTGCGCGCCTCCACCTTGAGCGTCAGCGGCGAGGACGCATCGCCCTCGATCACCGCCGTGGCGAGCGTGGCGCCCGGGCGCCAGTCGAGCGCGAGCTGCCAGGTCGCCTCGCCCAGGCGCACCTCGAACCCTGCCCCCGACGGCCCGACGCTGACCCGCTCCTCATGGCCGTCGAAAGACACCACCCAGGCGCTCGCGACCTTGCGCAGATGGTTGGCCATCGCGCCCGAGATCGCGGCGAGGCGGCTCTCACCGACATAGCGCATGCAGGCCGCCGCCACCGCGACCCGCCGACGATCCTCGGCGGAGAGCTCGGCGCCGGAGAAGCCCTGGGGAAACTCCTCGGCGATGAAGGCCGTGGTGATCTCGCCCGACACGAAGCGGGCATGGTCGTAGACGGTCTGCAGGAAGGGGATGTTGTGGCCGATCCCCTCGAGCTCGAAGCGGTCGAGCGCGCGCCGCTGGCCCTCGATCGCGCCCGCGCGATCCGGCCCCCAGGTGCAGAGCTTGGCGATCATCGGGTCGTAGAAGCGAGAGATCTCACCGCCCTCATAGACGCCGGTGTCGTTCCTCAGCACCGCCTCGCCGGCGGCCCCCGGCGCCGTGCCCGGACGGTACTCGGCGGTCTCGGCCGGCGGGCGATAGCGGGTGAGTCGCCCGATCGAGGGGAGGAACTTGCGATAGGGGTCTTCGGCATAGATCCGGCTCTCGATCGCCCATCCATCGAGGCGAATGTCGTCCTGGGAGAGGGAGAGCGGCTCGCCGGCGGCGACACGGATCA
This sequence comes from uncultured Limibaculum sp., assembly GCA_964406355.1. Lineage (GTDB taxonomy): Bacteria > Pseudomonadota > Alphaproteobacteria > Rhodobacterales > Rhodobacteraceae > Thermohalobaculum. Next base: position 3,956 of record CAYORO010000331.1, read on the forward strand.
TCTGCTCGACAAGGTCAATCCCGGTGACGAGTTCGGTCACCGGGTGCTCGACCTGGAGGCGGGTGTTCATCTCGAGAAAGTAGAAGTTGCGCGCGCCGTCGACGATGAACTCCACCGTGCCGGCCGAGCGGTAGCCGACTGCGCGGGCGAGCGCGCAGGCCTGCGCCCCCATCGCGGCGCGGGTCTCGGCATCGAGGAACGGCGAGGGCGCC
>CAYORO010000332.1:0-4166 GCA_964406355.1 uncultured Limibaculum sp.
GACCTTCGGCGCCGGGCTCGCGGCGGGGGGGATGAAGCCCTTCGTGGCGATCTATTCGACCTTCCTGCAGCGCGGCTACGATCAGGTGGTCCATGATGTCGCGATCCAGGGCCTGCCGGTGCGCTTCGCGATCGACCGGGCGGGGCTCGTCGGCGCCGATGGGCAGACCCATGCGGGCAGCTTCGACATCGCCTATCTCGGCTGCCTGCCGGGCTTTGTAATCATGGCGGCGGCCGACGAGGCGGATCTGCGCCACATGGTCCGCACCGCGGTCGAGTATGACGACGGCCCGATCGCCTTCCGATTCGCCCGCGGCGAGGGGGTGGGCTGCGAGCTGCCCGAGCGCGGGACGGCGCTCGAGATCGGCAAGGGCCGGTTGGTCCGCGAGGGGACCAAGATCGCGCTCCTCTCGCTCGGCACGCGGCTCGCGGAGTGCCTCAAGGCCGCCGAGGAGCTCGAGGCGATGGGCCTCTCCACCACTGTCGCGGATGCGCGCTTCGCCAAGCCGCTCGATCGCGAGCTCGTGCTGCGCCTCGCCCGCGAGCACCAGGCGCTCATCACGGTCGAGGAGGGCTCGGTCGGCGGCTTCGGCTCCCATGTGCTGCAGCTCCTGGCGATGGAGGGCGTGCTCGACACCGGCCTTCGCGTCCGCCCGATGGTGCTGCCGGACGTCTTCCTCGACCAGGACAAGCCCGAGAAGATGTACGACTGCGCCGGCCTCAACGCGCCCCAGATCGTCGCGCAGGCCCTCGCCGCCCTCGGCCAGGAAGTCCCCGAGGCACCGGCCGCCCGCGCCTGAGGCGGTGTCCGATCGCCAACAAGCTCGCCGGTCAACGGGCCAAGTTCAGTCGGGCGAAGGCGCTCTACTACTCTGCGCCGGAGGGACCTGAGCGCGATCGTGCAGGTGTTCTGATGGCGCAGGTTCTGGCTGACGCGCCGGGCCACGGGTTCACCGAGGAGCAGGTCACGCAGGGCGCCGAGATCCCGGACGAAGTCCGGCAGGCGGCCCGGATGCACGGCCAAGGGGACGGGATCGACCTCGCGGACGACGAAGAGGTTGCGCTTCTCTCGAAGACTGTTGACGTGTCAGGTCTCGTTCGGATCGGAGATGGACCGGAGACAGTCTACGCTTATGGCTACGACTGCGCCCCCGGACCGGCTCAAGATCGGCAGCGCGACCGGCGATTCCGTTGCCCGGGTGGCCGCGCAGATCACGACGGGGACGCCCGACCGCCCGGCTTTGCGCCTGGTGATCCGAACGCATGATTGTCGAGCGCTCGACCGCCCACTCCACGGGATCCTTCGCCTGAATGGACGAAAGATCGAGGGAGCCGGAGCGGAGTGGTTCTTGGTCACATTCGAGGAGGTCCGCGACCTCTACGAGCGTGTCACCCTTTAGGGCTGGCCCGGTTCTGCCCGTCACCGCAGATGGTCGCGCGCATCCGGCGGTCTCGGAGATCGACGAGAACTTCTTCGCCGAGGACTGAGACTGTGGTCTAGTCCGCCGGAGAGACGCCACGCATCGGACCCGGCCCATGTATCTGCTTCGAGCCTTCGCCCTCGCCGCCCTTCTCGCCTGGCCCGTCCACGCACAGGCCGCCCCCTATGAGAGCGTCGAGGCCTGGGAGGCCGCTCTGGCCGCAGCGGGGGGCGAGGCCGACTACGACGCCGCAGCCGCGGTGGTCCTGCCCGAGGCACTCTTCGGCGCGCGCACCCGGAGCGGCCTGATCGAGCGGCTTCGCCGGAGCTTCGCGGGCGCGCCCTTCGCGGTCGATGCGATCGCCGTGATCACCCCGGCCGAGCGTGGGCAGCGGCGCCTCCTCGCGCTCTGGTCGGAGGAGCGATACCTCTACCTCTTCGTGGTGCTGCACCAGAGGCCGGAGGGCTGGACGGTGATCCACTTCAACGCCAATGCCTCCTATGCCGAGATCGCCAACCGCATGTGAGGGCGCGGGCATGCGGCTCGACCGTGCGCTGGTGGCGCGTGGGCTGGCGCCGTCGCGCAGCCGGGCCCAGGCGCTCGTTGCCGCAGGCGCGATCACGGTCGACGGGCGCGTGGCGGCCAAGCCCTCGGAGGATGTCGCGGCCGATGCCCGGATCGTGCTGACCGACGATCCCTGCCCCTGGGTGTCGCGCGGCGCGCTGAAGCTTCTCCATGCGCTCGACCGGTTCGGCCTCGCGCCTGGCGGGGTCGCGCTCGATCTCGGCGCCTCGACGGGCGGGTTCACCGAGGTGCTGCTCGCGCGCGGGGCCGCGCATGTGCATGCGGTCGATGTCGGACACGGACAGCTCGCAGCCCGGCTTCGGGCCGATCCGCGGGTCACGCTCCACGAAGGGGTGAACGCGCGGGCGCTCCCCGAGGGGCTGGTGCCGCCGCCGGACTGGGTGACGGCCGATCTCTCCTTCATCTCGCTCACGGTGGCGCTTGCGCCCGCGCTCGCGCTGGCACGCCCCGGCGCGACGCTGGTCGCGTTGGTCAAGCCGCAGTTCGAGGCCGGACCCGGCCGTATCGGCCGTGGGGGGCTCGTTCGCGATCCGGCAGTGCAGGCGGAGGTCTGCGGCCGGGTTGGAGATTTCGTCGCGCGGTCGGGCTGGGCGGTGCGCGGCCTCGTCGAGAGCCCGATCACCGGAGGCGACGGCAATCGGGAGTACCTCCTCGCCGCCACCAAGCCTTCGGTCGCCCCGGGCCCGTGATAGCGCGGGAGCGCGTGGGTGGGCGGGTGGGCGCTCCCGCGCGATCACGCCCAGCGGAGCTGGCGCTGCGCCTCGGCCAGCGCGATACCGGCGGCCACCACGATGTTGAGCGACCGCGCGCCCGGCTCGAGCGGGATCGCGAGCCGCGCATGCGCCGCGGCGAAGGCCGCCTCCGTCAGCCCCCGGCTTTCCGAGCCCAGCATCAGCACATCGCCCGCCGCAAAGCCAAACCGCCAGATCGGCCGCTCCGCCCGCGCCGAGAGCGCCACCAGCCGTCGCCCCGCCAGTGCCGTCTCGAACCGCGTCCAGCTGTCATGGCGGTGGATCTCGGCAAGCCGCGCATAATCCATCGCACTCCGCCGCCAGGCCCTTGGCGAGAACGCGAAGCCGCAGGGCTCGACCACATGGACCGGGGCGCCGAGACACGCCCCGAGCCGGATCAACGCCCCGAGATTGGGCGCGAGATCCGGTTCGATCGCGGCGAGCGCCAGGGGCTTCGAAGAGCCGTTTTGCAACTCTGCGGCGGTCTGTCCCGTCGACCCGGTCACCTCGGCCCTATTATCCAGTCGAGTGTTGGGAAAGGCGTCGGCCAAGCTGCGCCTGAAGGTCCGTATGGGCGACCCGGCGCAGCGTGAACCGAGGAGACCCGTCGATGACCTCGACCGAGATGCAGGGCCCAGCGCAGCACGGGCCCGAGGACGATACCAAGCGCGACTTCCTGTTCGTGGCCACAGGGGCGGCGGGCGCCGTCACCGTCGGCGCGATCGCCTGGCCGCTGGTCGATCAGATGAACCCCGCCCAGAACGTTCTGGCGCTCGCCTCGATCGAGGTGCCGATCGGCGACGTGCCCGAGGGCAGCGAGATCAAGGTCATGTGGCGCGGCAAGCCGGTCTTCATTCGTCATCGGACCGCCGACGAGATTGCGGAGGCGCGCGCGGTGGCGCTCACTGAGCTGCCCGACCAGGGGGCCGAGAACGCCAACCTGCCGAACGGCGCGCCTGCGACCGACGAGAACCGCGCCCTCGATCCCGAGGGCAAGTGGCTCGTCCAGATCGGCGTCTGCACGCATCTCGGCTGCGTCCCGCTCGGCGACGGCGCGGGCGATTTCGGCGGATGGTTCTGCCCGTGCCACGGGTCGCATTATGACATCGCCGGCCGCATCCGTCGCGGCCCTGCCCCTCGCAATCTCGAGGTCCCGCCGGCGCAGTTCGTCGATGCGGACACGATCAAGCTCGGCTGAAGGAGGATAGAATGGGTGGGATCCCCCAGGACCACTATACGCCCGGCTCGGCCCCGGAGAAGTGGATCGAAAAGCGCCTTCCGGTCATCTCGCTGGCGGTCGACTTCCTGCGCTTCCCGACGCCGAAGAACCTCAACTGGATGTGGATCTGGGGCGTCATGCTCACGGTCTTCCTGATCATCCAGATCGTCACCGGCATCACGCTGGTGATGCACTACATCCCGTCGGTCGA
>CAYORO010000333.1:0-4164 GCA_964406355.1 uncultured Limibaculum sp.
GAAGTAACTAAGAACTCCAAGCTTCCGATTAAGGAACAGCATCGTTTTTTCCCTTGCGCTCCAAACCGTCTTTCGATCAATCTAAGCGCCGATGATGTCATGTTTCAGGTACCGTTTCGAATGTACCGGACGTCCTTCGCGGGTGCGGCATGCAACAATGGGCTCCGAGCCGTCATGCTGCAGCGAATCGGCTCGCCAACCGCCCTGGCGGCCGGCACTCTCGGCCCGAAGCTGCCGTGAGCCGCTCCGGCCAAGTTCGCAGTCGCGGTACGCGAGAGCTGCCGTTCGTACGACGCGCAGCATTCCCGCGCTCGACGGCGTGACGATGCGGACGAACCGGCCTTTCGCGGGCGCAGCACGATCAACTCAGTCGCCGGACGGATGAGCCGCACAACCAGCGTCGCCGATGCTGCAGTGCCGAGCGCTTTCCCGAAACCCGTCATTCGCGTCGGCGCCGATCGCTCAGATCAACACCTGGCATTCGCTGCTTCGGCACATCAGGTCGGAGGAGCGGACTTTGCCGCTGTTCGGCCTGGGAAGGCTCGCGGTCGAAGGCGGTGCTCGGTGGATTTCGGTTGCTCCTCGATCTGAGTGCTCCGTGGCCACGGTTGGATACTGGGCAGCCATTGCAGTGAAGCGCTCGTCGACGGCTCCGCCGCGAAATGGTGCTCATGCATGATCAGTCCGCGCCGCGGCGCTCGCTGAGAACAGCGGCAGTGTGACGGCGAGCCGGGCGCCTCCGGTTGGCGCGTCGCCGATCGCGACGCTGCCGCCATGGGCCTCCGCCAGACGCCGAACCACCGCGAGGCCGAGGCCGGAGCCGCCCGTCCGGCGGGCGCGCGAGGTCTCGGTCCGGGTGAAGGGTTCGAACAGGAGCGGGCGCTGATCGACCGGGATACCGGGCCCCTCGTCATCGACCGTCAGCACGATCTCCGACCCACTTGGAACGAGGGCGACATGAGCCCGATGCCCGTAGGCAAGCGCGTTGTCGACGAGATTTGCTAGGATGCGGCGTATGGCTAGCCGGTCGCCGAGCACCATGGTCTCGTGCGCTTCGTCCCCGGCCTCGCGCTGCGGCAACGTTAGCTCGACTGGGGCACCCGCAGCTTGGCGGTCCGCGACCTCGGCCGCGACGAAGGGGGCAAGCTCGATCAGTTCCTCATCAAGTTCGCTCGCGCCCGCGCGGCTCGCGAGCAGCGCATCGTCCATCAGCGCGATCATGTCCGCGATATCGGCGCTTGCCCGTTCGCGGTCCTCGGGATCGGGGATCTTGTCGACCCGGAGGCGCAGCCGTGTCGCGAAGGTGCGCAGGTCGTGCTGGATGCCCCCGACGAGCGCGAGGCGCGCCCGGATCAGGGTATCGATGCGCCCCTGTAGCCGCTGGAAGGCGGCCACAAGGGCTCGGACCTCGGGCGAGCGGGTGCGGATCTCGGGCAGCGGCGGTGTCCCGAGGCCCGGGTCCACGCGGTCGACGGCCGCGGCGAGCCGCTTGAGGGGGCGGAACTCACGATGCAGGACGATGAGCGTCCCTAGCGCCACCAGGACGCCGACGAGACCCGCGCCGAAGCCGACCGGCACACCGATTGGCGCGACCATGAGCGGGCTCTCGCTGGTGACGACCAGCGTCTCGCCTCCGGCAAGCCCGATCCGAAACTCGACCGCGCTGAGCGCGCTGGCCATGGCGCGGCCGAATGGCCGGCTTGTCTCATAGGGCGTGATGACGAGGGGGCGGCCGGCCAAAGCTTCGCGATAGGCCCCAACTCGACCGGCATCGAGCGGCGACAGCTCCGGCAGCTTGCTCGCGGTCTGTGGCTTAGGCTCGACCCAGACGGCGAGGTGGGGCGTGCGCAGAGCGATCAGCACGCGCTGGCGCGCCTCCGGCGCAGTACCCTCGACAACATCCGCTATAGCGGCCAGGCGCAGCGGCGTCGCCAATGCCGCAGGCTCGCCGTAGCCGCGGCTGACATAGCCGAACGTGATGAGGGCAAGCCAGCCGGCCATCAGACCAACCAGCAGGATCAGGCCGACCCGCCAGGAAAGGCTCAGCCGCCCAGTCATGGCGCAGACCGCACCACGGCGGTGAACAGGTAGCCGCCGTTGCGCACTGTGCTGATGATCTCAGTATGGGGGCTCACCGTCGCCAATTTGCGGCGCAGGCGTGAGACCAGCATGTCGACCGTGCGGTCGAAGGGCTCGGCGCCCCGGCCTCGCAGCCGGTCGAGGATCTGGTCGCGCGACAGCACTCGGCGCGGGCGCTCGACAAAGCACGCGAGGAGATCGAACTCACCGCTTGTCAGCGTGATCGCAGCACCGGTCGCATCGGCCAGGTGGCGTGCGTCGAGGTCGATGACGAAGCGGTCGAAGGCAAGGCGGCGCGTGGCTGCGGGTCTGTCGGCCCGCTCGCCCGTCCGGCGCAGCACGGCACGGATGCGCGCCAGCAGCTCGCGCGGACCGAACGGCTTTGCAAGATAGTCGTCGGCACCGAGTTCGAGGCCCACGACACGGTCGATCTCGTCGCTCTTGGCGGTCAGCATCAGGATCGCGGGGCCACTGCTTGCGCGCAGCCGGCGGCAGACGGACAGGCCGTCCTCGCCCGGCATCATCAGGTCGAGCACCACGAGGTCGGGGCGGCGGCGCGCCATGGCTGCGTCCATGGCCACTGCGTCCTCGGCGGTTTCGACCTCCAGCCCCTCGCGGGCCAGGAACTCGGCGACCAGCCGGCAGATCTCGGGGTCGTCGTCGACGACCAGAATGACAGGGCGCGCTTCCATCATGCGCCTCAGTCTGGCCATGGCGGGCGAGCAGGCAAGCCGCGGTGCCCCTCCTTTACAAACTGTTACGCGCCGTTGACCGACCGATACCGACCGTTTCGCCCCGTCGATATCCGGGTGACGTGGCGCGCCTATCCCTATCGCCAGACGACGCGGCAGAGGCCCGGTCGTCGCCGGATAGAGACAGGAGCATGTCATGATCACGAACGTCGCCGTTCCCGCCCTCGTCGCCATCCTTGCCGCCGGTGTCGCCGCAGATGCCAGCGCCTGGGAGCGCAAGAGCACTTTCACCGGCCTGCGCGGCACCAGCACGGTCGAAGGCTCGGGCAACTGCTCGGGCGGGGCCTGCACGCGCGATACCACCAAGACCGGACCCTACGGCTACAGCCTGTCGCGCCAGGGCAGCGGCAGTTGCTCGGACGGCAGCTGTTCGGGCAGCCGCACCTCGACCGGCCCGCGCGGGCAGAGCGTGACGCGCCAGGGCTCGATCACCCGCTGACCCGCCAACCCGACCGGCAAACCCGCACCCACACCCGTACGCCGGCGCCCGACGTGATCGGACGTTGGCGCTTCACCCAGACAGCAATGGACACAGCCATGAACACCACCATCACCGTCCCCGGCCTGATCGCCGCTCTCGTCATCGGCGTCGCGCCCTCCGCCCTGGCGCAGCAACCCGACCGCGAGCAGGCGGCCGCCAACTTCATGCAGGCGGACGCGGACGGCGACAGCGCGCTCACCCTCAGCGAGTTCACCACGCTGATCGACCTGAACGCCGAAAGCGGCATCGGCCAGGCTGCCATGATCCAGCGCATGGGGCGCTACGGCATGGCCTTCGGCCGCCTCGACGGCAACGGCGACGGCCTGATCACGACCGACGAGTTCCAGGCCCACGCCCAGCGGGCGCAGCGCTGACATGCAGCGCGGCAACCGGCGTTCCCGGCCTGCTCCGCCGGGAGCGCCTCGCTCGCGAGCGGTGCTGCCTCGGCCCCCGGGGCGTCACCTCCCGAATCCCACAAGCCCTGAGCCCGACCATGAACATCGCGACAAAGCGTACTGCCGCCCGGATGATCCTCGCACTGAGCCTGCTCTCGCTCGCCGGGTGCGGGGCGGTGGCGATCGAGGGTGCCACCGTCGCCGTGGACAAGGCGACGGTCTGGCGGAACATCGACGACGCGCGCGCCGGCGACGCGGATGCGCAGTACGCCGTCGGAAACGCGCTCTGCTGCTCGGGCGATGCGCCCGAGGGCACGCTCTACAGCACGACCGAAGCGCTGGACTGGCTCTGCGTCGCGGCAGGGCGCGGCAATGTGGACGCCATGGTCAAGCTCGCCAAGATCTTCGAGGGGGATCAGATCGATGGTCTGCGCCTGCTCCGGCGCGTGGCTGAGGC
>CAYORO010000334.1:0-4143 GCA_964406355.1 uncultured Limibaculum sp.
GGCGTCTCGACCGCCGTTGGCAGGAAATAGTCGAGGAAGCTCGACTGGCCGAGATTGCCGGCCTCGTCATACGCCAGCTCCTGTCACATGGCGATCGCCAGCGCCTCAGTCAGTCCGCCATGCACCAGGCCCTCGATGATCATCGGGTTGATGCGCGTGCCGCAGTCGTCGAGCGCGTAGAACTGCCGGATGTCGACGACGCCGGTGTCGACATCGACATCGACCACGCAGACATAGGCACCGAACGGGTAGGTCATGTTGGGCGGGTCGTAGTAGCTGACCGCCTCCAGCCCCGGCTCGATCCCCGGGATGGCCTGGTTGTAGGAGGCGAAGGCGATCTCCTTCATCGTCTTGAACCGGGCCGGATCGCCCTTCACCACGAAGCGGTCGACATCGAACTCCACGTCGTCGTCGTGCACTTCGAGAAGATAGGCCGCGATCATCTGTGCCTTGGCGCGGATCTTGCGGCCAGCCATCGCCGTGGCCGCCCCCGCCACCGGGGTCGACCGAGAGCCGTAGGTGCCGAGGCCATAGGGCGCGGTGTCCGTATCGCCCTCCTCCACGGAGATGTCGTCCGCCGGGATGCCGATCTCGGAGGCGAGGATCTGCGCGAAGGTCGTCGCATGGCCCTGGCCCTGGCTGATGGTGCCGAGGCGCGCAATAGCCGAACCCGTCGGGTGGATGCGGATCTCGCAGCTGTCGAACATGCCGAGGCCGAGGATGTCGCAGTTCTTCACCGGCCCCGCGCCCACGATCTCGGTGAAGAAGGTCAGCCCGATTCCCATCAGCTTGCGCGTCTTGCCGGCGTTGAAGTCCACAAGTCGCTGCGCCTGCTCGGCGCGCAGGGCCTGATAGTCGACGGAGGCCAGTGCCTTGTCCCAGGCCGTGTGATAGTCGCCGGAGTCATACTCCCAGCCGAGCGCGGACTGGTAGGGGAACTGGTCCTTGCGGATGAAGTTGATCCGGCGCAGTTCGGCCGCGTCGATGTTCAGCTTGATCGCCAGCACCTCGATCATGCGCTCGATGAAGTAGGCCGCCTCGGTCACTCGAAACGAGCACCGATAGGCAACGCCGCCCGGCGCCTTGTTGGTGTAGATGCCGTCGACCGCGAGATAGGCAACGGGGATGTCGTAAGAACCGGTGCAGATGTTGAAGAATCCGGCGTGGAACTTGGTCGGATCGGCTCAGGCGTCGAACGCGCCATGGTCTGCGGTCACATGGCAGCAGAGCCCGGTGATCTTGCCCTCCCGCGTGGCCGAGATGCGCCCCTTCATCCAGTAGTCGCGGGCGAAGGCGGTGGAGAGCAGGTTCTCCTGCCGGCTCTCGATCCACTTCACCGGCTTGCCGGTGACGATGGAGGCAACGATCGAACAGACATAGCCGGGATAGACGCCGACCTTGTTGCCAAAGCCGCCACCGATATCGGGAGAGATCACACGAATGTTGTGCTCGGCGATCCCCGAAATCAGAGACGCCACGGTCCGCACAGCGTGAGGCGCCTGGAACGTGCCGTAGAGCGTGAGCTTGCCAGTCACCTTGTCCATCGAGGCGACGCAGCCGCAGGTCTCGAGCGGACAGGGATGCGTGCGGTGATAGTACACCATCTCTTCGGCGACGACATCGGCCTCGGCGATCACCGCCTCGGTGGTGTCTTTCTCGCCCTGCTCCCAGGTGAAGATGTGGTTGTGATGGCGCCGGGGGCCGTGGGCTCCCTCGGTCTTGCCGGCGAGGTCCTCGCGCAGCACCGGTGCGTCCAGCTCCTCCGCTGCGAAGGGATCGGTGACGACTGGCAGCTCCTCGTAGTCGACCTCCACCAGCTCTACCGCGTCCGACGCGACGTATCGGTCGGTGGCGACAACGAAGGCAACCTCTTGCCCCTGAAACAGCACCTTCCCGTCGGCCAGCACCATCTGCGTGTCGCCGGCCAGTGTCGGCATCCAGTGGAGCCCCAGGGGGGCGAGATCTTCGGCCGTCAGCACCGCCACCACACCGGGCAGTGCGAGCGCGGCAGATTTGTCGACCGAGACCACGCGGGCATGGGCATATGGCGAGCGCACGAACTGCCCGAAGAGCTGGCCGTCGAGCTGAATGTCGTCGACGTAGTTGCCCTTGCCCTGCGTGAACCGGACATCCTCGACGCGCTTGCGGGAGGAGCCGAGGCCCTTCAGGTTCGCTGCGCGCTCTGCGGGGGTGAGCGTCTGTTCGTTCATTCGGCGGCCTCCTTCTGAGCGGCCATAGCGGCGGCGGCGGCGAGGATCGCCTTCACGATGTTCTGGTACCCGGTGCAGCGGCAGAGATTGCCTGCCATGCCAAAGCGAACCTCCTCCTCGCTGGGGCTCGGGTTCTCCTTGAGCAGGCGGTGCGCGCGCATGATCATGCCGGGCGTGCAGTAGCCGCACTGCAGCCCGTGATGCTCACGGAACATCTCCTGGAGGATGCCGAGCGAACCATCCGGGTTGGTCATGCCCTCGACCGTGGTCATCTCCGCGCCGTTGGCTTGGGCGACGAAGACGGTGCACGACTTCACAGACTTCCCGTCCATGTCGATGGTGCAGGCACCGCAATGGCCCGTCTCGCAGCCGATATGGGCGCCCTTCAGCCCGAGGGTCTCGCGCAGGAAGTGGACAAGCAGGGTGCGCGGTTCCGCCAGCCCCTCAACCGCTTCGCCGTTGACAGTCATCTTCACGTGGATCTTGGCCATGTCTCGTGTCCTCAGGCGGCAGGGGTCATGCGCGACTGCGCGCGCGCAATCGCGCGGCGCAGGATCACACCGGCGACGGAGCGCTTGAACGCAACGGGGCCGCGCATGTCCTCGCCGGGCTCGATGGCGGCGAGCGTCGCCTCGACGGCGGCATCGACATTGCCCGCGGCCAGCGCCGCTCCGGCGGCTTCTGACCAGACCGGGCCGTCGCCGAGATTGGTCATGGCGACCGAGGCTGTGCCCGCCGCGATGGTGACCGCTGCGGCCGCTGTCGCGTAGTCGCCGATCTTGCGCTTCTGCTTTTCGTAGGCGTAGCCGGTACCCCCCGGCAGGATCGGGATCGAGACCCTGGTTAGGATCTCGGCATCGTCGCGCGCGGTGTCGTAGGCGCCGTGGAAGAACGCGCGGGCCCTGATGTCGCGCGCACCGGACGGGCCCTGCAGGGTGAATGTGGCGTCGAGACATTGCATCAGGCCCGGCATGTCGTTGCCCGGATCGCCGTTCGCGACATTGCCGCCGATCGTGCCCATATACCGGACCTGCGGATCCGCGATCTGGAGGGCCGCCTCGCGAATGATCGGCAGCGCGGTGGCCAGCCCCTGATGCGTGATCAGCCGGTCCTGGGTGACCATCGCGCCGATGACGGCGGTGTCTGCCCCGATCTCGATGGCCTCCAACTCCGCGATATCCTGCAGATCGATCAGATGCTCGACCGCGGCCATGCGCAGCTTCATCATCGGTATCAAGCTGTGCCCTCCCGCGAGGATGCGGGCCTCGTCGCCAAGGTTTTGGAGCAGACTAATCGCCTCGCCGATCGCAGCGGGGCGATGGTATTCAAACATACCGGGGATCATCCGGCGGCCTCCCGTTTTTGTCGTTTTTTGCCGATCTTAAAGCTGCGGCGTTTCGATGCCCTTTGGATGAAATTAGTCGGAGCAGAGCGCAAGGCAATCAACGTGTCCATCATCTTCCGTGAAGGAGGGAGCACACGCTCCAACCGTCATTGGATAAGTCCTATCAGTCCAAAAATCGGGTATCCGGCCTACCGGGCGCGACGCGACTGCAGCAAATGGCTGGATTCCGACTGCACCGCAGCATGCGGCAAGAGTCGAATTTGCTGACCCTGATGTTGCGCTGCACATGTATTGATTACAGCGTTTCTCGTTGGGGTCTCGCAGCCGTCATCCGGCGCTGCAACAGAAGCACTATTCCGCCCTCACCGACGGCCGGCGGTCTCGGCCCCGTTGCAGACATCCGTCTCCGATCATCGGCGCCGCGGTGCGGCGTGTCGAAGGAGACATTCGCCGCGCGTGGAAAACCTAACCCAAGTAAACCTCACGAGGTTCGCGAGTGAGGTTGGCTTTCATACACCACATGCCTTTGCTAAATTTTGTTGAGAATGGTGCCGCGATATGGCCTTTGACGCGGTGAGCAACCGCGAA
>CAYORO010000335.1:0-4112 GCA_964406355.1 uncultured Limibaculum sp.
CGCCGCCGGTCAGCACCGAGATCTCGGTGTAGATCATGAAGCTGTCCATGAAGCGCAGCAGCACCGCAATGGTCAGCACCCGGCTCATCTTCGGCAGCTCGATATGGCGGAACACCGCGAGCCGCGAGGCGCCGTCGATCCGCGCCGCCTGGTAGTAGGCCTCTGGGATCGCCGTCAGCCCGGCAAAGGCCAAGAGCGCGACCAGCGACGTCCAGTGCCAGACATCCATCAGGATGATGGTGAACCACGCGTCGAACGGATCGCGGGTGAAGTTATAGTCCCAGCCGAGCGCATTGAGCCCGTAGCCGAGCAGCCCGATATCCGGCAGCGCCAGGATGTTCCACATCGCGCCGACCACGTTCCACGGGATCAGCAGCGGCAGCGCCATCAGCACGAGGCAGACCGGCACGAAGGGCCCGCGTCGCGGCATCGAGAGCGCGATGGCGAGGCCGAGCGGCACCTCGATCGCGAGGATCAGCCCGGTGAACAGCAGCTGCCGGCCGAGCGCGGCGTGGAACCGCTCCGAGGCGAGCAGCTCCTCGTACCAGCGCAGCCCCGACCAGAAGAACACGTTGTCGCCGAAGCTCTCCTGCACCGAGTAGTTGACCACCGTCATCAGCGGGATCAGCGCGTTGAACGCCACCAGGATGAGCACGGGCAGGACGAACCACCACCCGGCCTGGGTCTCGCGCCGCGGGCTCACGGCGCCTCTCCGGCGAGCCAGCCGTCGCGGTAGAGGAAGGTCCGCTCGGGCTCGAAGGCAAGCGCGGGCTCGGCCGGAATCTCGGCCGCCTCGGGGGCGATCATGCGCACGATGTGCCGGCCGAGCCGGGCCTCGACCACGCGGTAGCGTCCGGCATCGGCGACCTTGACGATCTCGGCCGGCAGCCCCTCCTCCCGCGGCACGAAGCGCACGAATTCGGGCCGGACGCCGATCTCGCAGCGCCCGCCGCGGGTCTTGGCCGGGTTGGCCACCTCGACGAAGGGGCCGCCATCGATCCAGGCGCCCGACCCATCGGGCGCGGCGGGCATCAGGTTCATGCCCGGGCTGCCGATGAAATGGCCGACGAACACGTGCCCGGGCCGCTCGAAGAGCGCCTCGGGCGTGCCGACCTGCACGACGCGGCCGGCCTCCATCACCACCACCTCGTCGGCGAAGGTGAGCGCCTCGGTCTGGTCGTGCGTCACGTAGATCATCGTGCGCATCAGGCGGGCATGGAGCTCGCGCAGCTTGGAGCGGAGCCGCCATTTGAGATGCGGGTCGATCACGGTCAGCGGCTCGTCGAGCAGGATCGCCGCGACATCCTCGCGCACCAACCCGCGGCCGAGCGAGATCTTCTGCTTCTGGTCGGCCGAGAGCCCGGCCGCCGGCGCGCCCGCCATGTCCTCGAGCTCGAGCATTGCCGCGATCTCGTCCACGCGCGGGCCGATGCGCGCAGGCTCGACGCCGCGGTTCCTGAGCGGGAAGGCGAGGTTCTCCGCGACCGTCATCGTGTCGTAGATCACCGGGAACTGGAACACCTGCGCAATGTTGCGCCGGTCGGGCGGCGCGCGGGTCACGTCGCGCCCGTCGAAGAGGATGCGCCCCTGCGTCGGGCGCAGCAGCCCCGAGATGAGGTTCAGGAGCGTGGTCTTGCCGCAGCCCGACGGCCCGAGGAGCGCATAGGCTCCACCGTCGCGCCATTCGAGATCGAGCGCCTTCAGCGCCCAATCGGCCTCCTCCCGAGGGCGGCGGACATAGGCATGGGCGAGGCCCTCGAGGGTGATCCGCGCCATCTCAGGCCCCGATCCGCTGGCCGTCGGCGTCGAAATAGAGCGCGCCAGCAAGCTCGACCGCGAAGCGCGCCCGCTCTCCGACCTCGAGCGCATGGATGCCATGGGCGAGCGAGATCCAGGCATCGCCGTCGAGATCGAAATGCGCGACCGATTCCGAGCCCGAGAGCTCGGTCACGACCACATGCCCGTCGACCACCACATCGTCATGCTCCAACGCCGGACGCACATGGTGAGGCCGCACCGCGAGCGTGTAGGACCCGTCGGGCCGCGCGCTCAGATGGCCGGGCGCCTCCCAGCTCGCGCTGCCGCCGAGGAGGACCCGCGAGCCGATCTTCTCGACCGAGACGGTGTTGATCGGCGGCTCGGAAAAGACACGCGCGGTGACGAGATCGGCGGGCTCGCGGTAGAGCGCCGAGCTCGGCCCGTAGCCGGTGACCCGCCCCTCGTGCAGTGTCGCGGTGCGGCCCCCGAGGAGCAGCGCCTCGGACGGCTCGGTCGTCGCATAGACCACGATCGCACCCTTCTCGGCGAAAAGCCGCGGCAGCTCCTCGCGCAGCTCCTCGCGCAGCTTGAAGTCGAGATTGGCGAGCGGCTCGTCGAGCAGCACGAGCTCGGCGTCCTTCACCAGCGCCCGCGCGATCGCGGTGCGCTGCTGCTGCCCGCCGGAGAGCTCGGAGGGGCGCCGCTCGAGCAGCCCGTCGAGGCGCAGCAGCGCGGCCGCCTCGCCGACGCGGCGCTCGATTTCCTTGCGGTCCATCCGCGCGACCCGGAGCGGCGAGGCGATGTTCTCGTAGACCGTGAAGGAGGGGTAGTTGACGAATTGCTGGTGCACCATCGCCACGCGGCGCTTGCGCGGCGAAACGCCGGTGACGTCACGCCCGTTCATCCGGATGCGCCCGGCGGTCGGCCGCTCGAGCCCCGCCATCAGCTGCATCAGCGTGGTCTTGCCGGCGCGCGTGGTGCCGAGGAGCGTGCTGAACTCCCCGGGCTCCAGCACGAGATCGGTGGGGTAGATGTGGGTCTCGCCCCCGACCTCCTTCTCCACCTCTGCGAGCTCGAGCGTCATCGGGGTCCGTCTGGCCGGCCTTCGGGGTGGCCGGGGGCGCACCGCGCCCCCGGAGCGTGTGACTGGGCGTGGCTCAGTTGGCCGCCTCGCTCCAGCGCTTGATGAGGTCCTCATAGGCGACCGTCTCGCCCTGGGGCTTCTCGTTCTCGAGCTTGGCCTTGGGCGAGCCGGGCTGGCTGAGCCAATAGGCGGCATCGCGCGCCTCGTTGAGACGCGGCCCGCAGCCGCCATAGACGCCGGCGCCCTCATCGGCCCGCTGCATGCGCGCCATCACGGTGTCCATCTCCTCGGCGAGGCGGTTCATCGCCTCCTGCGGCGTGAAGGCACCGGAGTTCACATCGCCGATCTGCTGCCACCAGATCTGCGCGAGCTTGGGATAGTCCGGCACGTTGATGCCGGTGGGCGACCACAGCACGCGGTCCGGCGAGCGGTAGAACTCGACGAGGCCGCCGAGCTTGGGCGCGCGCTCGGTGAAGCTCTCATGGCGCACGCTCGAGTCGCGGATGAAGGTGAGCCCGACATGGGACTTCTTCACATCGACGGTCTTCGAGGTGACGAACTGCGCATAGAGCCAAGCGGCCTTGGCGCGGTCGAGCGGTGTCGAGTTGAGGATCGTCCACGACCCGGCATCCTGGTAGCCGAGCTTCTGGCCCTCCTCCCAGTAGGGGCCCTTGGGCGAGGGCGCCATCCGCCAGAGCGGGTTGCCCTCCTCGTCGACGGTGTTGTTGCCGTCTTCCTTGGGCGCGACCATCGAGGCGGTGAAGGCGGTGTACCAGAAGATCTGCTGGGCGACGTTGCCCTGGGAGAGCGCCGGCAGCGACTGGTAGAAGTCGTAGTTGGCCGCGGCCGGCGGGGCGTAGTTCCGGAGCCACTCGTCCCATTTGCGGATCGCGTAGACCGCCGCGGGCCCGTTGGCCGCGCCGCCGCGCGCGACGCTGGCGCCGCCCGGGTTGCAGGTGCCCTCGGGCATCCGGATGCCCCACTCGTCCACCGGCACGCCGTTCGGGATCCCGGTCGAGCCGGCGCCGGCCATCGAGAGCCAGGCGTCGGTCATCCGCCAGCCGAGATCGGGCGCCCGCTTGCCGTAGTCCATGTGCCCGTAGATCCGCACGCCGTCGATCTCGCGCACGTGCTCGGAGAAGAACTCGGCGATGTCCTCGTAGGCCGACCAGTTGACCGGCACGCCGAGATCGTAACCGTAGAGCTCGCGGAACCGCGCCTGCAGGTCCTCGCGGTCGAACCAGTCCTTGCGGAACCAGTAGAGGTTGGC
>CAYORO010000336.1:0-4098 GCA_964406355.1 uncultured Limibaculum sp.
CATGGCGGCGGCCATGATCCCGAGCGGTCCGCCCGCCAGGACCACCCGCTCGTAATCGAGCCCCGACATCAGCACCCGCACCCCGTGCCCTTCCGCGCCGAGGACATTCTCGAAGGGCACCTCGACATCCTCGAAGATCAGTTCGCAGGTGTTGGAGCCCCGCATCCCGAGCTTGTCGAGATGGGGGCCGGTCGAGAACCCGGCCATCGCCTTCTCGATGATGAAGGCGGTGATGCCCCCGGGCCCCGCCTCGGGATCGGTCTTGGCATACACCACGAGGACATCCGCATCGGGGCCATTGGTGATCCACATCTTCATGCCGTTGAGGACGAAGCGGTCGTTGCGCTTCTCGGCGGAGAGCCGCATCGACACGACATCCGAGCCGGCGTCCGGTTCCGACATGGCGAGCGCCCCGATATGGCTGCCCGTGACAAGACCCGGCAGAAAGCGGGCATGCTGCTCCGGCGTGCCGTTCAGCCGGATCTGGTTCACACAGAGATTGGAATGCGCGCCGTAGGACAGCCCGACCGAGGCCGAGGCCCGGCTGATCTCCTCGAGTGCAACGGCGTGAGCGAGATAGCCGAGCCCCGCGCCGCCAAACTCCTCGCCCACGGTGATCCCGAGCAGCCCCAGATCGCCCATCGCGCCCCAGAGCTCCGTCGGAAAGCGGTTCTCCCGGTCGATCCGATCGGCGATGGGGGCGATGCGGGCCTGTGCGAAGCGACGCACGCTGTCACGGAGCGCCTCCACCTCCTCGCGCAGGCCGAACCGCATGCTGGCGTCGAACATCGTCTCCTCCACGGGGCAGGTCTCGCACCCCTTGGACGAAGGATAGAGATGCGCCGGCGCGGGCGAAAGGGGCCGACCCGGCGGACCGGCCCCGGACGTCAGCCGAGCGGCCTCACTTCAGCATGTCGCCGACATGGAGCAGGATCCACTCATTGTCGTCAGCCTCGCCGATGGCGCGACCGGTCGAGAACGGCAGGTTGTTGTCGTTGCCGACGATGATGTGCTCGTCATCGACCATATCGACGTCCTCGATGGTGACGAACGGGAAGGTGAACTTTCCGTCCGCGTTGCGGCCGCGGAGCGCGACGGCATCCGGATCGGCGATGTTCATCAGGTCGACATAGGCGAGCTTCTCGACCGCGCTGCCGGCCTCGCCGAGCTCGATCAGGTAGACGCGCTTGAACTCGGCCGGGCGGAAGAAGCAGTCGAGGCCATCCGATCCCTCGGCGCAGGCCTCAGCCGGGTCGCCCTCGCCGCCGTCGCGCTCGATCACCAGGCCCCGGGTCTCGGAGATCATGTTGAAATCGCCGATATTGTTGCCGTTGACCTCGAGCGGGTAGCGCCACGCGTTGCCGGTCCAGGCGCGCGACGCGACGTCGAACTCGAGGAGACGCAGATACTCGCGGCCGTCCTCCTTCTCGACATCACCCGCCTCGGCGTCCCAGATCGGGCCCTCGATCAGCGGGTAGAGCGTGGTGCCGTCGACCGACTGTGCCATCCCCTCGAAGCCGCGGGAGCGGCGGACGTCGAAGGTGACCTCGCCCGGCAGGTTCGGCAGCTTGAGGCCCGGATGGTCGGGCGAGCGGAGCGTGCGGTCGCCGAGCTTGGTCTCGTGGATCTCGACGATCCGGCCGTCCATGTCGGTCGCGAAGACATAAGGCCCGAACTCGTCGCCGAACCACATATGATCATCGACGAGCTGGATCGACTCGATGTCGAAATCGGCGCCCGTCAGATAGCGGCCCTCGGTGTTCTCGTTGGCGATCGCGAAGGGGAGCACGCGGTTCGGGTCCGAGAGGAACACGGTCCGCTCGATCGCGACCGTGCCGGCCTCCCAGTCGGGCCGGATCAGATGCGCCATAAGCATGGCGTCGACCGAGTTGACCTTGTTGCCAAAACCGTTGTCCGAGAGCGCGAGGAACAGCCCGTCGCCGAGATGCTGGACGCCCGAGAAGCCCTGGATCGGCTGGCCGACGAAGGGCAGCGAGAGGCCGGTGGCGCGCTTCTCGCCGTCGCGCGGGCCGATCCAGGTGCGGCCCTCGATCGAGAAAAGGTCCTCGGTGCGCAGGTTCCCGGTGCCGGTGAAGCGGCCCGAGACGAAGAGGGCGCGCGGCGCATCCGCCGGCGGGATCGCGAAGGAGAGCGCCGGCAGCATGGCGTGGCCGCGGAGCGTGGCGGTCACCTCCTCGGCGGCGGGGGCGGCGCTGGCGATCGCGGCGGCTGCGACGGTGATCAGCAGTCGGGTCATGGGGGATCCTCCGATCTGGGATTTGACCCCCGGCCGATACCCGAGCCCTGTGTCAGCCCCGCATCACCCCGGTGACAGCCGGGTGACGCAGGCGGGCCGATGCTCAGTCGGCAGGCCCGCGATCGCGCGAGAGAAAACGCCAGATCTCGACCGCCGTGTCGATGTCGCGGTTGTGCCCGCCGGCACGGGCCGCCCAGTCGGGATCGACCGGGTCGGGATGGGGCAGGGTGTGCCCGCCGCCTTCGACCCGCATCAGCCAGACGGGCGAGGCCTCCGCCGGGCCCTCGAGCGGCGGGCCGCCCTCGCATTGTCGATACCAGGTGAGGCGGATGTGGCTGGCGTCCTCGGCGACCGGATCGGGCAGCGGATCGGTCTTCTGCCGGTCGCAGCCGAAGGCCCGGGCGAAGCGGCGCGTGATCTGCGGGATCGCCACCGCTGTCCGGTCCTGGGCGAGCCAGCCGTCATAGAACAGGATGCGGTCGTTGGTGCCGGCCACCAGGATCATGCGCACCGGCTGCGGATCGCAGCTGTCGTACCATTTCTCGTAGAGCATCGGGATCAGGGGGGCTGCCCCCGCAAAGCCGTGCTTGGCCTCGCAAAGCAGCTTGAGGCTGAGGATGCCGCCATCGGAGATCCCGGCGAGATAGAGCCGCGCGGGGTCCGCAACGCCGTCGGCGATGAGCCGCTCGGCCGCGGCCAGCACGAAGCCCACATCGTCGACCGTCTCGCCGGTCTCGGGGTGCTGGCTCGCCTCGACATCGATGATCCCCCAGCGCCCGGCGAGCGAGGCGGGATGCGCGACGACGAAGCCTTCCTCGGCGCCGAGCGCCTCGAGCCGCTCCCATGCGACCCCGGAGAGATCGGTGCCGATCTCCGCCCACAGCTCGGGCCGGCGATAGCCGTGGAGCAGGATGATCGTCGGACGCGGCGCCTCGCCGGCATTGGCGACGCGCATCTGCCGGTCGAGCCCCTCATGCTGGATCGTGAGGATCTCTGCCGCTGCGGCCGGGCCGGCCAGAAACGCCGCGAGGAGCGTCGCGCGGATCACTCCGCGGCCGGCGCGCTTTCGACGGTGATCACCGGCTCCATCGCATTGAGCACGTCTTCGGAGAGGTGGCAGTGGACGACATGGCCCGGCCCCATCTCCTTGTGCGGCAGGGGCTGGTCGCAGGTGCCCGGGATGAAGTAGCGGCAGCGGGTCTGGAACGGGCAGCCCTTGGGGCGCTTCAGCGGCGAGGGCAGCTCGCCCTCGAGCACCACATGGCGCTTCTTCACATGGGTGTCGGCGACCGGGACGGCGGAGAGCAGCGCCTCGGTATAGGGGTGGTAGGGCGGCGCGAACACCGCCTCGGTCGGCCCCTGCTCCATGATCTCGCCGAGATACATCACCACCACGCGATCGGCGAGATAGCGGACCACGCCGAGATCGTGGCTGATGAAGAGCATCGTGGTCCGGCTCTCGCGCTGGATATCGGTCAGCAGCTTGGTCACCGCGGCCTGCACCGAGACGTCGAGCGCGGAGACCGGCTCGTCGGCCACCACGAGGCGGGGCCGGCCGGCGAAGGCGCGGGCGATGCCGATGCGCTGTTTCTGCCCGCCGGAGAGCTGGCGCGGCATCCGGGTGGCGAACTCGCGCGGCAGCTTCACGAGGTCGAGGAGCTCGAGCATCTTGTCCCAGCGTTCGGCGTCGCTCGCGCCGATCTCGAAGATCTCCAGCACCCGGCAGATCTGGTCGCCCACCGTCATCGAGGGGGTGAGCGTGTCGAAGGGGTTTTGGAACACCATCTGGACATGGGAGACCGTCGACGGTCCGCGGCCCTCGACCGGCAGATGCCCGAGAT
>CAYORO010000337.1:0-4013 GCA_964406355.1 uncultured Limibaculum sp.
GCGCGCCTCGGGCGTGGCGCCCTGGGCCGCGCCGGCGGTGAGCCCGGCCGCGCCGGCCGCGCCGGTGGCGGCGGCTCCGGCGAGGAGGCGGCGGCGCTCCGGATCGACGCCCGCGGCGTCGGTGCCGGTCTGGTGGGAATGCTCGTTGGTGCTCATGGTGGGTCCTCTCGGGGTTTCTTGGTGGCTGGCGGGGCAGGCGCCGTGTGTCGATGCGCCGGAGACTGGGCCAGGATCGCTCCGCGGTCTGTCAGATTGACCTCAGCCCTTTGCAGGATCCGGCTTCTCCCGGATGAAACTGGTTGCTCGCGGAACAGCCGAGGTCAGACCGGGAACAATCGGCGCGTCGACCGGTCGTGCGATGGGCGGCGGGGCGTGGCGCGCGTGGCCCGCGCGCCACCTTGGATCAGCTCACATAGGCCCAGTTGTCGGGCACCCAGGTCAGCGCCCCGTTGTCACGACCGATCCGGCCGAGCCCCGGGAACGGCATATGGGTCGCGGCGATCAGGCCGCCCTCGTCGGCCGCCATCGGGTAGAAGCGCGCCCGCATGGCGTCGGCCGCCGCCACGTCCTGCTCGAAGATGAAGCCCACATCGGCCCGCCGCGGATGCACCAGCGGATGGAACAGCATGTCGGAGACGAGCAGCATCGAGGTGCCGCCATCGGCGATCCGCACCCCGATATGGCCCGGCGTGTGCCCGGTCAGATCGACGGTCGAGATCCCCGACATCAGGTCGTGATCGCCCTCGATCTGCTGGAGGCGCGGATAGAGGCGGACCAGCGCGTCGGTGGCGTCGAAGGACGAGCGCAGGAAGTCCGGGGTCGAGGACCGGGCGGCGGGGTCGGTGAAATAGGCGACGTCGCGGCGATCGACATAGGTCTCGGCCTCGCCATAGACCGCCTCGCCGCCCAGCACCGCGCCCGAGATATGGTCGAAATGGGTGTGCGTGAGGATCACGGCGTCGATATCGGCGGGGGCCACGCCCAGCGAGGCGAGCGCGCTCGGCAGCTTGCCGGTGTGCTCGCCGATGCCGCCGGCGGGACCGGTGTCCACGAGGATCAGCCGCGACCCGTCGTCGATCAGGTACTGGGCGAACCCGATGCGCAGCGCGCCGCCGGGGCGGCTCACATGGGCCGCGTCGGCCTGTGCGGGAATCCGGTCGACGCCCGGCCCTGTGAAGAAACCGAACGGCATGTCGTGGAAGCCGTCGGTGAGGACATGCACGGTGAAGCGTCCGATCTGGACGGCTGCGTGGGGGACGGGCGCCGACAGGGCGCCGGCGCTTGCGAGGCTCGGCGACAGCGCGACACCGCTCGCGGCGACGGTGGTGGCGGGGGCGACGAGCAGGCTGCGGGTGAAGGCGCGACGTGTGAGGGGCATGGCTTGGGTCTCCAGTTGCGAGGACGGTCGGCGTCGGGCAATGGGGCGCACCAGTTGGCGCCCCGATGTCGGCAAACTCAGCAGTGTCCGGCGAGATCAGCGGTACCCCGAGGCGCGGCGCAGATATTCCAGCATCCTCTCAAGTCCTTGCAGAATCCTGCGGACCGGCTGGGGTAGCGCTGAGGGGGCGGCGCGGCGGACGTGCCGGCCAGCACCCGCAAGTCGCTTGCGGACCGGTCCGGCGCGCCATAGCGTCACGACGCCGAGAGCCCGATCTCGGGTGCCGGTGACCGATCGCCGATCTTGCTGGGAGCCCTCCTCATGCGCGCTTGCTTGGTCGTCCTCTTGGGGTTGCTTCTCGGGGCCTGCGCAGGCGCCATCGAGCGCACTCCGATCCCGCTCGATCGCATCGAAGACGCAACGATCCCCGGCATCCCCAATGCGCGGTACTGGGCCGATGCTCCGCCTGGCGACTTCGGCGGCTTCGCCGACGAACTGATGGCCCAGTGGGAGCGTCATGGCACCGGCCGCGATCGCAGCCTGCTTGCGCTCTCGGGCGGCGCGGATGACGGGGCCTTCACCGCGGGGCTGATGCGGGCCTGGACCGAGCTTGGCACGCGCCCCGAATTTACGGTCGTGACCGGGGTGAGCACGGGCGCGCTGGCCGCGCCATTCGTCTTCCTCGGCTCGGACTATGACGACGACCTCGGCGCCGTCTACGGCGAGTTCCCGCCCGACGCGATCTTCCGGGACCGGCTCTGGATCGACGTGCTCGGGGCCGCCTCGATCTCCGACACCTCGCCGCTCAGGGAGCTGATCGAGCGGTTCGCCACCGAGGAGTTCCTCGCCGAGATCGCGCGCGAACACATGCGGGGCCGGCGGCTGTTCGTCCAGACCGCGCATCTCGAGGCGCAGCGGCCGGTCGTCTGGAACATGGGCGCGATCGCCGCCAGCGGAGCCCCCAATGCGCGGGAGCTCTTCGTCAACGCGCTCCTGGCCTCGGCCGCGGTTCCGGTCGCCTTCCCGCCGGTGCTGTTCGAGGTGGAGGTCGACGGCACCGTCTATGACGAGATCCATGCCGATGGCGGCGTGATCTCGCAGACGATCGTCCTCGCCGGCTGGCAACAGGCCCTGCGCGAGCGGCTGCGGGAGGTCGACGCGATCGGCGGTGTGCCGACCTTCTATCTTGTGCGCAACGGTCGCGTGACGCCGCGCACCCAGCGGGTCGCCCACGATCTCGTCGAGGTGGCCGGCCGCTCGGTGTCAACGCTGATCTGGGCGCAGGGCGTGGTCAATCTGATCGCGGCCTATGAGGCGACCCGGATCCGCGGTGGCAACTACTATGCGACGTGGATCGGTGCCGATTTTGACGAGTCCAGCCCGCAGCTCTTCGATCAGGACTACATGCGGTCCCTCGCGCAGTATGGCTATGATCTGATGAAGTCGGGCAAGGCATGGCGCGACCGGCCGCCCTTCTTCAGTGACAGCGCGCCCGACGGCAGCTGACGGTCGAGCGCGGTTGGGACGGGCCGCTCCCGACCCGGGCCGTCGATTGGCCGCGTGGCCCTATCGGCGGATCAGCATGGTGTCGCCGCGCACCGTGAACTCGGCGAAGCGGTCGAGATAGCGCATGCCGAGGAGCGAGACCGGCATGTCGCCGTCGGTCACAACCGCCGGTACGCTGCGTTCGGTGCGCCCGGCGAACTCCAGCCGGTCGATCCGCACCGGGGCCACGCTGACCAGGCCGTTGGCGGTGGCGGCCGCGCCCGTGAAGACGAGCTGCGAGAGGTCGATCCCGGCCGCCAGCGCGTCCTGCCGCGACAGCACGATGTCGCTCGCACCGGTGTCGACGAGGAACTCGACCGGCGCCCCGTTCAGCCCGATCCGTGCATGGAAATGTCCGTCGGCGGCGCGCGCCAGCCGGATCTCGCCATCGGGACCCGTGCTCGGGATGCTGGGCATCAGCGCCGAGCTGATCTGGTCCTTGAAGCCGTAGGCCAGGATCGCGCCGAGGAAGATCAGCACCCAGATTGCGGCGTGCTGGATCGCGGTGCCGAGCCGGTCGCGATACTGGGCGAACAGGAACACCAGAAGCCCCATCGTCAGCAGCCCGAGATAGAGCGCGCGCATCGTGCCGTCGGTGTCGAACCCTGCCATTGCGCGTCGCTCCGTGCTGCATCCGGTTCCCGGACATAGGGACGCGCGCGCGATTGTGCGAGGCCTGCGAATCTCGGCCCCCGGCCCACTGGACCGGCGATCCGCCCTTTGCTAGCCCGAAGCCATGCTGACGATCCGCGAGATGAGCTTCGCGATGGCCGGGCGGCCGCTCTTCGAGGGGGCGAGCGCACGGCTGCCTGCGGGCACGCGCGTCGGGCTTGTCGGGCGCAACGGGACCGGCAAGACGACGCTGGTCCGGCTGATCCGCTCAGAGCTCACGCCGGATCAGGGCGAGATCGAGCTGCCCGAGCGCGCGCGCATCGGCGGCGGCGCGCAGGAGGTGCCGGCCGGCCCCGAGCCGCTGATCGAGATCGTGCTGGCGGCCGACACCGAACGCGCGGCGCTCCTCGCCGAGGCCGAGACGGCCGAACAGCCCGACCGCATCGCCGAGATCCAGACGCGCCTCGCCGACATCGGC
>CAYORO010000338.1:0-4012 GCA_964406355.1 uncultured Limibaculum sp.
GTGGCCGGCGTGTGCGGGCAGTTGACCGACACGATGTCCATGCGGGCGAGCATCTGGTCGAGGCTCTCCCAATAGGTCGCGTCGAGTGCGGTCTCGATATCGCCATGCACCCGGCGACGGTTGTGGTAGTGGATCTGCAGGCCGAAGGCGCGGGCGCGCCGCGCCACCGCCTGCCCGATCCGCCCCATGCCGAGGATGCCGAGCCGCTTGCCCCAGATCCGGTGGCCACAGATCGCGGTGGGGCTCCAGCCGCCCCAGTGCCCGCCCTGGATCAGAGCCTGGCCCTCGGTGATCCGCCGCGGGATCGCGAGGATCAGCGCCATGGTCATGTCGGCGGTGTCCTCGGTCAGCACACCCGGCGTGTTGGAGACGAGAACGCCCCGGGTCCGCGCGGTCGCCACGTCGATATGATCGACGCCTGCGCCGTAGTTGGCGATCAGCCGCAGGTCGGGCCCGGCCGCCGCGAGCACGCCCTGGTCGATCCGGTCGGTCAGCGTCGGCACCAGGACGTCGCAGTCCCTCACCGCCTCGACCAGATCGGCATGGCTCATCGGCGTGTCGCCCGCGTTGAGCCGGACATCGAAGAGCTCCGACATGCGCGTCTCGACCGGCTCGGGCAGCTTCCGGGTGACGACGACTTTCGGGCGCTCGCGGCTCATCGGGTGATTTCCTTTCTCGGCTGGCGGACCCGTGATAATTTTCGCCCGCGGCCCCGGCTAGGGGTAATCCGTGCTGGCGGGCGTTTTGCACAGGCGCCGACAACACGGCCAGGGGACCAGGGGACGGGGGCATGTGCGCGAAGTTCTGGGCGTTGGTGTCACGGGCGATCTGCGGGGGGGCGATCTCCGGGCTCGTCGGGCTGGCGCTGCTCGTCACTCCCGCTGCGGCGGCGCCCGATCCGGTGCCCCCGCTCGGCGAGGCGAGCGGGCCGGTCACCAATCTGCCGATGCCGCGCTTCGTCTCGCTCAACGCCTCCAAGATCAATCTGCGCCGCGGGCCCGGGCTCGACTATCGTGTCGACTGGGTGCTCCGCCGCTCGGGCCTGCCGGTGTTGGTGCTCGACGAATACGAGGGCTGGCGAAGGATCCGCGACCATGAGGGCGACGAGGGCTGGGTCTATCACGCGCTGATCAGCGGTCGGCGGACGGCGATCGTCACCGCCCCGGGTGCCGTGCTGCGCCAGCGGCCGGTGGGGGTGGCGCTCGGCATCGCCTGCGCCGCGGCGGCGCCGCCCGCGGATGCGGTGGCCTGTGCCGAGGCCGGGGTGATTGCGAAGATCGACGCCTGCGAGCGCTTCTGGTGCCGCATCGAGACCGACGGCCATGCGGGCTGGGTGCCGAAATCCGCGCTCTGGGGCGCCGGAGCCGAGGAGATCTTCGGCGAGTGAGCCGCGACGAGCCCGAGGATGGCGGCTGGTCCGCCTCGGCCGCGGCCTGGATCGCCGAGCAGGGCGCGGCGGGCGATCTCTCCCGCCGGTTCGTGCTTGATCCGGCCATGCTCGCCCGGGTGCGTGGGCGGCGCTTTCGCCGGGCGCTCGACATCGGCTGTGGCGAGGGGCGGTTCTGCCGCATGCTGCGTGCCGAAGGGATCGCGACCATGGGGATCGACCCCACCGCGCGGCTGCTCGACGCGGCCCGCGCCCGCGACCCCGAGGGCGACTATCGCGAGGGCCGGGCCGAGCGCCTCGAGTTTCCGGCCGGCGCGGTCGATCTCGTGGTCAGCTATCTGACGCTGATCGACATCGCCGACCACCAGGCCGCCATCGCCGAGATGGCCCGCGTGCTGGAGCCGGGCGGCGTGCTGCTGATCGCCAATCTCAACGGCTTCGTGACGACCAATGCACTCGGGCGCGAGGGCGCCGCCTGGCACCGGGACCCGAGCGGCCGGCCGCTCTATGTCGCGCTCGACCGATATCTCGAGGAACGGCCTGAGACCGTCGCCTGGAGCGGCATCCGCATCGAGAACTGGCACCGGCCGATGGAGGCCTACCTCCAGGCGCTGATTGCGGCCGGGCTCCGGCTCACCCATTTTGCCGAGCCGGCCCCGATCGGCGGGCCAGAGGACTGGGCGGGTCGGGCGGCGCGCGTGCCATTCTTCCATGTGATGGAGTGGGTCAAGCCGTGAGCCGGCGCCGCGGCGCTCGCCCCTGCTGCTCAGGCGGTAGGCTGGGTCTTGCGGCGCAGGCGGATGACGATGTCGATCTTGGAGATCTCGGCGCCCTCCGGTGGCTCGGGCAGCGTGTCGAGCTTCATCGCGCCGCCCGGCACATCCGTGAGATACCCGCCGTCTTCCCAGTAGAAATGGGCGTGGTCGCTGGTGTTGGTGTCGAAATGGCTGCGTGCGCCGTCGACCACCACCTCGACGAGGAGCCCCGCTTCGGTGAAGGATTTGAGCGTATTGTAGACGGTCGCAAGCGCGACCGGGCGCCCTGCGTCCCGGGCCGCCTCGAAGAGCGCCTCGGCCGTGACGTGCCGACCCCGACCGTCGCCCACGAGCAGCTCGGCCAGCGCCAGACGCTGGCGTGTCGGGCGGAGTCCCGCGCTCGAGAGCCAGTCCGAGGCTCGCTTCTGTGAGGTGGTCTTGTCCATCATCCCCGCATCACGCATGGACTGTCAGGTGGCTCCAGCCCCCGCCCGGCCGGTCGCGCCTCACCCTGCACAGCACACTTGCCCGGCAACTTAGCGCGATGCCCTATGCTCTTGCCAGAGAAAACCGTCCGCGACAGTCTGGCGCTCCCGGTGCGTGGCGGTCAGGGGCCGATGCCGAGGAGTGGCAGCGGTTCTTGTGCAGTGGCGCATGGCAGTGATAGGGAACCGCGAACCGGTCGGGGGGCTCGATCGGTGGACGTCAGCAGAGGGTGACGATGAGCGAACGCGCGGCGAGCTTCGACTATCAGGCGCTTTTGGCCTGTGCGCGGGGCGAGCTTTTCGGCCCAGGCAACGCCCAGCTGCCCGCCCCGCCGATGCTGATGTTTGACCGCATCACCTCGATTTCGGCGACCGGTGGACCCGACGGCAAGGGACAGGCGGTGGCCGAGCTCGAGGTGAAGCCCGATCTCTGGTTCTTCGGCTGCCACTTCCTCGGCGATCCGGTGATGCCGGGATGTCTCGGGCTCGACGCCCTCTGGCAGCTGACCGGGTTCTTCCTCGGCTGGCTCGGGCTGCCGGGACGGGGCCGCGCGCTCGGCGTCGGCGAGGTGAAGTTCACCGGCCAGGTGACCCCGACGGCGCGGCTCGTGCGTTATACGGTCAACCTCAAGCGGGTGATCGACCGCAAGCTCAAGATGGGCATCGCGGATGGCGAGATGGCGCTCGACGGCGAGGTCATCTACACGGTCAAGGACATGCGGGTGGGGCTCTTCACGGATCCCGACCCCGCCTGACGGGCCGGCTCGGACGGGCAGGCACGCGGGCGACCACGACGGGGAGAAGGAGACCCATGCGGCGTGTGGTGATCACCGGGATCGGCATCGTCTCGTCGATCGGCTCGAATGCTCAGGAGGTGACGGCGAGCCTTCGCGAGGGCCGGTCCGGTATCGTGTTCGAGCCCGACTATGCCGAGCACGGCTTCCGCTGCCAGGTGCACGGGCGGCCCACGGTGGATATCGAGGCGCAGGTCGACAAGCGGGTGCGCCGCTTCATGGGCGACGGGGCGGCCTGGAACTACATCGCGATGACCCAGGCGATCGCCGACAGCGGGCTCTCCGAGGGCGAGGTCTCGAACGAACGCACGGGCCTCGTGATGGGGTCGGGCGGGCCGTCGACCAAGGCGATCTTCGCGGCGCATCAGACGGTTGCGAAATCCGGCGGCACCAAGCGGATCGGCCCCTTCGGCGTCACCAAGGCGATGAGCTCGACCAACTCCGCCACGCTTGCGACGCCCTTCAAGATCAAGGGGGTGAACTTCTCGATCACCTCCGCCTGCTCGACCTCGGCGCATTGCATCGGGGCGGCGTCCGAGCAGATCCAGTGGGGCAAGCAGGACATCGTGTTCGCCGGCGGCGGCGAGGAGC
>CAYORO010000339.1:0-3975 GCA_964406355.1 uncultured Limibaculum sp.
GCGTGCCGGCGATCGTCGGGATCAACCACTTCGTCACCGACACCGACGAGGAGCTCGAGGCGATGATCGCCTATTGCGCCGAGAAGGGCGTCGAGGCGGTGGTCAACCGACACTGGGCCCATGGCGGCGCAGGCATCGCGCAGATGGCCGAGAAGGTGGTGGCGCTCTGCGAGGGCGGGACCGCGAACTACAAGCCCCTCTATCCCGACGAGCAGAGCCTCTGGCAGAAGATCGAGACCATCGCCAAGGAGATCTACCGCGCCGACAATGTGGTGGCGGACAAGAAGATCCACGACCAGCTCCGCACCTGGGAAGAGGCGGGCTATGGCCATCTGCCGATCTGCATGGCCAAGACGCAGTACTCCTTCACCACGGATCCGAACCTGCGCGGCGCGCCGACGGGCTTCGATCTGCCGGTGCGCGAAGTGCGACTCTCGGCGGGGGCCGGCTTTGTCGTGGCGATCTGCGGGGAGATCATGACCATGCCGGGCTTGCCCCGCGTCCCCTCTGCGGAGAACATTCGCTATAATGAGGTCGGCGAGATTGAAGGCCTCTTCTGAGGCCTCGGGGAGCCGCCGATGACGATCGCCAAGATCCTGGTGCCGGTGCGCGGCGATGGCTGGGCCGACTGTGTGCTCGGCCACGCCGCCGCCGTGGCGCGCGTCTTCAACGCGCATATCGAGGCGCTGCACTGCCGGGCCAAGCCGGAGAACTATGTGCCCTACGGCGTGGCGGTGCCGAGCTTCCTGCGCGAGCAGATCGCCGAGCAGATGACCTCGGTGGCCGACAGCGAGGAGGCGGCGGTGCGCGGCGTCCTCGAGGCTTTCGCGAGCCGGGCCGACATCGCGGCCGTCACCGGCGGCGAGGTTCCGCCGCGCGACCGGGCGTCCTT
The DNA here is from genome assembly GCA_964406355.1 of uncultured Limibaculum sp. Lineage (GTDB taxonomy): Bacteria > Pseudomonadota > Alphaproteobacteria > Rhodobacterales > Rhodobacteraceae > Thermohalobaculum. The sequence continues at coordinate 893 of CAYORO010000339.1, forward strand.
CTCCTGGCGCGAGGTGCAGGGCCGGCAGGCGGAGATCCTGGGCGTGCGCGGGCGGCTCGCCGATCTCATCTGCGTCGCCAAGCCCGACCGCGAGAGCAATCTCGGCTACAACACGCTCTACTCGGCGCTGACCCGGACCGGGCGTCCGGTTCTGATGTGCCCGCCGGGCGAGATCCGCGAGGATCTGCTCGAGCATATGGTGATCGCCTGGAACGGCTCGACCGAGGCGGCGCATGCCGTCGCCCTCGGGATCGACCTCGTGCAGCGGGCCGCCCGGGTGACGATCCTGACGATCGGCGTCGCGCCCGAGGCGGCGCGGGCGGGCGATCTCCACGCCTATCTCGCGGTGCGCGGGATCGCGGCCGAGACCCGCGAGATCGGCGACGGGGGCGATATCGGGCGCACGCTTCTGGCCGGCGCGGGCGAGCTCGGCGCCACCGTTCTGCTGATGGGCGCCTACAGCCACAGCCGCGAGCGCGAGAGCCTCTTTGGCGGCGCGAGCCAGACCATCGTCGACCGGGCGATGATCCCGGTGGTGATGGCACACTGACCCTCTCAGCCAGGAGACGATCGACGCGCCTCACGCTGTCCGCCGCCATTCTCGGGATCGGGCTCGCGCTCGGTCTCGCGGCTCCGGCCCAGACCCCGATGTCGGTCGCCGAGGCCCGCAGCGCCACCAACAACAGCGTCGTGCGGCTCGAGGGGCTGGTCCTCGCCGTCACAGGCGCCGAGAGCTACAGCTTCGGCGATGCCACGGGCGAGATCGAGATCGTGATCAAGCCCTATCTGGTCGACAACGTCGTGTTCCAGCCCGAGACCCGGCTGCGCCTCACCGGCGAGCTGCGCCAGCGCCCCTTCGGCCCGCGGGTCGATGTCGGGATCGTCGAGGTGATCGAGTAGGCGCTCGCCCGCGGGGCGGACGAGCGGGGCGGCCGAGCGGGCCGGTCAGGGGTGGACGGGGGTGATCAGGCGGGCTTGCGGCCGCGCAGCCGCACCCGTGTCGATCTCATAATCGACGTCGTTGACCGAAACGATGACGGCGTGGGCGTCGCTGCTTGCGAACCCGGTGGCGGCTGCCAACAGGGCTGCCGCGGCTCCGATGCCGCTGATATGCGCTCTCATCACGTGACTTCTCTTGATGTCAGACGGCGCCGCGGATCGTGCGATGCCGCGTCAAGATGCAGCCACTCCGCGGACTCGGGCCCGCTAGAGCGCTGTCCGATCTGATAGGATCAGCTTGCGCGCTCTAAGGTCATGATTGGTCGCGTTTTCCAGTCACCAGACTGCGTCAGGCTGGTCGGAAAACGCTCTCAGGCGGCGGCCGGGGCCTCTTCGGCGCTCTTCTCCGGATAGGTCGGGTAGAGCCCGTGTGCCATGCCGAGTTGCTGCACGAGGCCGAGCACCACGTCGAGCGTGGGCGTCGGGTGGCCGGTGATCTGCCCCATCTCCTGCACCGCGGTGACGAGGGCGTCGATCTCCATCGCCTTGCCCGCCTCGAGGTCCTGCAGCATCGAGGTCCGGTGCTTGCCCACCTTGGCCGCCCCGTTGATCCGCCGCTCGACATCGACGCGGAAGCTCGAGCCGAGGCTCTCGGCGATCACCTGCGCCTCGAGCATCATCGCCTTGGCGGTCGCGCGCGAGGTCGGGTGGCTGGCCACGATGTCGAGCGTGCTTCGGGTCAGCGCCGAGATCGGGTTGAAGCAGAGATTGCCCCAGAGTTTCAACCACAGCTCAGACCGGATATCGTCGAGCACCGGCGCGCGGAAGCCGCCCTGCTCAAGCACCTCCGAGATGCGGGTCACCCGCTCGGAGCTCGACCCGTCGGGCTCGCCGAGGGCGAACTTGTCGCCGTGGACGTGTTTGATCCGCCCGGGAGCGGAGATCTCGGCCGCCGGGTAGACCGAGCAGCCGATCGCGCGCTCGGGTCCGATCAGGTCCCACTGGCGGTTGCCGCGGTCGACCGCGTCGAGCCGCTTGCCCTCATGCTCGCCGCCGACACCGTGGAAGTACCACCAGGGCACGCCGTTCTGGCAGCAGACCACCGCCGTCTCGGGGCCGAGCAGCGGCACGACGTATTCGGCCGACTCCCACGCCTGGTGCGCCTTGAGGCAGTTGAACACCACATCGACCGGGCCGATCTCGGTCGGGTCGAGGGCCGCGTGGACCTGCACCGTGGTCTCGGCGCCGTCCTTCTCGAGGGTGAGGCCGCTCTCCTGCAGCGCCGCGAGATGCTTGCCCCGCGCGATCACCGAGACCTCGATCCCCTCGACGCGCGCCAGGCCCGCCGCGAGATAGCCGCCGATCGCCCCGGCGCCGAACACACAGATCTTCATCGCCCTCACTCCCCGATGCCGTTCTCCGCGATCCGGATACGCGATGCCGCGCCGCAGCGAAAGGGGACGGGCGCCCGCAGGGGCACCCGCCGTCAGCCGATCACTCGGCGGCCTGTGCGAGGCCCGCGCCCTGGGCGGTGCGCCAGTACTCGGTGGCCGCGCCGACGCCCGAGCCCGGCTCGACCATGATCCCCGAGTCGCGCATCGCCATCTCCGCACCGGCGAGCGCCTGGGAGAGCATCACCTCGTTGAGCCAGCCGAGATGGCCGATGCGGAACACCTTGCCCATCACCACCGCGAGGCCGGCGCCGAGCGAGAGGTTGTAGCGGTGATAGGCGCGGCTGATCACCTGGCGCGCATCCTTGTCCTCGGGCACCACGATCGCCGAGACGGTGTCGGAGTACCACTCGGGGCCCTGGGCGCAGAGCCGCAGCTTCCAGCCGTCGAGCACCGCGCGCCGCACGCCCTCGGCGAGGTGGTGGTGCCGGGCGATCACGGTGTCGAGGCCCTCCTCGAAGATCATGTCGAGGCTGGCACGCAGGCCGTGCAGCAGCGTCGTCGCGGGCGTGTAGGGGAAGTACCCGTCCGCGTTCATCTTGATCATGTCGTCCCAGGAGAAGAAGGTCCGCGGCAGCTGGGCGGTCGTGCGCGCGGCAAGCGCCTTCTGGCTGACGCAGATGATCGCGAGGCCGGTCGGCAGCATGAAGCCCTTCTGGCTGCCCGAGACGCAGACATCGACGCCCCACTCCT
>CAYORO010000340.1:0-3931 GCA_964406355.1 uncultured Limibaculum sp.
CGCGATCGTGCGCCCCGGCCCGATCCAGGGCGAGATGGTGCACCCCTATCTCCGCCGCCGCCAGGGCAAGGAGCTGGTGCAGTACCCCTCGCCCCATCCGCGCCACGGGGCGCCGGACGAGCTCGAGCGGATCCTCGGGCGCACCCTTGGCGTGCCGCTCTTCCAGGAGCAGGCGATGCAGATCGCGATCGACGCCGCCAGGTTCACGCCCGAGGAGGCCAACGGGCTGCGCCGCGCGATGGCGACCTTCCGGCGCGTCGGCACGATCCAGCACTACCAGGACAAGATGGTCGAGCGGATGATCGAGCGCGGCTACGAGCCCGACTTCGCCCGGCGCTGCTTCGACCAGATCAAGGGGTTTGGCGAATACGGCTTCCCCGAGAGCCACGCCGCGAGCTTCGCACTCCTCGTCTATGTCTCGTCCTGGCTCAAATGCCACCACCCGGAGGTCTTTTGCGCGGCGCTTTTGAACTCCCAGCCAATGGGGTTCTACGCGCCGGCCCAGATCGTCCGCGATGCGCGCGAGCACGGCGTCGAGGTGCGCGGCCCGGATGTGAACCACTCCGACTGGGACTGCACGCTCGAGCCTGCCGAGGGCGGCTTCGCCACGCGCCTCGGGTTGCGCATGATCGACGGGCTCCGCGAGGACGAGGCCCGGGCGCTCGTCGAGGCACGCGGCGCGGGCTACGGCTCGGCGGCGGAGATCCGGGTCCGCGCGCGCCTCGCCCGGGCGAGCCTCGAGCGGCTCGCGGCGGCCGATGCGTTCCGCTCCCTCGGGCTCGACCGGCGGGCGGCGCTCTGGTCCGTGCGCGGCGAGGCGCTGGCCCGCCCGCTGCCGCTCTTCGCCGCCACCGAGACGCCCGAGGGCGGCGCCGATGCGCCTGCCGAGCTCCCCGAGATGCCGCTCTCCGAGCATGTCGTGCAGGACTTCCAGACCACCCGGCTCTCGCTCAAGGCGCACCCCATGGAGTTCCTCCGCCCCCGGCTCGCGGGCCAGCGCATCCGCACCACCGCCGCGGCCGTGGCGGCGCCCGACGGCGCGCGCGTCTCGGTTGCGGGCGTCGTCCTCGTGCGCCAGAAGCCGGGCTCAGCCAAGGGTGTCGTCTTCGTCACCGTCGAGGACGAGACCGGCATCGCCAATGTCGTGGTCTGGAAGCGTGTCGCGGCCCGCTTCCGCGCGGTGGTGATGGGCGCGCGCGTGCTCCTGGTGCGGGGCCGGGTGCAGCGGGCCGAGGGCATCACCCATATCGTCGCAGAGACGCTGATCGACCGCACGGGCGATCTCGCGCTGCTCTCCGAGGACGCCGTCCGCGAGATGGGCGACCACGGTCTCGCCCGCGCCGACGAGGTCAAGACCCCGGTCGACGAGGATGCCCGCACCAAGCCCCGCCGCAGCTATGCCGAGCCGAGCCGGCAAAACCCCCGCGGCCATCCCCGCCAGGTCCGCATCATCCCCAAGAGCCGCGACTTCCACTGAGGTCCATCTTCTATCGACACCGACGCCGGGATCGGCTAGACCGCGCCCGGTTGTCTCAATTCAGGCGCGCGCAGTATGCGAAACTTGACTTGGATCACTTTGATTGGATGTTGCGCCGTTTCGCTGATCTACCGACTGCACCCGATCTTTTTGGGCGGCGATAGTCTCAAGACACGGTTCATGACCGAGGACGGCTATCTCATGCTCACGGTGGCGCGGAACCTCGCGATCGGGCGTGGTCTCAGCGTGACCGATGGCGAGATCCTCACCAACGGGATCCAGCCGCTGGCGACGCTGCTCTTCACGGTGCCCTATCTCGTCACCGGCGGCGACAAGCTGTCGAGCCTCGCCGGCATCGTCGCGATCTCGGTCGTGGTGGCGATCGTCGCCGCGCTTGCGGTGCGCCGTTTCGCCGAGCGTGCGCTCGCGGTGCCCGAGCCCGATCCGATCTGGTTCTGGATCGTGGCGGCCCTCTGGTTCTGCGGCCCGCTGCTGCTCGGCCACTCGATGAACGCGCTGGAGACCGGGCTCTACAGCCTCCTTGTCCTCGGGACGCTCCTGCTCTTCGATCGGCTGACCCGGCTCGAGCGGCCCTGGACCTTCGGCGAGCGGGTCCTGCTCGGGGTCGCCTGCGGGCTCGCCTTCCTCGGGCGCAACGACGCGGCGTTCCTGATCTTCGCGATCTGCATCACCCAGTTCGCCTCGGTCGCGCTCAGGCCCGGCCGGGGCCTCGGGGCCGCCATTGCCGAGGTCGTGCCCGTGGGCCTCGTCTCGATCCTCTGCGCCCTGCCCTGGCTCGCCTACAACCAGATCTATTTCGGCTCGATCATTCCCATCAGCGGCACCGCGCAGTCCCTCACCGCCGCCTTCGGCCAAAACTCCGCCCTGGTCCCCGCCAAGCTCTTCGAGCATATGCTGCCCTTCCTGCCGGTGCCCGGATCGATCGAGGACCACCCGGTCTTCCGGGCCGGGGCGATGGTCCTGGTCCTGGCCGTGCTCGGGGCCTATGCGGTCCAGCTGCGCGCATCGCAGCTCCAGAGCGGCCGGCTCGTCGCCGCCTATCTGATTTTCGCGCTGTGCCTCGCCGCCTATTACGGGCTCTTCTTCGGCGCGGAGCATTTCCTCAGCCGGTATTTCGCGCCGCTCGCGCCCGTGCTGATGGTGGCGGCGCTGTCGGTGGGGCTGGGCCTGCTCCGCCTGATCGGAGAGCAGCTGGCGCGACCCCTCGGCCAGATCGGCGCCAGCGCGGCGCTGCTGCTCGCGACCGGACTGTTCCTGCGCCAGCTCCTGCTGGGCGCCGGTCCGCACGGCCATTTCCAGGTGGTCGACTGGGTCGAGGACCATGTGCCCGACACGGTCTATATCGGCGCGATCCAGACCGGCACCCTCGGCTACTGGCATGATCGCACGATCAATCTCGACGGCAAGGTCAATCCCGAGGCGCTCCGCGCGCGGATCGACCGGGGCCATGTGCTCGACTATGTGATCGACGGCCCGATCGAGTATCTCGCAGACTGGCAGGTGATCACGACCTGGCGGCAGATGGAGCACGACCGCTTCGGCAATGTCTTCGAGGTCGTGGTCGACGACGCCGCGGCCAATCTCGGTGTGCTCCGCCGCGTCGCGCCCCGCTGAGTGCCCCGCGCCCGGCGAGCGCCGGGTGGGCGGGCGGGGGCGCTCGCCGGGCGCGGCTCGGCTGCGCGCGGTCGGGGGCTCCGGCTGTCGCCTTCGGCAGGACCTTCAGCCCGCCCGATTCCTCGGCCTCGTTCACGGCATGCAGGAAATAGGCGGCATGCAGCGGGCTCATCCGGTAGCCTGTGTGCCGCCCCTCGGCATCGAGCGGGAAGGCGAGGATGCAGCCTTCGGGCGCCGTCTCCACATGGGCGCCGAGCGGCACGCCCACATGGCCGGTCTCCCGCGAGAAGTCCTCACGTTCGATCACCGGCTGTGCCGCGAAAAACGCGTCGTCCTTCGGCACCTCCGCGAGCCCCGGCCGCGCCCGCAGCGTCTCGCGGATCCGGTCGCGGATATGGAGCGCCACCGGGGCCGCGAGCAGCAGCGTCTCCACATGGCCCGCCTCGGTCCGCGCCTTCATCGCCACCACCTGGCCCGACGGATGCAGCCCCAGCCGAAACGACACGATCTGGCGGCTCGCCGGGATCTTGCTCAGATCGGCGGGGCTCGGAGATTGGCTCGGAGATTGGCTCGGGGCTTGGCCTTGGGCGGGCTGGGTCATGCGATCCTTCCTCTGACGCGACGGCTGGGCGAAAATAATCCCGCCTCCCTGACGCCTCGCCTCCGGCCTGTCAAAGCATTTCGGAGGGCAAGACCGTGCCCGTCCCCGCTCGCATTCGACGTCGCCGGCGCTATGTCTCGACGGTGATCGAGAAGGACCCCCCGATGGCCGAGCAAAAGTTTATCTCCGTCCGCAGCGCGCGCGAGCACAACCTCAAG
>CAYORO010000341.1:0-3921 GCA_964406355.1 uncultured Limibaculum sp.
TGATCTGCGACGAGCCGACCTCGGCGCTCGACGTCTCGGTGCAGTCGCAGATCCTGAACCTTCTTCAGGACCTGCAGGCGGAGTTTGGCCTCACGCTGCTCCTGATCAGCCACAACCTCGCGGTGGTCGAGCACATGGCCTCGCGCGTGGCGGTGATGTATCTCGGCCGCATCGTCGAGGAGAGCGGCGCAGAGGCGCTCTTCCAGCGTGCGCGCCACCCCTACACCCAGGCGCTTCTGGCCTCGGTGCTGACGCCCGATCCGGGGCAGGGCATCCCCGACACGCATCTGGGCGCGTCCTTCCCCAACCCGCTCGAGATCCCGTCGGGCTGCAGCTTCCACCCGCGCTGCCCCAAGGCGGGCACCGACTGCCAGCGTTTGGTGCCGCGGCCCCGGCGCACCGGGGACGCGATGGTCGAGTGCCTGCTCTATGACGGCGATGTTCGCCCTGCTACCCCCTCCGCGCCCGCGCCCACCACCTAGGAGACCCGCATATGAGCGACCGCGAGACGGCCATCGGCCGCGCCACGGCCTATCTTGACGACGGCCGGATGGAGGCGGAGCTCGCCCGCCTCGTCGAGATCCCATCAGAGAGCCAGGTGCCCGAGGGGCTGCCGCACTGCCGGCGCTATCTCGACGAGGCGATGGTGCCGGCCTTCGAGGCGCTCGGCTTCGTCTGCACGGTCTACGAGAACCCGCTCGAGGGCTGCGGGCCGGTGCTGCTGGCCGATCGGCGCGAGAGCGACGGGTTGCCCACGGTGCTCGGCTACGGCCATGGCGACGTGATCCGCGGTCTCGAGGGGCGTTGGACGAAGGGGCAGGGCCCCTGGCGGCTCGCGCGCGACGGCGACCGGCTCTATGGCCGTGGCACCGCCGACAACAAGGGCCAGCATCTGATCAACATGCGCGCCATGGAGGCGGTGATCGAGACCCGCGGGCGGCTCGGCTTCAACGCGAAGTTCCTGGTGGAGACGGGCGAGGAGAACGGCTCGAAGGGTCTTCACGAGGTGATCGCCGCCAATCCTGACGCCTTCGGCGCCGATGTCTTCATCGCCTCGGACGGACCGCGCGTGCAGCCCGACCGTCCCACCGTCTCGCTCGGCAACCGCGGCGCGTTCAATTTCGACATCGTGTGCGACATGCGCGAGGGCGGGCACCATTCCGGCAACTGGGGCGGGGCGCTCGCCGATCCGGCCGCGATCCTCGCTCATGCGATCGCCACCATCGTGAGCCCGACCGGTGAGCTTCGCGTGCCCGAGTGGCGGCCGGAGCCGATCCGCAACCTTGTCCGGGCGGTGCTCGCCGGCGTCGAGCTCGATGGCGGCCCCTCGGGCCCCCAGGTGAACGACTGGTGGGGCGAGCCGGGCCTCACGCCTGCCGAGCGGGTCTATGCGTGGAACTCCTTCGCCGTGCTCGCGATGGTCGCTGGCATCCCCGAAAGCCCGGTCAACGCCATCGCCCCCTTTGCGCGGGCCCATTGCCAGCTCCGCTTCATCAAGGGGACCGACCAGGCGGAGATCATTCCCGCGCTCCGCCGCCATCTCGAGCGCGAGGGGTTCGGCGAGCGGGTCAGTGTCGAGGCTCCCGATGCCGGCAACGCCGCGGGCTTCGCCGCGAGCCGCACCGAGCCGGAGGACCCCTGGGCCGACTGGGTCCGCGCTTCGATCGAGCGCACCGCCGGCGAGGCGCCGGCCGTGTTGCCGCAGATGGGCGGCTCGATCTGCAACGATCTCTTCACCGATCTGCTCGGCCTGCCCGCGATCTGGATCCCGCATTCCTATGCCGGCTGCTCGCAGCACGCGCCCGACGAGCATGTGCTGCTGCCGACCTACCGCAGCGCGCTCGGGCTGATGGCGGGGCTCTACTGGGACCTCGGCGAGCCCGGCACCCCGGGGCGCGCGACATGACCGGGCCCTGTGATCTCTCGGCGGTCGAGGCGCGGCGGCTGATCGGGCGGCGCGCGCTCTCGCCCGTGGAGCTGATGGAGAGCTGCCTCGCCCGGATCGCGGCCATCGATCCCGCGCTCAACGCGATCGTGACGATGGACCCCGACGCTGCCCGCGCCATGGCTCGCGAGGCCGAGGCGGCGGTGATGCGGGGCGACCCGCTGGGGCCCCTCCACGGCCTGCCGCTCGCGGCCAAGGACAACCGCGCCGTCAAGGGCATGCGGACGACGAACGGCTCGCTCCTCCAGAAGGACAACGTGCCCACCGCCGACGAGCCCGGCATGGCGCGCCTCCGCGCCGCCGGAGCGGTGATCTTCGCCAAGACCAACATGCCGGAGTTCGGTGCCGGCGCGAACACGACCAACCGGGTCTTCGGCACCACCGGCAACCCGTTCGACCCCACGCGCACCTGCGGCGGTTCCTCGGGCGGTTCGGCGGTCGCGCTCGCCTCTGGGATGGTGCCGCTTGCCACGGGATCGGACTATGGCGGCAGCGTACGCACTCCGGCGTCGTTCTGCGGGATCGCGGGCTTCCGCCCCTCGCTCGGCGTCGCGCCCTCGCCGGGCTCGACCGCCGTCCTCAGCCCCTTCGGCGTGAACGGCACCATGGGGCGCGACATCGCCGACGCGCATCTCCTGCTCGGCCCGCTCGCCCATTACGATCCGCGCGACCCGTTCTCCCATCCCGGCGTCTCGGAGGTGGGCTTGCCGATCCCCGAGACGGATCTCGCGAGCCTCCGCCTCGCCTGGAGCCCCGATCTCGGCTGCTGCCCGATCGATGCCGGCATCGCCTCGCTGCTCGAGACCCGGGTGACCGCGCTCGAGAGCCTCGTCGGCCGGCTCGAGCGGGCGCATCCCGACATGGGTCCGATCCACGAGGTCTTCGAGGTCACCCGCGGCGTCGCCTTCGTCTCGGCCTTCCGGGACGACCTGAAACACCGACGCGAACTGCTCGACCGCAACGTGATCGACAACACCGAGCGCGGGCTCGCCTACTCGCTCGACGACGTCGCCTGGGCGCAGGCCGAGCAGACCAAGCTCTATCGCCGCTGGCTCGGCTTCTTCGAGACCCATGACGTGCTGATCCTGCCGGCCGCCTCGGTGCCGCCCTTCCCGCATGAGCAGCTCTTTGTCGAGGAGATCAACGGCGAGGCGATGCCGAGCTATATGCGCTGGCTCTCGATCAGCTATGCGCCGACGCTCGGCTTTGCCTGTGCCGCGGTGGTGCCCTGCGGGGTGGACGCCCAAGGGCTGCCCTTCGGCCTCCAGATCGCCGGGCCCAAGGGGGCAGACCGAAAGGTGCTCGGCGTCGCCCGGGCTCTCGAGCAGGTGCTCGCCGGCATGGAGGGATGTGCGCGCCCGCTGCCCGATCTCGAAAAGCTCAAGGCCGCCGGATGAGGGGCATGATCACCTGCCCGCAGCCCGAGGCGGCGGAGGCGGGCGCCGATATCCTGCGCGATGGCGGCAACGCGGTCGACGCGGCGATCGCCTGTGCGCTGGTCCAGACGGTGGTCGACCCGATCATGTGCGGGCTCGCGGGCTTCGGCTCGATGCAGCTCTTCCTCGCCGAGCGGGGCGCCCATCTCTGCCTCGACTTCCATGGCATGGCGCCGGCCGCCGTCGAGCCCGCGATGTGGGAGCACCTGATCGAGGGCGAGAGCGAGGACGGCTTCGGGTTTATCCTCAAGGGCCGGGTCAACGAGATCGGCTACCAATCGATCACCACGCCCATGACGCTGCGGGCGCTCGCCGAGGCCGCCCGGCGTTTCGGCACGCGGCCCTTCTCCGACCTGCTCGGCCCTGCCATCGAGTACGCCCGCGATGGCTTTGCCGTGCGCCCCCATGTGCATGCCTTCTGGACCGAGATCCCGACCGGCGGGCGCGTCGCGCATCTCGACTTCGTCACCCGCTATCCGACGACCGCCAAGAACTACGCCAAGCCTGACGGCACAGTGCGCCGCGTCCGCGAGCGGCTCG
>CAYORO010000342.1:0-3918 GCA_964406355.1 uncultured Limibaculum sp.
ACGCGCGCCGCGCGTGGAGGTGGCGGGGGTGGCGGCGGGCTGGAGCGCGCGGCGCAGCGCCGCGGCAGCGGCGGTGCAGAGCGTGCAATCGTCGCGCATGGGGGCCTGCGGCCGTGACCGGCGCAGGGACCTGGGTCCAGTTGATCCGCGAGGCGGCCGCGCGGCTCGGCATGGCGGGTGTGCCCGATCCGGGACGCGATGCCCGGCTCCTGGCGCGGTGGGCGTCTGGGCGCGACGCGGCCGGTCTCGTCGCCCGGAGCGGCGCGGCAGCGCCTGCGCACGCCGCGCGCTTTGCCGCGGCGGTGGACCGGCGCGCCGCCCGCGTCCCGCTGGCGCAGATCGTCGGACAACGGCTCTTCTGGGGGCGCCCCTTTCGGGTGACGGCGGACGTGCTCGACCCGCGCCCCGAGACCGAAACGCTCATCGCCACCGCGCTCGAGAGGCCGTTCGCCCGTGTGCTCGATCTCGGGACCGGCACGGGATGCCTCCTCCTCACCCTGCTCGCCGAGCGGCCCGAGGCGACCGGTGTCGGCACCGATGCGAGCCCGGCCGCTCTGGCCGTGGCCGCCGAGAACGCCGCCGCGCTGGGGCTGGCGACCCGCGCGCGCCTCGTCCACGCCGACTGGCTGGAGGACCCGGCAGCCCTCGTGCCGCCATTCGATCTGGTGGTCTCCAATCCGCCCTATCTCGCCGAGGCCGAGCTGGCCGATCTCGCACCGGAACTCTCCCATGAACCGCGCATGGCCCTGACCCCGGGCGGTGAGGGGCCGAGTGACGGTCTCGCCGCGTATCGCGCGATCGCGGCCGGGCTCGGGCAGGGTCTCGCGCCCCGCCTTGTCGCGCCCCGCCTTGTCGCGCCCCGCCTGCTCGCGCCCCGTGTCCTCGCACCCGGGGGGCGGGTGCTTCTCGAGATCGGTCCAACGCAGGCCGCCCCCGTCACCGAGATTCTCTCCGCCGAGGGTCTTGCGCCGGGCAGACTGATCCCCGATTTTGACGGTAGACCGCGGGTCATCGAGGCCCTGGCGCCATGAAGCGGGCCACAAAATGCGTCCCAAGGGACGATTGGCGGTTGAGCGACCCGGCAAAGCCGGTATAGGGAAGGTGTCCGGCGCAGGGCGAGTGGGCCCTGCATTCGAGGGGTCGACCGGACATCGGCGACAGTGCTGCCCGCCATCCCTGGTTTCGGCGTTGAAAAACGCCGTGTGAGGGAACCGCGCGCAGCGTGGCCTCAGGCATGGCCGGCTCAAGTCAGATCGGGACCAATGAGACCAACCCAGAAATCCAATCGTGCGCGGGGTCGCGGCAACCGCAAGTCGAACGGCAACGCCGCCAATCGCGTCTACGACAGTTCGGGCCCCGAGGGCAAAGTCCGCGGCACACCGCAGCAGATCATCGACAAGTATCTCTCGCTGGCCCGGGATGCTCAGACGTCGGGCGACCGGGTGATGGCCGAGAACTTTTTGCAGCATGCCGAGCACTACCAGCGGATCCTGCTGCTCGCCACGGCCGGACAACCGGAGCGGCGCGACCAGCCGGGCTTCGAGGGCGAGGAGGACGGCGTCGAAAGCCCGGCGATGGGCGAGGATCGCCCGCGCCGCCGCGAGCCCGTGAACGGAGCCGAGCATGGCGAGGCCGAGCGGGCACCCGAGGAATCGAGCGTCGGCGGGCTGACCACGATCGACACCGATGACGATGGCGACAATCTGCTCGTCGCGGTCGAAGAGGTGGGCGCGAGCCAGCCGGCGCCCCGGCGCCGTCGCACCCGCGGGCAGCGCACGGAGACGACGGCCGAGGCGCCCGAGACCGCGCCGACCGAGACCGGCGAGGCGGGATAGACCAGGCGCCCGCCCGGAAGCGCGCGCTCAGGCCGCGGCGAGCGCGCGCGCGAGCGCCAGCATCTCTGCGATCGACAGCGTCTCGGCCCGCCGCGTCTCTGCGATGCCCGCCGCCGAGAGAAGCGCCGGCCCGTCCGGGCCGAGCCCCTTGAGCGCCTGACGCAGCATCTTGCGCCGCTGTCCGAAGGCCGCCGCGGTGACCCGCTCGAGGGCGCCCGGATCGATCCCGCCGGGCTGGTCGCGCGGCTCCAGCCGGACCACGGCCGAAGTCACCTTGGGCGGCGGCGTGAACGCGCTCGGATGCACCCCGAAGAGCAGCCGGGCCGCGGCGCGCCACTGCGCGAGCACCGCGAGCCGGCCATAGGCCTTGCCGCCGGGCGCTGCGACGATGCGCTCGGCCACCTCGCGCTGGAACATCAGCGTGAGGCTCTCCCACCAGGGCGGCCAGGCGGGTGGCGTCAGCCACCGCACCAGGAGCTCGGTGCCGATATTGTAGGGGAGATTGGCGCAGATCCGCACCGGCCCCCCGATGCGCCCGGCCAGCGCCGCGAAATCCGTCTCGAGCGCATCGCCCTCCACCACCTCGAGCCGTCCAGGCCAGTGCGCCGCGATCTCTGAGAGCGCCTCGAGGCAGCGCGCATCGCGCTCGATCGCCGTCACCCGCGCCCCGCCCGCAAGAAGCGCACGGGTGAGCCCGCCGGGCCCGGGGCCCACCTCGATCACCGACGCCCCCTCGAGCGGGCCCGAGGCGCGCGCGATCCGGCCCGTGAGGTTGAGATCGAGGAGGAAGTTCTGCCCCAGCGCCTTGCGCGCCGAGAGGCCGTGCGCCGCGATCACCTCGCGCAGCGGCGGCAGTCCGTCCGGGGCGAGCACCATCGGTTCGGGCCGCTCAGCCGGCACCGGCCCGGGCGCGCGCCATGCGGCCGGCGAGGTTGAGCGCAGCGATCAGGCTGTCGGGCCGGGCGATCCCCTGGCCTGCGATGTTGTAGGCGGTGCCGTGATCGGGCGAGGTGCGCACGAAGGGGAGCCCGAGCGTCACGTTGACGCCCTCGTCGAAGTCGAGCGCCTTGATCGGGATCAGCCCCTGGTCGTGATACATCGTGACCGCGAGGTCGTAGGTCGTCCGCGCCGCGGCATGGAACATCGTGTCGGCCGGATGCGGGCCGGTGACCGCGAGGCCCTCGGCCGCGAGCCGCTCGATCGCAGGCGCGATCACGGAGATCTCCTCGCGGCCCATCGCACCGCCCTCGCCGGCATGGGGGTTGAGGCCCGAGACCGCGATCCGCGGCCGGGCGATGCCGAAATCGCGCGCGAGATCGCGGGCGGCGATGCGCACGGTCTCGCAGATGAGCGCCTCGGTCAGGAGCCGGGGCACGGCGGCCAGGGCGACATGGATCGTCACCGGCACCACGCGGAGCGAGGGCCCGGCCAGCATCATCACCGAGCGCTCGACCCCGCCGAGGGCCGCGAGATACTCCGTGTGGCCCGGGAAGGTGAAGCCCACCCCGTCATAGAGCACCTTCTTGTTGATCGGGTTGGTCACCACCGCGCCGACGCGCCCGGTCTGCGCCAGCGCCACCGCCCGGTCGATCACCGCGACGGTGACCGCGGCATTGCGCGGATCGGGAACGCCCGGCACGGCGGGCGCGGCCAGGCGAAACGGCAGCACCGGCAGCGCATGGGGGAAGACGCCCGCGGCATCGGCCGGCGCCTCGATTCCGGCGACCGGCACATCCGGCATCAGCGCAGGCAGCCGCGCGGGATCGTCGATCAGGAAGAACGGACAGTCGATCTTGCGGCTGGCCCAGGCCTTGAGCGCAATCTCGGCACCGATCCCGGCCGGATCGCCCATGGTGAGCGCGATCGGCAGCGTGGGCTCGGTCCCGCCCGGGGCGCTCGGGCCGGCGGTCATCTGATCTCGATCATCGCGTCGCGGCGCAGCTCCTGGATCAGGCCCTGGGCGAGCAGGTCGACCCGGCGCGTGGTCAGGTCCTGTCGGACCCGCTCGCGCAGGACCGGGTCCTCCGGTTCGAGCGTCTGTCCGCCCTCGGTGCGCCGCTCGGCGACGCGGATCAGGCTGTTC
>CAYORO010000343.1:0-3912 GCA_964406355.1 uncultured Limibaculum sp.
AGCTGAAGGAACTCGGCAACAACATCGGTATGGGCGCGATGGGCTTCGTCGGCTCCTCGATGTGCGTCGATGTGCATATCGAATGCGGCTACACCCATACGGGCGGGATGCCGGTCTCGATCCACACCTTCTGCCTCTCGTCGCGCCGGGCGACCGCCCGCATCCACGCGGATGGCCGCGTCGCCTACCGCACCGACCCGCAGTGGTTCACCCCCTATATGCGCCGCGAGGGGGTCACCTGGGACGCCCCGGCCGCCGCGGCCGAGTGAGGAGCCGTCAATGTCCAGTCTCACGCAGCATCGGATCACACTGCCGGCGGGGCCGGAGGAGCTGGCAAAGCTGAGCCCCGGGGACATCGTGTTCCTCGACGGGCTCGTCTACACCGCCCGCGAAAAGGTCTACCAGAAGGTCATCGAGGAGGGCGCCGAGCTGCCGCTGCCCGATCTCGGCACCCTCTCGGGCGTCAACTTCCACTGCTCGCCGGCGGCTGCACCGGACGGCCAGGGCAGTTTTCGCATCGGGGGCGTGACCGCGACCGCCTCCTTTCGCTTCTCGAAATGGATCGCCGAGTGGCTCGACCGCACCGGCACGAAGATCGTCATCGGCAAGGGCGGCATGCCCCGCGAGGACTATGAGCAGATCCTCGCCCCCCGGGGTGCGGTCTATCTCACCACCGTCGGCTACGGCACGGGCGCGCTGCTCGGGCGGGGCGTCAAGGGCGTGCACTCGGTGCACTGGCTCGAGGAGCTCGGCCTCGCGCAGGCGATTTGGGTCTTCGAGGTGGAGAACTTCGGCCCCTTCATCTGCGACGGCGACCTCAAGGGGCAGAGCCTCTTCGCGACCCATGGCGAGGCGGTCAACCAGCGCATCGCCGGGCTCTATGACGGCCTCAAGCCGCCGGCGCTGCATCGCTATGGCGAGACCGACGACCGCAAGACCGAGGTGATGTGAGCCGCCCCGCCCGCCCTGCGCGGCTCCCGGGCCTGAAGGGCGCATGAGCCTGCCGGCGGGGCTCGGTGCGGAGGCGATCGCCGCTGTCCTCGCAATCTTCGTCTTCGGCGGCTTCGTGAAGGGCGGGCTCGGCTTCGGCCTGCCGATCGCGACGATCTCGCTCCTGCCGCTGGTGATCCCGGTCGACATGGCGCTGGCGATTAACGCCGTCGTGCAGCCGCTGACCAATCTCGGACAGCTCGTCGGCTCGGGGCACGCGGTGGCCTCGGTGCGCCGCTTCTGGCCGATGGTGATCCCGCTGGCCGTTGGCGTGGCGATCGGGGCGAATTTCGTGAAGGCGCTCGACGCCGAGACGCTGCTGCTGATCCTCGGGCTCTTCGTGATGGGGTTCACCGCGCTCAGCATCCGCGGGGTGGCGCTCCCGGTCGGCCCGCGCCGGGAGCTGGCGGCAGGGCTCGGCACGAGCTTCGTCGCGGGGCTGACCGGCGCGCTGACCGCGGTGAACGGCCCGATCTTCGTGATGTATCTCCTCGGCCTGCGCCTGCCGCGCCAGGCGTTTCGCGGCGCGCTCGGGTTTCTCTTCATCGTCTCGGGCGCGCTGATCGCCGGCGGGTTCTGGAGCGTGGGCCTCCTCGATGCGGGGCGCGCCACGCTCGCGGGCCTCTGTATCCCGACGGCGCTTCTCGGCATGTGGGCGGGGGACCGCGCGGCCGGGCGGCTGCCGGCGGAGGTGTTCCGCCGCGTGGTGCTCGCCGCGCTCTTCTGCCTCGGCGCGAACTTCGTGCTGCGCGGCGCCGGGTTGATCTAGAGCGCCGGCCGACCTGATCGGATCAGGTCACGCACTCCAGCGTGCCTATGCGGTCGCATTTTGGCGACGCCAGCCCGGATCGGTCTGGCTGCAAAATGCTCTAGCTCTTCAGCCGATAGCCGGTCGCGAGCCAGCGCCAGGCGAGGAGCGCCAGCAGGACATTCACCACCAGGGTCAGCAAGAGTCCGATCCATGGCTCGGCGTCGGACCGCCCGAGCGCGCCGTAGCGAAAGCCGTCGATCAGGTAGAAGAACGGGTTGGCATGGCTCAGCGTCTGGAACGCGGGCGGCAGGCGGTCGATGGAGTAGAAGGTGCCCGAGAGAAACGACAGCGGCGTCACCACGAAATTGGTGATCGCGGCCATCTGGTCGAACCGGTCCGAATAGATCGCCGCCAGAAGACCGATCAGCGAGAGCATCAGGCTCGCGGATACAACAAAGACCACGGCCCAGATCGGGTGCGCGAGCCCGACCCCGACGACGGGGAAGACGATCACGCCCACCACCACCGCGCAGAGCGCTCCCCGCGCCAGCCCGCCGATCACATACCCCGCCAGCAGCTCGGCCGGCGAGAGCGGCGGCATCAGCGTATCGACGATGTTGCCCTGGACCTTGGCGATGATCAGCGAGGAGGAGGTGTTGGCAAAGGCGTTCTGGATCACCGTCATCATCAGGACCCCCGGCGCGAGAAACTGCGCAAAGGACACGCCGAGGCTGTCGCCCCGGCCCTCGCCAAAGGCCAGCGTGAAGACCACCATGAAGAGCACCGCCGTCATCACCGGCGCCATGACCGTCTGGCTGTAGACCGCGAGGAACCGGCGCACCTCGCGTTCGGCGAGCGTGCGCAGCCCCTGCCAGTTGACCTGCCCGAACCGGCGCACCCCCAAGCCGATGCGCTCCGCCATTCTCACGCTCCCTGTGTTGTTTCGCGCGCCTTGGCCCTTACCATAGAGGGCCGCGGGCGGTAATCAGGCAGCGCGCAGAGCCGCGGACGGGGGGAGATGCCATGACGTGGACGGACGAACGCGTCGAGAAGCTCAAGGAGTTTTGGGGCGAAGGCATGAGCGCCAGCCAGATCGCCAAGCAGCTCGGCGGCGTCACGCGGAATGCGGTGATCGGCAAGGTGCACCGCCTCGGCCTCTCGCATCGGGGCACTGCCGAGCCTGGCCGCGGGCCCGAGGACGGCGCGGCCGAAGATCGCAGCGAGACGGCCATACCGGAGACCGAGGCCGAGACGGTGGTGTCGTCCGAGGATGAGGCCGCTCAGCCCGCCGCCGATGCCCCGGAGCCGAGTGCGGCCGAGCCCTCCCGCAGCCTCGCGCCGCAGCGCGACCCCACACAGCCCCGCGCCCCGGGCCTGCCGACCCCCGAAGAGGAGGCTGCCCGCGTCACGTTGGCGGAGATCGAGAAAATGGCACGCAAGCTCGACTTGTTGGAGCTCACCGAGCGGACCTGCAAATGGCCGATCGGCGACCCTGCCGAAGACGGGTTCTTCTTCTGCGGGTTGCCCTCGCTGCCCGGCAAGCCCTACTGCCAGCATCATGTTGCAATCGCCTTCCAGCCGATGTCGAATCGGCGCGACCGCAGCCGGTCGGGACGCTGAGAGGCAGAGTTACGTTACGTTCGTCGCGATTTCGCCCTAATTCGTGCCACGCGGACATATTGCGGCCGGTTTTGACTGCAATACCCTTGTGCAGACGGTCGCGATGGGCGAGTCAGGCTGAGGGTGGGCAGCCGGGATCGGGCAGAACGGCCACAGACCGGGCCTGGGTGGGGCCCCTCAAAGCTGGATGTGCGAGGATGACCGTGGCAGCAACCTTGACGAGTTTTTTCGGCGACGAGAGTGGCGCGATCACCGTGGATTGGGTGGCGCTCACGGCTGCCATTCTCCTGCTGGGGATTGCGGTCGTCTATTATCTCTTCAGCACCGGTGTGCCGACGACCATGCAGACGATCGACGGTGGTTTTGACGCAGTCGATCCGGCACTGGCACAGGTGAAACGGACGATCGACGGTCCGCTGACCAACGACTGATCTGCTGCCGCCTCGGCGAGCCCGGCTGGATGGGAGCAGGGCAGCGCGCCTGAGAGGCGTCTGAGTTTGTATCGCGGCAAGCTGCGGCCTGCGTTGACGGGGCAAAGCGATATTCACTTC
>CAYORO010000344.1:0-3904 GCA_964406355.1 uncultured Limibaculum sp.
GCGCCGCGACCAGCCGCTCCGCCTCCACCCAGCAGGCGACCCGATGATCGGCATCGGGGCTCGTGGGGATCACCCGCGCCACGTAGTCCGACCCCACAAAGTGCAGCCGCAACACCCCGGGCGCCCGCCGCTTGGCGCTCGCGATCTGGCTCGGGCTGTCATCGACGAAGGCCACCGGCGCGCCCGCGCGCTCGGCGAGCCAGGCGAGCGCCCGCCCCTTGCCGCCCGTGTTCGCCACCACGGGAAAGGGCATGCCGAGCCCGCTCAGATTCTCCGCCCGGGCCCCGCGCGCATGCCGCGGCACATTCGTGAGCACGATGATCTGCGCCTGCCCGGACAGCCGCGCCAGCGCCTCGGCTGCCCCGGCGATCGCGCGCTGGCGCACTGTCTCCTCGGCGAAGAAGCGGTCGATCACGCCGATCGCCTCGTCGAAGCCGAGGCGCCGCCCGGTCTCACGGTCGCGAAACGCACCCTCGAGGTCGTAGCGCTCCAGGCGGAGTTCGAGGCCGAGCCCCCCGGCGAACTCCCCGAGATGGCCCGCAAAGTCCACCAGCACCTCGTCGGCATCCACGGCCAGGAGCGGCCGGCCGGCCTCGATCTCCAGCGCCTCGAGTTCACGCCGGGTCTCGCGCTCGATCCCGTCCGCCACCGCGCGCGCCGTCAGGTCCAGTGCGGGCTGTCGCCGCCCGGCAACGCGGCCCGGCCGCGCATCAGTGTTTCGGCCGACACGCCGCGGCTCTCCGCGAAGTCGCGCGCCGTTCCCTCGTCGGCCATCAGGTGGTCGAGCACGAAGCCGAGGAACTCGGGCCGGCGCCCGGCCTCGCGGAGATCCTCCGCCCGCGCCCCCGATGCGGCGAGAAAGCCCGCCAGCCGATCGGGGTCCTCGGCCAGCCATTCGAGCGCACCGAGCGCCAGATCCTCGGCCGCCTCGCGGCCCGCTGACACGGCCACCCTCACCCTCCGATCCTGCAAGCGATCATTAACGCCTCGCCGCGCATAGTCTGCCCCGTCAAAGCCTAGCGTGCCGCAACGGTCGCCGCCAGCCGGCGGATCGGGGGCGCGACGGTTGGGCGGAGCGGCGCGGCCTCGGGTCGGCGCGTCGAAGGAGGGGTGAATGCGGCGGACCGTGCTCGTCGTCGAGGACAACGAACTCAACCGGCGGCTCTTCACCCATGTGTTGCGCCTCGCCGAGTACGAGGTGATCGAAGCGGTCGACGGCGCCGAGGCGCTCGACCGCGCGCGCCGCGCCCGGCCCGATCTCATCCTGCTCGATATGGAGCTGCCGCGCGTGCCGGGGCTCGAGGTGGTGCGCCGCCTCCGCGCCGATCGCGACCATGCGCCCCCGCCGATCCTGGCGGTGTCGGCCTTCGTTGCCGAGAGCACCGCGCGGCATGCGCGCGCCGCGGGCTGCATCGGCTATCTGCCGAAGCCCGTGTCGCCGGCCGCGTTGCTGACTGCGGTGGCGGACGCGCTCGAGGCACACAGCGCGACGGTGGAGGGCTGAGCGATGCCGGGACGGATCCTCGTGGTGGACGACTCGGCCTCGGCCCGGGAACTCCTGCGCATGACGCTTTCGGCCGCCTATTACGACGTGGTCGAAGCACGGGACGGCGTCGAGGCGCTGGACCTTGCGGCCACGGAAGAGCCCGATCTGATCCTGCTCGACCTCATCATGCCCGGGATCGACGGGTTCGAGATCTGCCGCCGGCTCAAATCTGCGCCCGAGACCGCGCATGTGCCGATCATTATCCTCTCCGCACGGTCTGCGCGCGACGATCGCGTCCGCGGGCTCGATTGCGGCGCGGACGATGTGCTGGCGAAGCCCTTTGATGAGAGCGCGCTGTTGTCCCGCGTCTCCGGCCTCACGCGGATGAAGATGACGATCGACGAGCTGCGGCTCCGCGCAGAGACCTCGCGCGAACTGGGCCTCGATCCATCGGATCCGCTCGAGACCGCGCCCGATTTCGCTTCCGCGTCGCTGCTCGTGGTCAGCGCAGACCTGGCGCTGGCGGCCTCGATCCGCCGCGCCCTATCCGGCTATCTCGGTCTGGCCACCGAGATCGCCCGCGGCGCGCTCGAACTGCGAGCCCTCCTTGCGTCAAACACCTACGATGCCTTCGTAATCGGCCCCGATCTCGCCGATGGCGACCCGATGCGGATCGCGTCGATGCTCCGGGGGCGGCCGAGCACCCGCCAGTCCGCGCTCATGATGCTGTTCCAGCCGGACGATGAAAAGGGCCCGCCGCTGGCAATGGAAATGGGCGTGACCGACCAACTGCGGCTGCCGCCCGATCCGGCCGAACTTGCGGCACGGCTCCGGGTGCAGCTCCGGCGCAAACACTACTCGGACCAGCTGCGCAGATCGCTCGCCGACAGCATGGTCAAGGCAGTCACTGATCCGCTGACCGGGCTCTACAACCGGCGATACTGCAACGCACATCTCGAGGCGATGATCGCCCAACCGCGCGGCGGGGCCAAGACGCTCGCAGCAATGGTGCTGGATCTCGATCGGTTCAAGATGGTCAACGATCGCCACGGCCACGGTGCCGGCGACGCGGTTCTGGTTGAGCTTGCGCGCCGGCTTAAGGATTGTGTGCGCGGTGTCGATCTCGTCAGCCGCATCGGCGGGGAAGAATTCCTCGTCGTGATGCCCGACATTATGCCAGCCCACGCGACCCAAGTCGCCGAGCGTGTGCGCCATGCCGTCGAGCGGCCGGGCTTTGCCGTCGTCGGGATCGACGGGGCGGGGGTTGTCCTGGATCTCACCGTCTCGATCGGGCTCGCGCTGCACCAGCCGGGAGAGACCCCCGCGGCACTGATCGCGCGAGCCGACACCGCGCTCTACGCCTCGAAATCGGCCGGGCGCAACATGGTGACGCTGGCCGCAGCGTGACCTCCGTCGGCGGGATCAGCGGGCGCTGCGCTCGACGAACCGGCGCCGAACCCGCTCGGTGAACGCCGTCGCCATCCGCCGCCGCTCCTCTACCTCGAGCATCTCTGCGATACCCACCAGCCGGTCGTGGCGCGCACCGAAGCGCTCACGGAAGACCTCGAGCCGAGCTGACAGCGCCGTGCGAAACGCCTGCGGATCGAACGGCTCGGCCCGCAGCGCCTCGGCCACCCGCTCGGTTGCCCCCATCATCCGACCGACAAATGCCGCCCGATCGCCCTCCGACTCTGCGGTCAGGATCTCACGCGCCTCGGCCCGTCGCGCCTCGGGGACCATGGCGAGCATGCGACGCTCGAACCGGCCGAGGCTGCGATCCTCGCCCATCTCGCGCATCCACCGGCCGGCCGCGACCCCTCCGACCGCGAGGTTCGCGCCCACCGAGAGCAGCAGAGCGGCAACCACCCAACGCGGCGTCGACGAGAGCGCGCGCGCACGGATCGGTCGTTCGCCATCGCCGCGCGGATCCGCACTCGGCCCCATCTCAGAACAACACCACAGCTGCGAGATCGTCGGCGTCGAACATCATGGCGATCGCCATCGCATCGGGGTCGGCCACGCGGCCACCTGGCCCGCTCGCATATCCGGCGCCCATCCCGAGCGCGAGGCAGAGCACCAGCACCGCCACCGCCGCCCGCGGGCCGGCGAGCCCGCCGAGACGCGCCCCGAGCCATCCCCATCGAGTGTCCCGCACGCGGAGTCGCGCAGGCGAACCCGACAGCTCAGCCGCATGCGACAGCTCGGCGGCATCCGCCAGCACCCGCGCGCAAAGCGCCGCCGAGGGCGCCGGCCGGGCCCCGCGCTCCGCCGCGACGAGCCGCGCCATCACCGCGTCGAACTCCGGCCCCATGAACTCCGGCCCCATCTCGTCGTCATGTCGCTCCGTCATCCTCGTCACTCCTCCTCCCGCTCCGCCATCGCCTTCGCGAGCGTCCGCCGCGCGCGGGCGAGCAGGCT
>CAYORO010000345.1:0-3893 GCA_964406355.1 uncultured Limibaculum sp.
GTTCATCGGGTAGGACAGGGCGGCCGGCATCTGGATCAGCGGGCCCGCATCGGTCCCGCCATGCTCGAGCACGAGGACCGAGTGCGCCCCGTCCTCCGACAGCCGGGACGCCATGGCGCAGCCCGCCGAGCCCGCGCCCACGATGACGAAATCTGCCTCCATCAGGCCTCCAGCCTCCCGTAGAGTTCTGCATAGTCGACCATCACATGGCGGCGATAGCCCGGCCGGGACGAAAGCCGATCATAGTAGCCGGCGAGGTTCGGCAGCGCCGGGCGCTCCAGCGGCAGTGTGAAGAACCGATAGAGCAGTGCGCCGAGGCCGATATCGGCGAGCGTAAACGTCTCGCCACAGAGGAAGGCGCCCTGCCCGAGCTGGCGCTCGGCGAGCTGGAGTGCGTCCGTCACCCGGCCCCAGGCCGCCATCACCGCCGCCATGTCGCGCTCTGCCTCGGGCGTGCGCCAATAGCCCCAGAAGACCCCGGTGATCAGCGGCGCGTCGACCGTGGTCTTGGCCCATTCGAGCCACTGATCGATCGGCGCGCGGGCGCGGGGAGTGGTCGGCCAGAAGCCCTCCGATCCGTACGCCCCGGCGAGGTAGCGCAGGATCGCGCGGGACTCCCACAGGGTCAGGTCGCCGTCGCGCAGCACCGGGATCTTGCGGTTGGGGTTGAGCGCAGCGAAGTCGCCGGTCTCCAGCCCGCCGAAGCGCCCCCCGACATCGACGCGCTGGGTCTCGAGGCCGAGCTCGGCCGCGCACCACATCACCGGCTGCACGTTGGAGGAGCTCGCGCGGCCCCAGACGGTGATCATGCGTTCCTTCCCCGGTGCCGTTTCGTGTCGTCGCTCGGGCTCGCTCGGGCTCGCTCGGCCGCCGTCTCCTCGGCCGCGAGATCCGCTCACCGCTCGGGCGGGGCCAGCAGCCAGCCGGCCAGCCGCCAGGCGATCACGGCACCGAGGAGCTGCGCGAGGATGAAGGTCGGCGCGTGCCCCGGGAAGATCCCCGAGAAGCTGTCGGTGAAGGCCCGCGCGATCGTCACCGCCGGGTTGGCGAAGGAGGTGGAGGCGGTGAACCAGTAGGCCGCGGTGATGTAGAGCCCGACCAGCGCCGGCACCGCCGCCGGGCGGGCGGCGATCCCGGCGAGGATCGTGAGCAGGAGGCCGAAGGTCGCGACCACCTCGGAGAGCCACTGCGCAGGCCCGGTCCGCGCCGTCGCCGATGCCTGGAAAAGCCCGACATCGAACATCAGATGCGCCACCCACACCCCGAGAATGCCGGCGAGGATCTGCACCCCGACATAGGCGAGCGCCGGACCCCGCGCGAGCTCGCCCCGCAGGTGGAAGACCAGCGTGACCGCCGGGTTGAAATGCGCGCCCGAGATCGGCCCGAAGAGTGTGATCAGCACCGCGAGGATCGCGCCCGTCGGAATCGTGTTGCCGAGGAGCGCGATGGCGACGTTCCCGCCTGCGAGCCGCTCGGCCATGATCCCGGAGCCAACCACCGTGGCGAGCAGGAAGCCTGTGCCCAGCGCCTCGGCCGCGAGTGCCCGATGATCCAGTCCCGCCATGGGGCTCCTCCGATGCTTGCGCTGTACGACAAATGGCGTAACATACAAGAATGGACCTTGACCAGAGCGCGGATGCCTTTGCGGCTCTCGGACACCCGACGCGGCTCGCGGTGGTGCGGCTGCTCGCACGGCGCACGCCGGGATCGGTGCCGGCGGGCGAGCTTGCCGAGGCGGTGGGCGCGAGCCCGAGCACGCTGACCCGCCATCTCGACCAGCTGGTGCAGGCCGATCTCGTCGACCGCGGCCGCGATGGACGGCAGATGCTCTACCGGCTGTCGATCAAGGGCACGGCGCGGCTCGTGCGGTATCTGCTGGTCGATTGCTGCCGTGGGCGCCCGGATCTGTGTCTCGGCGATGTCGCAGGGCTTCAGGCGTCGCGCGACGATCCCGGGATGGCCGGGGGCGGGCGGATCGAGGTGTTGTTCCTCTGCACGGGAAACTCGTCGCGCTCGATCATGGCAGAGGCGGTGCTCGCCACCCTCGGCGGCCTCCGCTTCGTTGCGCGCTCGGCCGGGGTCAAGCCGAAGCCGCAGGTGCACCCTCTCGCGCTGCGCACGCTGGAAGAGGCGGGCTACGAAACCGGGGGCCTCTTCCCCAAGACACCCGAAGATTTGCTCGACGAGGGCGCGGGCCGTTTCGATCTCGTGCTGACCCTCTGTGACCACGCCGCCAACCAGGAATGTCCGGTCTGGCCCGGCCAGCCGATGACCGCGCATTGGGGCCTGTCCGATCCGGCAACCGCCCGCGGCACCGAGAGCGACCGGGTGGAGGCCTTCCGGCAGACGCTGATGGCGCTCGAGCGGCGAATCGGAGCGTTGGTCCGCCTGCCGATCGGTTCGCTCGACCGGCTCGCGCTGCAACGCCGGCTCGACGAGATCGGCGGAGAGGCCAGCGATCAGCAGGCGGAGGCGCGGCTCTGAGCCCTGCGGCCTTGGGTCAGTAGCTCCGGCTCAGCGACCGGGGCGCGGCAGGAGCCCGGCGGTTCCCGGCGCGACATGGTCGGGCGGCACACACCCATCCGCCCCGGGGCTCTCGCGCTTGAACTCGTAGACCACCACACCGTCGCGCGCCGCGGCACACACCGCCAGACGGCAGGCGACGCGGGTGTCGCCCTCGAAGATCTCGACGAAACCCCGCAGATGCGGCGGCTCGTCGGCCTCGATCAGGAACCCCCGCGGGGTAAGCTCAAGCACCGGCAGGCGATGCTCGCCGAGCGCGACCCGGTAGCGCGACTTTCGGCGCTGCTGGCGGCGCCCCTCCGCATCCAGGGCCGATACGATCTCGGTCGGGATCTCCGTCTCCATCGCGCGAGTCTCCAAACTGGCGTAACCAACGAACCACTAACACTCCACCCTCACTCTTGCCTTAACCGGGACCGACGCCAAGCGCCTTGATGCACGACAGGCGGCGGGTCTTGGCGCTTGCTCCCGGCGGCGGCGCCACTATAAGGCTCGCGGACGCCAGCGGGCGCGGGTCCCCGCGCCGGAGAGAGCCATGCCAAAGCGCACCGACATCCAGTCCATCCTCATCATCGGGGCGGGACCGATCGTGATCGGCCAGGCCTGCGAGTTCGACTATTCGGGCGCCCAGGCCTGCAAGGCGCTGCGCGAGGAGGGCTACCGGGTCATCCTGGTCAACTCCAACCCGGCCACGATCATGACCGATCCGGGCATGGCCGACGCCACCTATATCGAGCCGATCACGCCGGAGATCGTCGAGAAGATCGTCGCGGCGGAGCGGCCGGACGCGCTGTTGCCGACGATGGGCGGGCAGACCGGGCTCAACACCGCGATGGCGCTCGCCGACCGGGGTGTGCTCGAGCGCTACGGCGTCGAGATGATCGGCGCGAGGCGCGAGGCGATCGAGCGCGCCGAGGACCGGCGCATGTTTCGCGAGGCGATGACGCGGATCGGCCTCGAGAACCCCGCCGCTGCGATCGTCGCGGCGCCGAAGCGTGCCGACGGCACCTATGACATCGCGGCGGGGCTCGCGGAGGCCGAGCGCGCGCTGCCGCAGGTGGGGCTGCCGGCGATCATCCGGCCGGCCTTCACGCTTGGCGGCACCGGCGGCGGCGTCGCCTATAACCGCGAGGACTATCTGGCGATCTGCCGCCAGGGGCTCGAGGCCTCGCCGGTCGCGCAGATCCTCGTCGACGAATCGCTCCTCGGCTGGAAGGAGTTCGAGATGGAGGTGGTCCGCGACCGGGCGGACAACTGCATCATCGTCTGCTCGATCGAGAACGTCGACCCGATGGGGGTGCACACGGGCGACTCGATCACGGTCGCCCCGGCGCTGACGCTGACCGACAAGGAATACCAGCAGATGCGCA
>CAYORO010000346.1:0-3880 GCA_964406355.1 uncultured Limibaculum sp.
TGTCCTTCGACATCGACAGCATCGATTGCGGCTTCGTGCCCGGCACCGGCTGGCCGGAGCCCGGCGGGTTCCTGCCGCGCGAGGCGCTCGCGCTCGCCGCCAAGGTCGCGGCAGAGGGGATCTGCGGGATGGAGCTCGTGGAGGTCAGCCCGCCCTACGACACCTCGGACATTACCGCGCTGATGGGCACGCGCGTGATCGTCGATGTGCTCGGTGCCATGGTTTCGGCCGGCAGTTTGGGCCGCCATAAGGGCCTGATCGACAAGCCGGTGACGATCCCCCATGGCGAGTTCAGCGGCCGCCGGTGGTCCAATGCCCCATGACCATGGCCACGGGCACAACGCGCCGGCCGACCACCTGCACAGCCACGTAGGCGAGCCCGACCGCGCGGCCGATCTCCAGGCGCTGGCCGAGCAGTTCATCGAGGGGTTCCGGCAGGCCGCCGACAAGCAGGCTTATCTCAAGATCGCCGGCATCCCGACCGAGCGCGACGACCCTGGGGGCGGCCCTGGGCTCAAGCTTGTCGATGTGCGGATCGCGACCGAGTGGCAGGTGGGCACCGCCTCGCCGGCCTTCGGCTCGCGCGAGCTGTCCTACCTGCCCTTCCCCGGCTCGATGATCTCCGAGCGGACCAACATGGCCTTCGTCTATGTCTCGCTCACCCGCCGGCTGGAGCTCGACCTCCGCGAGGTGCTCGCAGATCGCCTGGCCTCAGACACGGCCCCCTAGCACCGGGGACCATCCGCTGCTTGACGCAGCCGGTCAGACCGCCCCCGCGCGATGCGGGGACGGTCCGGGCCCGTATCAGTCGATCACCAGCTCGATCTGGTCGGGCTCGGCATCCACGGTCTCCAGGAACATCTCTGCCCCGTCGAAGATCAAGAAGACCCCGTCGCCGTCCCGGAAGATGTCGACCTCCTCGTGCGCCTCGGCTCGACCGCCGAACTCGATGACATCCTCGGAGGGGTCGAAGCCCTCGACGATCGCGATGCCGTCCTCCGGGAACACGAAGCTGTCGGGGCCGTTGCTGGCCTCGAGCACCAGGATCTCGCCGTCCTCGGCGTCATCGCCATCGCCCTCGACCTCCTCCCCGGAGCCGTCGAGGAACTCCGCGATCGCCCCGCCATGGAGTGCATCCGTCTCCGGCGCGAAGACGAAGGCGAGCGCGAGATCGATGAGGCCGAGCCCGTCCTCGGCGTCCAGCCGCTGCGCCCAATGCGCGAGCCCCTCTGCGTCGGGCCCCCGGCCGAGAACATTGGCGTACATGCCCGTCACGATCTCGTCGGCGGTCGCCCCCTCGAACCGCGCGAGGAACTCTCCGGCCGTGGCGAACGCGGCAGCGACCCCGCCGAGCTCCGCGTCCGGATCACCGGCCATCGTCGCCAGCCAGAAGCCGAAGCCGTCCGCGTCCGGCATCCGCCCGTAGAAGACGATGTAGAATTTGGCGAGCATGGCGGCGGCATCGGCCCCGGGATCCGGCTGGTCGTCGAGTCCCTCGTCGTCCTCCGCCAGCTCATCACCGTCGTCGTCCGGAAGATCCTCGGCGTCGTCCTCATCGTCGTCCGGCACCTCGTCTTCGTCGTCCTCGAAGAACTGCTCCTCGTCTTCGTCGGGGAATTCCTCGTCCTCCAGCCCTGCGAAGGCAAAGCGGGGATCGAGTTCGGGCGGGAACATCTCGAAGGGCGGCAGTGCAGGGCCGACCACACCGCCCGTGAGGAACTCGGCCGGCATCGCCCCCTCGGGCGTCAGCGCATCGCCGAAGGAGATGGCGTAGAGCGCCTGCAGCTCGGCATTGGTGAGCCCCGCGGCGTCCTCGGGCAGGAGCCGAGCCTGTTCGCTCCCCACCGGCACGGGCACAAAGTCCGGTGCCTGCTCGTCGAAATAGAGGCCGACGCCCTCGAAGCCCGGGATGTCGAGCACGATCCGATCGGGCAGGAGCTGCGAGGGGTAGCCATCGAAGAACTCCTCCTCAAAGAGCTCTTCTCCGTCTTCATCGAACGGATCTTCCTCGTCCTCCTCCGAGACATCCTCCTCCTCGTCGCGGACGATATCGCCCGGCAAGGCGGGCTCGTCGGGCAGGAGCTCGGCCACCTCATGCGCGATCAGGGCGGCCAGCGTCTCCGCGCCCGCGGCGTTCGGATGGATGAGGTCCGGATAGTTCTCCGGGTAATCGGGCACCGCCGCGTTGATGTCGACGAAGACCGCACCGGTCTCCTCGGCCACAAACTCCATCACAGGCACCCACTCGTCGCGGAACAGCTCGTGGGCTTCGGCATCAAAGGCGGAGAAGGGCGGCTGGGCGGCGATGACGATCTCGGGAGCGGTCGGCATCTCCTGCACCATCTCGACGAGGTAGAAGAGCGCCTCCTCGTAGTCCTCCGCCGAGGCGCCGGCTTCGATATCGTTCCCGCCGATCATGATCCAGACGAGCTCGGCGTCGCTGTCCAGAAGCGCCTCGGCGACCTCCGTGTCGGGCAGCGGCTCTGCGACGGCATCGGTGATCCCCGACCCCCCGATGGCGTAGGGCTCGGCCTCGATTTCCTCACCGAGGAGCCCGTCGAGATAGCTAACGAAGCTCTCCTCGGGCGGGGCATCGGTGATGCTGTCGCCGACGAAGGCGACGTTGAGGACGGCGTCCGCCAGGCCCTCCGCGTCCCCCTCATCGCCATCCTCATCCGCATCATCGACGGCGTCGCCGTCGTCCTCGAACTCGTCGTCCTCGAACTCGTCGTCCTCCCCGAAGTCCTCATCCTCCTCGAAAGGCTGATCGAACAGGCCGCCCGAGACGTCGAAATCGAGCTCCGGCATCATCGCGATGTTCTGGCGGCCGAGATCGGCGTCGCTGACGACGGGGACGGTGATCGGGGCGAAGACGAGGTCCGAGATCTCGAGATTGCGCGGATCGCTGCTCGGCAGGTTGATGCGCAGATCGACAGGTGCAGCAAGCGTCGCGCCGTCGATCACCGCGTTGCCCTGGCGCGGGGCCGCGATGCCGACGCCGAAGCCTTCGGCGGAGATATTGGTCAGCGTGAAATTGTTTTGGTTGGCGAAGTGGTCGAGCTTGACGCCGACCGAGCCCTCCTCGCCGGTGCCGATGAGGTCGAAGTTGTCGAAGGTCAGCCGCGTCGCATAGGGCGCGTCGACCCCCGAGTGGCGAATGTTCCAGAACTGCGAATTGGAGAAGGTCGACTGCAGCGTCTCCTCATAGGCTTGGGGCACCGGGGTGAGCAGGCCGTCCGCGAGCAACTCGACCTCGTCGTCGTCGCGGTTGTCGGTGTGGAGGTAGTGGATCTGCAGGCCCTTGGCGGCGGAATAGGCATCGTTGCCATCGAAGCTCGGCACCGGCACGTGCTTGGTGCGCACCAGCGTGCCGTCCGGCCCGATCAGCTCGCCGTTCGGCAGATTGGCGACGTCGACGAGGTTCTCGCCGAGGCCGCGCTCCACGAGCCCGAGCTGCCAGTAGATATAGGCGTGGCCCGTCGCGCCCGAGACCACGTTGTTGTCGACCGTCACGCCCGAGCCGTGGAACCAGAAGCCGTCGCCCTGCCAGCCATAATCCTGGGCGTCGACGCGGGCATCCGGGGCCTGGCCGGGGTCGAGCTCGGCATCGGCGGGGTTGAGATTGGCGCCCGGGTTCACCGTGCGGATCGCGATGTTGCCGACGAAGGAGCCGATCTCGTCGCCCGCCTCGGTGTTGTAGGCAGCGCCGACGATGTTGTGCGAGACATTGCCGACGAAGTCGACATTCGAGGAGTGGTTGACATAGGCCCAGCCGGGATCGTCACGCACCACCGCGCCCTCGACGAGGCCGGGGTCGCCCTCGGGCCCGCCGCGGTGGAAATGCACCGAGTAGCGCCCGCGGACATTGGTGCCGCCGAGA
>CAYORO010000347.1:0-3814 GCA_964406355.1 uncultured Limibaculum sp.
TCGGCTCGCCCGGCATAGACCCGGAAGTCGGGCGCTCCGTCGCTCTTCTTCGCGTCGTTGGCGACGATCTTCGCCCTGACGTTGACCGTCAGGGTCCGGATGGTGCCACTATAGCCCTCCTTGCCGGCGGTGAAGCTGCCGATCGTCGCCATGGTCTATGCCTCCGTCGATTTGGGAGATGGGGATGAGGGCCGAGTGTCGGCCAGCTCCTTGCGCGCGCGCTTGAAGCCGGGATCGGCGTTCATGAAGGCCTCGAGCATGAAGGGGATCAGATCGGCGATGCCTTCTTTCTGGCCGTAGCTCCGCCGGTAGATCTCGGCGTAGTCGCTCAGCGCCGCTTTCAGATCGGCGTCGGCGGTGAAGGTGATCTTGACCGCCTCGCGATCGGGGAGTTTTTCGAGCTTGAGGGTCATCGCCCCTCTCCTCATCTGCGATAGGGCCGCAGCACCATGTCCTTGTTGACGATGATGCGGAGCGGCCAGCCGGGCCGGATGGTGATGGTTGGCTGGATGTTGAGATTGCGTTCGGTGATGCGCTGGCCGACCTGGTTGGCGTTGTCCTGTGTCGACTCGCGGATCGACTCGACCAGATCGCTTTCGTCGTCGCCGAAGGTGAGCTCGGTAGCGACGCCGAGGAGCGTCGAGAGCGCGATGCCCTTCAGGAGCCGCCAGGTGTGGAAATCGACCTCGTCCTCGAGCCCGGCATAGCCGGCAGTGTCGGTCGCCGGCAGGTTCTCGATCACAACCGAGGAGCCGTCGGGCATGATGATGCGCTGCCAGACGACCAACGCACGGTCCTGACCGAAAGCGACAACGCTGTCATAGGCGCCGATGATCCGGGCGCCCTGCGGGATCAGCAGATGGGCCCCGGTCGCCGTGTCGAAGATGTTTTCGGTGACCTGTGCGATGACGCGGCCCGGCAGGTCGGAATTGATGCCGGTGATCAAGCTTGCCGAGATGATGGTGCCGGCCATGACCTGATTAGGCGAGGCCGGGTCCTGTAGCGCATGCGGATTGTAGATGTCGGCGTCCACGTCCTGATCGAGGAAATCGAGCTTGCGGCCCTGCAGGTTCTGGTCATTCTCGCGGTCGAGCTCGAGCGGCGCACGTTGCGCCGCCGCGCCGCCCGTATCGAGCGGATCGCGTTCATTCGGTGCGATGCCAAGCGCCGCCAGAGGGTCAGCTTCGGCGCTAGGCAATCGCGTCGCGCCGGCCGT
Organism: uncultured Limibaculum sp.; assembly: GCA_964406355.1. GTDB lineage: Bacteria > Pseudomonadota > Alphaproteobacteria > Rhodobacterales > Rhodobacteraceae > Thermohalobaculum. The sequence goes on from CAYORO010000347.1 coordinate 1,217, forward strand.
CCTGGAGGTGAGCTGGAAGAAGACGCCGGCCTCGCGGCCTTGCTGGGCGAGGCGGGCTTGGCGGATGCGTTCGGCGCGCGCCGCGTCATCCTCGGGATTGGAGCGGAACGGCATATCCGGATCGATGCCGAGCTCGCGTTCGGCTTCCAGGATCGGCCCGCCGAGATCGCCGGGCAAGGGCGGACCGAGTTCGATCTGCGGATCCTCCGGTGGAGGCGCCATGTCGCTGTAGCGCCGCGGCAGGCCCTCGAGCCCGTCGGGCGTCGGGTTGTTGCCGGTCCGGTATAGCTCGCGGCGGGCCTCGTCCCGGCTGAAGAGCCTGGGCGGATCGAGCGCGAAGATGGTCGCACCAAAGATCAGGAGGAAGCCCGCGCCGGAGAGCGCGATCAGCACGCGCCGGTTGATCCGGGTGACCGGGCGCGGGCGGGCCCGCAGCGCCAGATCGTCCGGATCGACCTTTGCAGCGCTCCCGCCCGTGGTCATCGATCCCGGTCCCGATCTTCGGGTGACCACGCCGAGACGCGCGCCGGCTGCGCGTTCCGAGACTCTTGCGCGCCGTCAGTGCGGGAGATGCGCACGATCTCTTGCGGATCGGCGCCGAGCCGCAATTCAGCAGCGGCGAAAAGCCGGTCGACGATGTAGTAGCGGCCGCGCAACCGGTAATTGACGAGCTGCGCCTCGCCATCGGGCCCGACCACGAAGAGGGGCGGCGCCTCGCCCTGGTCGAGGCGACTGGGAAACTGGATGTAGACCTTGTGCGTGTCGTCGAAGACCCGCACCGGCCGCCAGGGCGGCGTGTCGCCGGTGATCGCGTAGCGGAAACGCAGCGCTTCGATGTCGAGGCCGCCATCGACGATCTGCTCGGCCGCAGCCTCGGCAACCGCATTGCGGCGCGCGAGCGCGATCAACGCGTCGCGCGGATAGTGCCAGGAGACCGAGGCCATGTAGGTCTCGGGCGTACTGGTGAGTTCAAGGTGATAGGCGCGCCGGTCGGTGATCACGACGAGATTGGTGTTGAGCCCTTCGGTGATCGGCTTGACCAACACATGGCCGCGGGCGGTGTCGCCTGTCCCGCTCACCGTGTCGCCGATCACCCAGCGCACCGTGTCGCCGGCCGAGACGGCGACGATGGTCTCGCCCGGCTGCAGCATGATGTTGCTGACCTTTTCCGGGGAGGTGTAGAGTTGGTAGAGCGCGCCCTCGCTGTAGGGGTAGACTTGGATCGCGTTCACATAGCCGTCCTCGGACGGCTCCACCGCGGCGGCGAGATTGGCGTCGGTGACGCGTGCCTCGGGCGGGCGCGGATCGTCGGCGGGCGGCTCCCAGTCGGGCGGTATCGGCATCAACTGGCCCGGAAGCGGCAGGGGTTCGGGCAGCGTAACGATCTCGACGGGGCGCGGCGGCTCCTCGGTTTGGGTTGCGGGCTCGAACTCGAGCGGATCGTAGCTGATCTCGGGCGGCGGGTCGCTCGAGGCGCAGGCGGCCAGCAGCACGGGAACGGTCAGGACAAGGATAGGTTTCATGGGGTGTCTCCCGAGATGAGGTCCCGGCTCCAGTTGAGCGCGTGGACATAGATGCCGAGCGGGTTCTTGCGGAGCGCCGCTTCGGTCCGCGGCGGCTGGAGCACGACGGAGAGGACGGCGGTATGGCGGGTGGTCCCGGCGAGCGCGCCGTTCTCGTAAGCAAGCTCGCGCCAGCGGAGCTCGAAGCTGTCGTCGGAGGACCGGACCACGCTCGTCACCTCCACCGTGACGGTGCGCCGGCCGACCTTTGAGAAGGGGTCGGTCTCGCGGGCGTAGTCGTTCAGCGTCGTCGCCGCCCGGTCGGTCGCGAAATCATAGGCGCGCAGCCAGTTCTGGCGCACGATGATCGGGTCGATCGAGAGTGCCCGGACGTTCTCGATGAAGCGCGCGAGATGGTAGGCGATCTGGGCGTCGGTCGGCTCATAGGCCGCGACCGCGGGCCCCACGGCGCGGGTTTCGCCGCGGGTGTCGATCTCGACGACGTAGGGCGTGATCGTGCTGCGCCCGGCCTGCCAGATCACGCCGCCCGAAAGCCCAAGGGCGAGGAGGAGGCAGCCGAACGCCATCAGCCGCCAGTTCCTGGCCTGCACCCGCGCAGACCCGATGCGCTCGTCCCAGACCTGCGCAGCCTTTTGGTAGGGGGTGACCGGGTCGGGCGTATCTCCATAGGTGGTGGTCGGGCGCTTGAACATCAGTCCTCATCCCTCAGCCGGGGGTTCTCGCCGGAGGCGGGCCGGTCGCCGTCGCGAATGGTGTGAGCGGCGACGCTCACGCCCTCGCGGAGCCGCTGTTCAGCGCGGAGTTTGCGCGCCCAATCCGGGGCGCTGTTCGCGCCGGCCTCCGCACTGGCGCCGGTCCCGCTATCGGCAAGCGTCCCGCCAGTCGCCGTGAAGGCGCCCCGCTGGCCGTCCTGGAAAGATCGACGCACGCCCGCTGTGGCCCGGCGCGCGACGCCGCGAGCGCCCTGGCCGACCGCACCGGCACCGGCGCGCGCGATGCCGCCGGCACCCGCAGCGATACCAGCGGCCCCCGTCGCCCCCGATGCGGCGCGGCTAAGCGTGTAGGCACTGGTCGC
>CAYORO010000348.1:0-3802 GCA_964406355.1 uncultured Limibaculum sp.
CGTTGACGATCTCGCCGATCTCCTTGTGGATCAGCGGCTCGCCGCCCGGGATCGCCACCATCGGCGCACCGCACTCCTCGGCCGCCTGCCAGCACTGCTCGGGGCTGAGCCGGCGATTGAGGATCAGCTCCGGGTAGTCGATCTTGCCACAGCCCGGGCAGGCGAGATTGCAGCGGAACAGCGGCTCCAGCATCAGCACGAGCGGATAGCGCCGGTTGCCCTTGAGTTTCTGCGTCAGGATATAGGCGGCCACGGCGAGCTGCTGCCGGATCGGAACGCTCACGGCTGTTCTCCTCGTTCACGTTGCTCATTTGCGCCGGCAGGCGGCGCTGGGCTCATTGGCGCCGGCAGGCGGCGCTGGATCGTTTTGGCCGGACACCTTCCCCAGCATCGGCCACCGCAGCACATAACAATCCAAAACGATCAGGCAAATGTCGGACGTCGCCTAAACGATCACGTTTGTACCGAATTCCCCGTGATCGTTGCCGAAATGCGGGGCTTGTGACCTTCAGGACGCGGCGGGCAGGCCGTCGAGCCAGCGCCCGACGGTGGCGACCACCTCGTCCGGGCGCTCCGCATGGATCCAGTGGCCTGCGCCCTCGAGCCCTGTGATCTCCGCGGCCGGGAAGAGCGCACGGACCGCCGCCTCATGCTCGGGCAGGAGATAGGGCGAGGCGGTGCCGTGAAAGAAGAGCGCCGGGCCACCGTAAGGCCCGCGCAGATCCGCGGGCCAGCCGGTCAGCCCCTGCATGCCGGCCTCCAGCGCGTCGAGATTGAGCCGCCACCGCGCGCCGCCGGGCTCGATCACCAGGTTCTGCGCGAGGAAGGCCCGGATCGCCGGCTCGGCCACCCGGGGGACCAGCGCAGCATCGGCGTCGGACCGGCGACGGACCGCCGCCAGATCAACCGCGCGCATCGCCGCGATGTTCTCGTCGTGGTCGTGCCCATAGGCCACGGGCGCGATGTCGAGCACCACCAGCGCCGCGACCCGCTCGGGCGCCGTCAGCGCCAGCGCCATCGCCGCCTTGCCGCCCATCGAGTGGCCCATCACTGCGGCCCGCCCGCCACAATGGCGATCGATCGCGGCGGCAAGGTCCTCGGCCATCGCCGGATAGTCCATGCGGTCGTCCCACGGGCTGCTGCCGTGGTTGCGCATATCGACCGCCACGACGCGGCGCCGCGTCGCCAGCCGCCTGGCCACCGACTGGAGATTGCGCGCCGAGCCGAAGACACCATGCGCGACCAGCAGCGGCGGCGCGGTCTCTGCCTCGGCGGGGGGATGCTCGAGCGCGGTGAGTTCCAGGGCCATGGCGCACCTCCTGCCGCCCTCCTAGGGCTCCGCCCGGGCCCCGGCAAGCCAAAGCCCGCAGGCGCCTGACGAGCATCGGCCTCAAGAGTGGGAACCGCACGCGGCCGGATCACCTGGACGATGTCGCCCGGAAGTGGCTGCTCAACGAGTGCAAGCCCCTGAAGAAGGCCGTGGTGACGGCCGAGCGGGCGATCAACAAGCACAACAAGAACACCCTGAAAAAGCCGCGCCGGGCTATCTCAAGTCGTGCATCAGCGATGTCGACAAGGTGTTTCCGAAGCAGCTCAACATGAAGCTCATCGACTATGTGCGTACTGAAGAAGCCAGGCGGGACGCGGATCGCGCATGCTGGCAGAGTTCCGACATCATGACTGTGCTCGATGACGGAAACAAGATCCTCATGGCAGTTGAAAAGCTGGAGAAAGATCTCAAGAACCACCAGCGCAACGTCAAGGACTGTCTTGAGCAACTGGCCACGCCGGATGCCGATTGTCGTGACCTGGTCGAGAGCGCGCAGCGGGCGGAACAGGAGATGAGCAAGCGGAGCAGGGGCATGATCGCCGAGATCGGCAAGCAACAGCCGGACATTCAGGCGCTCCGCAAGACGCTCAACTCGAAGTGCCGCCCGCCTTTCGACGAGAACAAAGAGCACTTCCAGAACGCCAAATCGTCGCTCGACACCGCGGAGGGCTGGATCGAGGTCAAGCCTGACGCGCATGGCGAGTTCGTGGGCGCGCTGACGCAGCTCCGGAAGGCGCAGCCCAAGGCGCAGGCAACCCTCAGGACCGTCGAGAAGGAAGGCGCGGGTTCACCCTCGGGGCCGTCTTGCAGGCGCGCGACAACGCCCGCGGACCTGCCAACTGGCCCTCGCCGCGCGGACGAAGGGTGCCTATGCGTCGCGCCCGGCGGGCTGGATCTCGGGCACCCGCCCGTCGCGCGAGAGCAGGATCGCGATCGGCCGCGTCGCCCGAAACCGCGCGCAGATGATCGTGAGGATCACCGTGATCGGGATCGCGAGGAACATGCCCGCCGGCCCCCAGATCGCCCCCCACACGACGAGGCTCAGCAGGATCACGACACTCGAGAGATTGAGCCGATCGCCCATCACCCGCGGCAGCACGATCTCGCCGGCGACGAACTGCACGCCCGAGAGGAGCCCGATCATCACCAGCACCACGGCCGGATCGCCGAGCGTCAGGAGCCCGTAGACCGAAGGCAGCACCACCGCGGTGATCGAGCCGAGCGTCGGCACGAAATTGAGCACGAAGGCGACGAAGCCCCAGAACCCCGCCCCCTGCAGCCCCACCGCGGCGCAGATCGCATAGGTGGCGAGCGCGACCCCGAGCGAGATCAGCGTCATCATCCAGAGATAGGCCCGGGTCTCCGAGGAGATATGGGCCAGGCCCGCGCGGATCTCGCCACGACGGGCATCGTCGGGCACCAGCGCGTGGAGCTTGGCGTCGTAGAAGCGCTCGTCGACAAGCAGGAACAGCACATAGAGGAACACCAGGCTCGCATCGCTGATCACCCCGCGGGCGGTCGCGAGCGCCCAGCCGATCAGGCGGTCGAAGGCGAGCAGGCGGTAGACCTCCTCGGCGGGGATGTCGGCCTCGATCCCGATCCGGGCGAGCAGGGCCTCGATCTTGGCGAGCGCGACCACCTCGCCGCCGGCGATGTCGGTGACGCCGCGGCCGAGCTCGGCGACATTGCCGACGACGACGCGTCCGCCGAGCCAGAGCAGCCCGAAGAGGGTCAGCACCGCGACGGTCTTGGGCAGGAGCGGCGGCAGCGCGGGGCCGATGCGGGGCAGATCGCGGATCGCGCCGGCGAGCGCGCCGATCAGGAACCAGATGAGCACCGCGACCGCCACGGGCACCAGCTCGTCGCGCGCAGCGGCGAGGCAGGCGATGGCGAGCGCGACGAAGGCGAGCGCGAAGAGCGGGCGCTGCGCGCTTCGAAGCATCTCCTGCATCGGCGGATCTCCCTCGCGTCCTCAGCACGGCTTAGCCGATTCGCGCCTCTGGGTCAGGCCCCGCGCCCCGGACCGGGCGGCCGGCGCCCGACGGCGAGGGCTGCCGCGACGGCAATGATGGTGAGGACATGGAACAGCACGAGCCCGTCGAGATACGCCGCGGCGTCCGGTCCGGGATCGACCTCGGCCGGCACGTCGGTGATCCATGCGCGACCGATGGTGTAGAGCGCGATCTGGCTGAGCGCGGCGGCGAAGAAGGCGCTCACGCCCACCCTGCGAGCCCGCGGCAGCCAGACGACCACGGCGAGGTCGAGCGCGAGATAGAGGATGTCGAGCGCCTGCCATTTGAGCGGCGCGGCCCGCCAGTCGATCCCCGTGAGGCCCGCCATGTTGGCCAGATGCACGGCCGCTCCGTAGCCATAGGCCAGAGCGACCGCCCACAGAACGAGGCGGGCCGGCCGTCTCACGGCTCAAAAGTCGGTCGGCGCCCCGCCCTCGGCCTTGCGGCGCGCGACGAAGGC
>CAYORO010000349.1:0-3770 GCA_964406355.1 uncultured Limibaculum sp.
GCGCCTCGCCCGCGCCATCCGCTTCTCGAGCTTCGACGAGGTCTCGGCCCAGGAGGGCCGCTCGGGCTTTGTCGAGCGCTCGCCCCACACCGAGCGCTTCTTCGCCAAGGGCGAGGTCGGCCAGTGGCAGGCCGCGCTCACGCCCGAGACCGTCGAGCGCATCCGTCGCGACCACGGGCCCACCATGCGCGCCCACGGCTATCTCTGAGGCCCATGCAGTCCCTTCAGCGCATCATCTGGCTCGCCTCCTTCCCCAAGTCCGGCAACACCTGGACCCGGAGCTTCCTGGCGCATTACCTGATGCCGCCGGGCGAGGCGCCGGACATCAACAATCTCCGCCGCTTCACCACCGCCGATGTGCGCCAGGACTTCTTCGACAAGGCGGTCGGACGGCCGTTTGTCGCGCGCGACTTCGACGACTGGCTGCAGGTGCGGGACAAGGCCGTGCGCCTGATCGCCGCCTCGAAGCCCACCCACCATTTCGTGAAGACGCACTGCCAGGTGATGCGGATCGGCCCGCACGACCTGATCTCGCCGGCAGTCACCGCGGCGGCGATCTACCTGATCCGGAACCCCTTCGACGTCGCGCCCTCCTATGCGCGCCATCTCGGCATCCCGATCGACGACGCGGTCACGACGATGGAGAACGAAAAGGCTCTCAACGCGACCGACAGCCGGATCTTCGAGGTGATCGGCCGTTGGGACGCGCATCTGGCGAGCTGGACCGGCGCGCCGGGCCTGCCGCTCCATGTGATGCGCTACGAGGACATGATCGCCGAGCCCGAGCGCGCCTTTCGCGCGCTGCTCGGGTTCCTCCGCGTGCCGGTCAAGGACGGGCCGCTCCGCAAGGCAATGCGCGCGACCTCCTTCGACGCGCTCCGCAAGCAGGAGGAGGCGCAAGGCTTCATCGAGCGCCCGCCCGGCATGGAGCGCTTCTTCGCCAAGGGGCAGGCGGGGGCCTGGCGCGAGGACCTGACGCCGGCGCAGATCGGGCGGATCCGCGCGAGCTTCCTGCCCGCAATCGAGCGCTGGTACCCCGAGCTCGTCTCGGAGACCGCCGAGCTGGCGGGGCGCCCATGAGCGGGCTGGCAGAGATTCGCGCGCGCATCGAGCAGGTGGCGCAGGAGGCCGGGCGCGATCCGGCCGAGGTCACGCTTGTGGCGGTCTCGAAGGTGCAGCCGCTCGAGCGGATCGAGGCGGCGCTCGAGGCCGGCCACCGCGTCTTCGGCGAGAACCGGGTGCAGGAGGCGGCGGGCAAATGGCCCGCACTTCGCGAGCGCTACCCGGACATCCGCCTCCATCTGATCGGGCCCCTGCAGACCAACAAGGTGCGCCAGGCGGTCGAGCTCTTCGACGTGATCGAGAGCGTCGATCGGGAGAAGCTCGCCCGCAAGCTCGCCGAGGTGTTCGAGGAGACCGGGCGGCGGCTGCCCTGCTACATTCAGGTCAACACTGGTGAGGAGTCGCAAAAGGCCGGCGTGATGCCTGCTGAGACGGCAGCCCTCGTCGCGACCTGCCGCGAGCTCGACCTGCCGCTCGCGGGGCTGATGTGCATCCCGCCGGTGGACGAGGAGCCGGCGCTGCATTTCGCGCTCCTCTCCCGCATCGCCGAGCGCAACGGGCTCACCGGCCTCTCCATGGGCATGAGCGGCGACTTTGAGCGCGCCATCGCGCTCGGTGCCACCTCGGTGCGGATCGGTTCGGCGATCTTCGGCGCCCGCGTCGCGCCGGGCTAGCCCCGGCTTAGAGCGGTTTCCGACCAGACTGACTCAGTCTGGTGTCTGGAAAACGCGATCACTGCTAGCGCTAGAGCGCGCGACCTGACCCCATCAGGTCGGACAGCGCTCTAGGGGCGCGCGGAAAGTCCGAGCGCGCGGGGTGCGGAGTGGGGTTTCGGCCCAGGCACCAGCTCGGCCGGCCGGCCATGGCTGGCCAGCACTTCGGCAAGCGCCACCGTCGCGGGATGGAGAATCACCACCGCTCCGCCGCCGGAGGCCATCTCCACGGCCAGCGCAGCCGCCTGGGCTACCCCGTCGCCGGGTCCGAGGGCATGGCGCTCCGCATCGCGGCGGGCGAGCTCGAGGATCGGCGCCGCGTCTGCCGCGTATATGACCAGATCGGCGGATTGCAGGCGCTGGACGGCGCGGAGGCTCATCAGGTCCGGCTCGCCCGGCCCCGGATCAAGCAGCGCAACCCGGCCGTCGCCGCCCTCCGGTGCGCCGCCGGTCTCGAGTGCTGCATCGATCGCGGCCACGGCCGCCGCCTCGTCGCCCCGGGTGAAGAGCCGCCGCGGCCCCTCGAAGGCCCACTCCCAAAAGGCACGGCGGCGGTCCTTCGCGACTCGCATCGCCACCCGCTCGCGCAGCCGGGCCGCCAGCGCGACGAAGCCTCCGAGCCGGGGCTCGCGCAGCGCCTCGAGCCGGGTCTTCACCTGTCGGGCCAGCACGGGCGCTGCGCCCTCGGTGCCGATCGCCACCACCAGCGGATCACGGTCGACGATCGCAGGCATCGTGACGTCACAGAGCGCCGGACGATCGACCACGTTGACCAGCACGCCGAGCGCCCGCGCCACGGCCGCCGCCGCCGCATCTGCGCCTGCGCAGCCCGTGCAGACGAGCGCCAGCCGCGCGCCGCGCAGCGCCTCCGCCTCGAGAACCGCCGGCACATGGATCGCGCGACGATCTGCCACCAGCGCCGCAAGCTCGGGCTCGAGCTCCGGCGCCATCAGCACGATGTCAGCCTCGGTGCGCCCGATCAGCCGCGCCTTCTGCGCTGCCGCCTCTCCCCCACCGAGGATCACGACGCGCGCGCCGACCATGCTCAGGAACAGGGGGAAGCTCTTCATCTCTCCATCCGTGCCGCCAATTCCTCATCAAGAGGTGGCGCGGCGCGGCGCCAAAAAAAGCCCGGCCTCAGATATGGGCCGGGCGAGACGGGAGGCCGCCGCCGCATTGGCGACCTCCGGGGAAAGCTGCGGGCTCAGACGAACTGCGAGCCCTTGCCGAATTCGGGATAGGCCTCCATGCCCAGCTCGCCATTGTCGAGGCCAGCCATCTCCTCCTCTTCGCTCGCGCGGATGCCGATCGTCATTGACAGGAAGAACCACACCACCAGCGAGACGATGAAGACGAAGGCGCCGACGATCACGATAGAGACGAGCTGCGTGCCGATGCTGGCATCGCCATTGGTCAGGATCACCGCGATGGTGCCCCAGATGCCGGCGAAGAGGTGGACCGGGATCGCGCCCACCACGTCGTCGATGCGCATCTTGTCGAGCATCGGCACGGTGAACACCACGATCACACCGCCGACCGCACCGATCAGCGTCGCCATCAGGAGCGACGGCGTCAGCGGCTCGGCGGTGATCGAGACGAGGCCCGCCAGCGCGCCGTTGAGCACCATGGTCAGGTCGACCTTGCCGTAGAGGATCTGGGTGAGGACCGCCGCCGCGATCGCCCCGCCGGCCGCCGCCGTGTTGGTGTTGGCGAAGATCCGCGAGACGTCGGCCACGTCGCCGACCGAGCCCATCGCAAGCTGCGAACCGCCGTTAAAGCCGAACCAGCCGAGCCACAGGATGAAGGTGCCGAGCGTGGCGAGCGGCAGGTTGGAGCCCGGCATCGGGGTCACGCTGCCGCCCTCGGCGTACTTCCCGAGCCGCGGACCGAGCACGATCGCGCCCGCGAGCGCCGCCCAGCCGCCGCCCGAGTGCACCACAGTCGAGCCCGCGAAGTCGAGGAAGCCGATCCCGTCGAGATAGCCGCCGCCCCATT
>CAYORO010000350.1:0-3765 GCA_964406355.1 uncultured Limibaculum sp.
GCCACCACCACCTTGGCCGAAACCGCCTCGATCTCCGCCTCGGTCAGCGTCGCGGCCTTGGGCTCGAGGCGAAGCGCGATCGCGAGCGACTTCTTGCCCTCGCCGAATTGCTCCGCCGCCCGCGCACCCTCGAAGATGTCGAAGACCCGGGCCGCTGCGATCAGCTTCGGGTCGGCCCCGCGCGCGGCCTTCAACACCGCCTCGGCCTCGATCCGCGCATCCAGCACGAAGGCGAAATCCCGCTCGACCGCCTGCAGATCCGAGCTCTCGAGCGCCGATCGCGCCGCCCCTTTGCGCTTGGGCTCGGGGATCGCCGCCAGATACACCACCGCCGCAACGGCAGGCCCTTTGACATCCATCGCCGCGAGCACCTTGGGATGCAGCTCGCCGAACACCCCGAGCGTGACCTTCGGCCCGAGCTTCAGCGCCGCCGACCGTCCGGGATGGAACCACTCCGGCGCCTCTCGCACCATCTGGAGCTTGGCAACCGGCGCGCCGAGCATGGCCAGCACCGCCGCGGCATCGGCCTTGGCGTCGAGCGCATCGACCGCCCGACGCGCGCCCGACCAGTGCCGCGGCGCCGTCTGACCGACCCGGAGCGCGGTCGCCTCGGCCGCCTGCTCGCCGGGCTCGGCGCCCTGGAACACCGGCCCCACCTCGAAGAGCCCGACCTCGCCCGCGCCCCGCGCCTGGTTCCGCGCCGCCGCCGCCAGAAGCCCCGGCAGCAGCGAGGGCCGCATATCCGACATCTCCGAGCTGATCGGGTTGGCGAGCTTGCGCGCCGCCTCGCCCCCGCCGAAGAGCGCCGCCTCGGGTCCTGCGACGAAGCTGTAGCTGACGCATTCGTTGAGCCCGGCCGCCGCGAGGCGCCGCCGCGCCCGCCCCTCGCGGGCCTGCGCGGGCGTTAGCACGCCGGTCTGCACCGTCTGCTTGGTGCGCGGCAACGGCTTGGCCGCGAGCTTGGTGAGCGACGCCACCCGCGCCACCTCCTCGACGAGATCCGCCTCGCCATGCACATCCGGCCGCCAGGAAGGCACGCCGACATCGAAGCCGTCCGGCCCCTCCGCCACCTCGAAGCCGAGCGCACCGAGGATCCGCGCCTGCTCCTCCACCGCGATCGCCATGCCGACAAGGCTCTCGACGCGCCCGGGCCGGAGCGGGTAGCGCCGCGCGGTGTCGGGCACCGCACCGGCCACCACCATCTCCGAGGGCTCGCCGCCGCAGAGATCCAGGATCATGCGTGTCGCCAGATCCACCCCCGGCGGCGTGAAGGCCGGGTCGACCCCCCGCTCGAAGCGATACCGCGCATCGGAGTGGATCTTGAGCCGCCGCCCGGTCGAGGCGATCGTCACCGGATCCCAATAGGCGCTCTCGACGAAGACGTTCACCGTCTGCTCGGTGCAGCCGGTGGCCTTGCCCCCCATGATCCCGGCGATCGACTCCGGACCCTCGGCATCGCTGATCGCCATCATGCCGGGCTCGAAGACATACTCCTTGTCGTCGAGCGCGACGAGCCGCTCGCCGCCTTGGGCGACATGCACGCGGAGGCCGCCGCCCTCGACCTTGTCGGCGTCGAACACGTGGAGCGGGCGCGCCCGGTCGAAGGTCGCGAAATTGGTGATGTCGACAAGCGTCGAGATGGGCCGCAGCCCGATCGCCTTCAGCCGGCGCTCAAGCCATGCGGGCGAGGGCCCGTTCGTCACCCCCCGGATCAGCCGCCCGCAGAAGAGGGGGCAGCCCTTGGCCAGCACATCCTCGTCTATCGTGACCGTCACGGGGCAGCGGAAGCGACCCTCGACGGGCTCCACGGCGGGGGTCTTCAACCGCCCGAGGCCGCGGGCGGCCAGATCCCGCGCGATGCCGGCGACGCCGAGCGCATCCGGCCGGTTCGGCGTGATGGCGATCTCGATCACCGGGTCGTTCAGCCCGGCATAGTCGATATAGCGCACCCCGAGCGGCGCATCCGCGGGCAGGTCGATGATCCCGTCATGGTCCTCCGAGATCATCAGCTCGCGCTCGGAGCAGAGCATCCCGTTCGACTCGACACCCCGGATCACGCCGGGCTTGAGGTCGACCCCCGTGCCCGGCACATGGGTGCCCGGCGCGGCGAAGACGCCGACGAGCCCGGTGCGCGCATTGGGCGCGCCGCAGACCACCTGCACCTCCCGGGACGGCCGGTCGGGCCCGTCGGGCCAGGCCTCGACCCGGCAGAGCCGCAGCCGGTCGGCATTGGGGTGCTGCACCGCCTCGATGACGCGGCAGATGGTGAAGGGTCCGAGCGCGTCGGCCGGATCCTCGACGCCCTCGACCTCGAGGCCGAGATCGGTGAGCACCTCGGCGATCTCGGCGGTGCTCGCCTCGGTCTCGAGATGGTCGCGAAGCCAGGAGAGGGTGAACTTCATCGCGCGCGCGTCCCCGTCGAGTGTGGTGTCGAGTTGTGGTGGCGTGTGCCGTGGTCTGTCCCGCGGCCCGGCGAGCGCGCGGGCCACGCGGGGCCTAGCGCAGATCTGCGCCGACCGGAAGCCCGACCTGTCAGCATTAAGCTCCCGTTAGGCTTGCCGAACTATGAACAGGGCATCGGGCAACCGATCGTTGCGTATCTCAGGGGGTTTGTGTGCGTTTCCCCTCACTCGACGTCCAGTCGTTCTTCCGGTGTGACCATGGCGCGGTCACGCTCGACTGGCTGGCACTTTCAAGCGGTCTCTTGTTGCTTGCGGCGGCGCTCTTCTCGAGCGCCGCCCCTATGCTCCAGGACGTTGCCGACAGCATGGTCTTGCCGACGAGACATGGCGGCCGTGGTCTGACTGAGACGGCCGTGACCGTCCCTGTCGCCGGCGGGCCGGTCGAGTGGCCGACGACGGCCGCGGCCGATCCCGCGCCTTCCGAGCCGACCGAGTTCTGGGACATCGGACCCGCGCCCGGCCCCGCTCCGGCCGGCTGAGCCGGGCGGCTCCGCCCCTCGGCGCCCAGGCACCGCGACAGCCTGCCCCAGCCCTCCCAGGGGCCAGTTGACTACGATCAAGGACGGAGCGAGCCCCCCGCCGGAAGTCTTGGGCCAAGCTCGCCTCTGTGCGCGCATCGCCAGTCCGGAGGACGCCGTGTCGACCGCCGATACCACGCCCGAGCCGCTCTACGCCGCGCGTGAGCCGATCTTCCCCAAAGCCGTCCGCGGCACCTTTCGCAATCTCAAATGGGCGATCATGGTGATCACCCTCGGGATCTACTACATCACGCCCTGGCTCCGCTGGGATCGCGGCCCGTATCTGCCCGATCAGGCGGTGCTGGTCGATCTCGCCGGCCGCCGCTTCTTCTTCTTCTGGATCGAGATCTGGCCGCAGGAGTTCTACTACGTCGCGGGCCTGCTGATCATGGCGGGGCTCGGGCTGTTCCTCTTCACCTCGATCCTCGGCCGGGTCTGGTGCGGCTATGCCTGTCCGCAGACCGTCTGGGTCGATCTCTACCAGTATGTCGAGCGCTGGGTCGACGGTGACCGCAATGCCCAGGCCCGGCTCTGGAAGAGCAAGTGGACGGCGGACAAGATCCGCAAGCGGGCGGTGAAATGGGCCATCTGGCTGCTGATCGCGATCGCGACCGGCGGGGCCTGGATCTTCTACTTCGCCGATGCGCCGACGCTCGCGATCGACTTCGCGACCGGCAACGCGCCCTTCGTCGCCTATGGCACGGTCGCCACGCTGACGGCGCCGACGTTCATCCTCGGCGGCGTCCTGCGGCTGCGCTGCCCGGTGGAGCGGGTGACGCTGCGGC
>CAYORO010000351.1:0-3752 GCA_964406355.1 uncultured Limibaculum sp.
TCGTCGCCCCAGCCGAAGCCCCAGCACCAGGCGGTCATCGCCTCCTGGAACGGCCGCGTGAACTCATCAGCCGCGGCCAGGTTCTTCTCCACATACGCGGCGCCGAGCGTCGCCTTGCGCTGCGCAAGCCCCGCTTCGAACAGATCCTCGTCGAACACGCTCATGGCTCTCCTCCCTGCCTGATCCCCTTGGCCCTGCCGTCGGTTCGCCCGCCCGAGGCGCTGGACGGCCTGCTCGACCCGGTCCCGACCGTAGACCGGCTCGCGCTGCTTCACCATCGACGGCGCGTTCGGCGGAGGCGTCAGTCGCGCTCCGGCGCGTGGTCGGCCTCGATCCTCTCAGCCATCGACGGCCGCGCGCATCCAGCTCTGCAACGTGCGGATGGAGTGCTCGGAGTTCACGCCGCAATCGGGGTCGAGCACCAGCGGTCCCGGCCGGTAGCCGCGCGAGCCGAGCCCACGCTGAACCGACTCGACGAGCCCGATATCCTCCTCGACCGTCGTCGCCCGGTCCTGCGCGGCAAGGCGGCGGATCACCTCGCTGTCCCATCCCTTCTCGGTGAACCAGCCGCGCCAGACGGTTACCTGGTCCACCGCGCCCGGGCGCCAGTGATAGGTGTTGAGCACGTTGCCCGGATAGACCTGAAACGAGAAGAGCGGCCAGAGGAACCAGGAGCGATAGTCGGTGGCATGCGCGTTGGCGTCGGGGTCGATCGCGTAGCTCATCTGCTCGAGGCCCGAGCACTCGGTGGTGTGGCGCAGCACATGACCGTCGACGGGCTGGATGTCGTAGGTCTCGGGCCGGATCACGCCCGTGGAGAAGGTCGGGTGGTTGATCGAGCAATGGTAGCACTCGGAGTAGTTCTCGACCGAGACCTTCCAGTTGCAGCGCTCGTCGATCTCGATCCATTCGAGGGGGGCGAGGCTGTCGATCTGGGGCACATAGGCGCGAAGTTCCTCGCGCACGCCCGGATACCACGCATCCATCGGCGCGGCGTCGGGATCGAGATTGACGAAGATGAAGCCGTTGAAGAGCTCCGTGCGCACCTCGGCGAGGCAGATCTCCTCGCGGCGGATGCCGGCCTTCTTGAGGTTGGGCCCGGAGCGGAGCTTGCCGCTCAGCTCATAGGTCCAGGCGTGGTAGGGGCAGACGACGACGCGGGTCGAGCCCGAGCCCTGGACGAGCTGATGCGCCCGGTGCTGGCACACATTGTAGAAGGTGCGGAGCGCGCCGTCCTGCCCGCGGATGCAGAAGAGATTTTCTCCGGCCACCTCGAAGGTGAAATAGTCGCCCGGGTTCGCCACCTCCGCCACATGCCCCGCGAACTGCCAGCTGCGGGAGAGAAGGCCGTCGCGCTCGGCCTGCCAGATCGCGGGATCGGTGTAGTAGCGCGGCGCGAGCGCAGTCACAGGCACGGGCGACGGGGCGGGCGGAGACGCGTCGTTCATTCGGGATCCTCGAGATAGAGGCCGAGCTGGTGGCGGCGGCGGTGGAAGGTCTCGACGCGCTCGACGATCTCGTCTGACGCGACCGCAATGACAAAGGACAGGAGGGTCTCCAGGAGCGCGACGGTCGCGACCGAGGAGGGGAAGAACTGCGGCGTGTCGGCGGACACGACGAAGCCGTGCTCGGCGGCGCGCAGGATCGGCGAGGCGGGGCTGTCGGAGAGGCCGATCACCGGCACGCCCTGGGCGCGGGCGATCTCGACGGCCTCGACCACCTCGGCGCGGTAGGGCTTGCAGGTCATGGCGATCAGGATGTCGCGCTCGTCGGCCCAGGCGAGATCGTCGGTCGCGGTGGAGCCCGGCCGCGGGATCGCGTGAAAGTCCCGCATCCCTGTCGAGGCGAGATAGGTGAAGCTCCGGGCATTGGCGTTCATCACGCCGACGCCGAGGACGAAGGTCTGGCGCGAGGCCCAGATCGCCTCGGCCGCGGCCTGCAGACGGTCGACATCGATGCCCGCGAAGCTCTCCTCGATGTTGCGGAGCGCGCCCTGCACCATATCGGCATAGAGCGCACCGAGCTCGCAGCCGCGGCGCTGATCCTGGAGCCAGCGCGCGCGATCGGGGAAGCCGGCCGGGCCCCGCCGAATCGCCTCGCGGAACGGCGCGCGAAAATCCTCATACCCCTCGAAACCCGCCTGGCGGGCCATCCGCACCACGGTGTTTGGCTTGACATTGGCCGCCTCGGCGATCTCGCGCACGGTCGAGACACCCACATCCCGCGGGTTCTCGAGGATATACCGCGCGGCCTTCTGCGCCTCGGGCGTCAGGGCGTCCCACTCGGCGACGAGGCGGCGCAAGGCGGTCGATGACATGTTTGAACCATCCATGGTTGACGATGGTATGTTTGTCCGCTTAGCCTGTCGAGCGAAATCGCAACATCCCGCCGCAGGACACCGCCATGACCACCAGCGCCGTTCCGAGCCACGCCCGCGTCGTCATTGTCGGCGGAGGGATCATGGGCACGGGCCTCGCCTATCACCTGGCGCATGAGGGGGCGCATGAGGGGTGGGGGCCGGAGACGGTGCTGCTCGAGAAGGCGGAGCTGACCAGCGGCTCGACCTGGCACGCGGCGGGGCAGATCACCCAGTCGACCTCGAGCTTCACGCTCGGCAAATGCGTCGACTACAACATCGGCCTTTATGCCGGCGGGCTCGAGGCCGAGACCGGCCAGCCGGTCACCTGGCATGGCTGCGGCAGCTTCCGCCTCGCCTATTCCGAGGACGAGATGGACTGGCTGCGCCACACGCTCTCGGTCGGCCGTGCGCTCGGCTTCGAGATGGAGCTGGTGGGCCCCGAGCGGATTGCGGCGCTGCACCCGTTCTACAATCTCGACGGCGTGCTCGGCGGGCTGCACACCCCGAATGACGGCCATGTGGATCCGACCAACGTCACCATGGCGATGGCGGCGGGCGCGCGGGCCAAGGGGGTGCGGATCCTGCGCCGCTGTCGGGCCACAAACATCTCGCGCGCCGGGAGCGAGTGGATCGTCGAGACCGAGCAGGGCCCGATCCGCTGCGAGCATGTGGTGAACGCCGGCGGCACCTATGCCCGGCAGATGGGGGAGTGGACCGGCCTCACCCTGCCGATGACCTCGATGACGCATCACTACCTCGTCACCGAGCCCGTGCCGGAGTTCGACGGCCTCGAGCGCGAGCTGCCGGTGATCCGCGACGATGCCCGCGTCTCGGGCTATATCCGGATGGAGCAGAAGCGCGGCCTGATCGGCATCTACGAGAAGGCCAATCCCAACACGGTGTGGGAGGATCACTGCCCCTGGGAGGCGGAGAACGAGCTGTTCGACGCCGACTATGACCGGATCATGCCCTGGGTCGAGGCAGCGCTCGACCGGATGCCGGTGCTGGCCTCGCGCGGCATCACCCGCGAGGTGCACGGCGCGATCAGCCACCCGCCCGACGGCAATCCGCTGATCGGCCCCGCGCCGGGGGCACCTGGCTACTGGTGCTGCTGCGGCACCCAGATCGGCATCGGCTGGGGCCCGGGCCTCACGCGCGAGCTCGCCCGCTGGATGGTGCACGGCGCGGCCGACCTCAACATGCGCGAGTTCGATCCGCGCCGCTTCGGCCCCTATGCCACCAAGGACTGGCAGGTGGTGAAGGCCAAGGAGGACTACTGCCTCCGCCACGAGATCCCGTTTCCGCATTTCAACCGGCTGGCGGGGCGTCCGGTGAAGCCCTCGCCGCTCTACGACCGGCTGAAGGCCAAGGGCGCGGTGTTCGAGGAGGTCTT
>CAYORO010000352.1:0-3751 GCA_964406355.1 uncultured Limibaculum sp.
CGTCGAGCCGCGCGCCCGCCGCCTCGAAGAGCGCCTCGAACACCCAGCGCATCGTGAGCACCGTCGGCCCCGAGGCGACCGGCCGTCCGCCGGCCGGGATCGCCCGCGCCTTGCCGCCCGGCCGGTCCCGCGCCTCGAGCAGGGTGACGGCCGCGCCCGCGGAGGCGAGCTCGAGCGCCGCGGCGAGCCCGCCAAGCCCTGCTCCCACGATCGCGACCCGCATCGGACCTCCTGCTCCGTCCGCCGCCCCGGCAGTTGCGTCTCGCCACGCCAATGATCGTTGACAGGGACGCCCGGGCGTGTCCACTCTAATTGACAGTACGTGTGACAGCATACGCTGACAACCGCGGATCGGTCCCGCTCCGTATTGCCGCGGACAGAAACGGCGGACGCCAGGGAGGGCTCCATGGACACGGCTCAGAGGATCGACCGCGCGCTCGAAGGCGCCGTCAGCCGCGGCGAGACCCGCGACGCGCCGCCCCGGCTCTGCGACGCCTTCCGCCACGCGCTGTTTCCCGGCGGCGCCCGGGTGCGCCCGCAGCTCTGCATCGCGGTGGGGCGCGCCTGTGGCGACGACATGCCGGCGCTCGCCGATGCCGCGGGCGCCGCGATCGAGCTGATGCACTGCGCCTCGCTCGTGCATGACGACATGCCCTGTTTCGACGACGCCGACATCCGCCGCGGCAAACCAGCGGTGCACCGGCTCTTCGGCGAGCCGCTGGCGCTCCTCGCGGGCGACGGGATGATCGTGATGGCCTTCGAGGTGCTGGCCCATGCCGCCGCCGCCAGCGGGCCGGCCGCGGCGCCGCGGCTTGCCGGGATGGTGACGGCGCTTGCCCGGGCGACCGGCATGCCCGGCGGGATCGTCGCCGGTCAGGCCTGGGAGAGCGAGCCCGAGATCAAGCTCGCGCCCTATCACCGCGCCAAGACCGGCGCGCTCTTCGTGGCGGCCACCCGGATGGGTGCGCTCGCGGCCGGCGCCGACCCGACCCCCTGGCGCGCCCTCGGCGATCGCCTCGGCGAGGCCTATCAGGTGGCCGACGATCTGCGCGATGCGCTCGCGACCGAGGAGGAGATCGGCAAGCCGGTGGGTCAGGACGATCTCCATGGCCGACCCAACGCGGTCGAGGCGCTCGGGATCGGCGGCGCGGTCGCGCGGCTCGAGGCGCTGTTGGCCGATGCCAGCTCCTCGATCCCCGCATGCCGGGGCGAGCGGGAGCTCCGTCAGCTCGTCGCGCTCCAGGGCCGTCGGCTGATGCCGCGCGCGCTGGCCGACGCCAGCGTCGCCTGACGGCGCCGGGCATGGACGGCACGCCGATCACGGGCGGTGCGGACGCGGACCCGCAGGCGCCGGCACCCCGTCGCAGCCTGGGCGCGCGGATCCAGGATTATGTGTGTCGGCTGATCGCGATGCCGGCATTCCAGGAGCGGATGGCGCGCTCCTGGCTCACCCGGCCCATGGCGCGCCACCACGCGCTGCAGCTCTTCGACCTGACGGCGGGGTTCGTCTACTCTCAGGTCCTCCACGCGGTCGTTATGCTCGAGATCCCCGAGCGGCTGGCCGACGGGCCGCTCTCCACTGGAGAGCTGGCGGCCGCCACCGGCCTCGCACCCGACGCGCTCGAGCGGCTGATGGTGGCCGCCGCCTCCCTCGGCCTCGTGGCGCGCGAGGGCGAGCGTTGGCGCATCGCCCGCACGGGCGCCGCGCTCCTTGGCGCGCCGGGGGTTGCCGAGATGGTGCGCCACCATGCGCTCCTCTATCGCGATCTCGCCGATCCGGTGGCGCTGCTCCGCGGCGAGACCGCGCCCGAGCTCGCGCGCTTCTGGGGCTATGTCGGCGGTCGGCGCACCCATGCGCTCAGCCCCACCGAGACCGCGCCCTACACCCGGCTGATGGCGGCGACGCAAGCCATGGTGGCGGCCGAGGTGCTGGCGACCGTGCGTTTCGGCGGGATCCGCCACCTCCTCGATATCGGCGGGGGCGACGGCACGTTCCTCCGGGCGGTCGCGGAGCGCAACCCGCGGCTGCGACTCACGCTCTTCGATCTGCCGACAGTCGCGGCCGAGGCCGAATCGCGCTTCGCCGCGGCGGGGCTCGGCGACCGGGCGCACGCCCTCGGCGGGGACTTCTTCGCCGACCCGCTGCCCGAGGGCGCCGATGCGATCTCGCTGATCCGCGTGCTCTACGACCATGACGACGACGCGGTGCGCGCGCTGCTCGCCCGGGTCCATGCGGCGCTGCCCAAGGGCGGGCGGCTGATCCTCGCCGAGGCCATGGCCGAGACGCCGGGGGTCTCGCGCGTCGGCGACGCCTATTTCGGCTTCTACATCCTCGCGATGACCCATGGCCGCCCGCGCAGCCCCGAGCAGCTCAGTGCGCTGTTGGCCGAGGCCGGGTTCCGCCGCATCCGCCGCCGCCGCACCCGGCTGCCGTTCCTCACCGGCGTGATGACGGCCGAGGCGGGCTGACACGCGTGCTGTACATTCATCTTGACATAGCTGACTGTCAATTTACTCTGACACTCAAGCCCGGCGAACGGGCTGACACGAGGCGCCCCGGCAATGAGCGCATCGGAAGGGAGCTGGCAGCATGAGGACAGAGGCGGTCGTCTTCGACACCCCCGGGAGCGTTTCGCTCCGGAGCCTCGATCTCGATGCGCCGGGGCCTGCCGACATCGTCGTCGAGACGCTGTGGTCGGGGATCTCCACCGGTACCGAAAAGCTTCTCTGGTCCGGCCGCATGCCGCCCTTCCCGGGCCTCGGATATCCGCTGGTGCCGGGCTACGAGACCGTCGGCGAGGTTGTCGAGGCGGGGCCCGAGAGCGGGCTCGCCGCCGGCGCGCGCGTCTTCGTTCCGGGCGCGACCTGCTACGGCCCCGTGCGCGGGCTCTTCGGCGGCACCGCGGCACGGCTCGTGACCAAGGGGGCGCGGGTGCGCCCGGTCGATGCGGCGCTGGGCGCGGATGCCTGCCTGATGGCGCTCGCGGCCACGGCCTATCACGCGGTCTCGGGCGGCGCGGCGCTCCCCGATCTCGTGGTCGGCCACGGCGCGCTCGGCCGGCTGATCGCGCGGATCGGCGTGGCGCTCGGCCAGACCCCCGCGGTCTGGGAGATCGCCGAGGCCCGCATGGCCGGCGCCGAGGGCTATGGCGTCGTGCGCCCCGAGGACGACCCGCGGCGCGACTATGCCCGCATCCTCGATGTCTCGGGCGCCGGGGGCGTCCTCGATCAGCTCATCCCGCGCCTCGCTCCGGGTGGCGAGGTGGTGCTGGCGGGCTTCTATGCCGAGCCCGTCGCCTTCGCCTTTCCGCCCGCCTTCCTGCGCGAGGCCCGCATCCGGGTCGCCGCGGAATGGCGCCCCGACGATCTCGACGCGGTCACTGGCCTCGTCTCCGATGGCCGGCTCTCGCTCGCCGGTCTCCTCACCCATGGCCGTCCCGCGGCGGACGCTCCAGAGGCCTATGCGCAGGCCTTCGAGGACGCCGCCTGCCTCAAGATGGCCCTCAGCTGGAAGGACACGCAATGAGCCCCGAAGGCGGACATCCCCCAGTTCGGGCCCCCATTCTCACCGATGGCGGGTATGCGCGGCTGAAAGCCGAGGCCGAGGCCCCGCTCGACCCGGTGCCGACCGAGGCGACCAAGGACACCCAGATCATCGCGATCTACGGCAAGGGCGGCATCGGCAAGTCGTTCACGCTGTCGAACCTCAGCTACATGATGGCCCAGCAGGGCAAGCGCGTGCTGCTGATCG
>CAYORO010000353.1:0-3743 GCA_964406355.1 uncultured Limibaculum sp.
CCGAGCCGCTGATGCCGAACGGCGGCACCTGCATGACCGTGAGCTTCTACGGCTCCGAGAAGGTGGTCTCCAACTACAACATCATGGGCCCGGTGAAGGCGGCGCTCGAGTCGCTCGTGCGCTATGTGGCGGCCGAACTCGGTCCCAAGGGCATCTCGGTCCACGCGCTCTCGCCCGGTCCGCTCAAGACCCGCGCCGCCTCGGGCATCGCGCATTTCGACGAGCTGCTCAACGAGGCGGCCGAGCGTACGCCGACGCATATGCTGGCGACGATCGAGGATGTGGGCGCCTATGCGGCCTTTCTCGCGAGCCGCGACGCGGCCAATGTTACCGGCGGGCTCCACTACATCGACGGCGGCCACAACATCGTCGCCTGACGGGGAGAGACAGTCGATGACCCGCGAGAGCGACACCCTTTTCGATCTGCTGAGCGGGCGCGACGCCGCCGCGGCGATGAAGGGCCTGACCGACGGCACGGCCTGGACGCCGCTGGCCCGCGGCGAGGTTCTGGTGCAGGACCTGGCGGCGACGACCGAGCAGGCCAACATGATCCTGCACGGCGCCTCGAGCCACGGCACCGCGATCGCGAGCACCCACAGCGACCGCTCGGGGCGCTTCTTCGAGGATCTCAACGCCAGCGCCGCCGCCTTCTCGCGCCGAAGCCAGACCGGCGATCTCGCCTCGGATTTCTCCGCCTATCTCCGCGATGCCGGCGAGCGCATGGTGCTGACGCTCGACACGCTGCGCGAGCGGGGCGACATCTTCCTCGAGCACGAGGCGGCCGGCTGCCCGCCGGTGCTGATCTACGACTACGAGGTCGTGGCCGACGGCAAGGACATGCCGCAGCCCTGCAACTACATCCTGCTGCGGATCGTGCCGCCTGCGGGCCACCCGGTGCGGCCCGACTTCCGGCCTTACGTGATCATCGATCCGCGCGCGGGCCACGGCGCCGGCATCGGCGGCTTCAAGGCCGACAGCCAGGTGGGTGTCGCGCTCAAGGAAGGTCACCCGGTCTATTTCGTCGCCTTCAAGCGGATGCCCGAGCCCGGCCAGACGCTCGCCTCGGTGACGCGGGCCGAGGCGGAGTTCGTCCGCATGGTCCATGAGCGCCACCCCGACGCGCCGAACCCTGTGGTGATCGGCAACTGCCAGGGCGGCTGGGCGACGCTGATCCTCTCGGCGATGAACCCCGACATCACCGGCCCGATCGTGCTCAACGGCGCGCCGGTCTCCACCTGGTCGGGCAAGATCGGCAAATACCCGATGCGCTACAATGCCGGCGTGCTCGGCGGCGCCTGGCTGCCGATGTTCATCTCGGATCTCGGGCATGGCGTGTTCGACGGTGCCCATCTCGTGATGAACTTCGAGATGCTGAATCCCGGGCGCAACTACTTCCGCAAATACTATGACGTCTTCGCCCGCGCCGACACCGAGCGCGAGCGCTTCCTCGAATTCGAGAAATGGTGGGGCGGCCTCTTCCTGCTTAACGAAGCGGAGATCCGCTGGATCGTCGGCGAGCTCTTCGTCGGCAACCGGCTCGCCAAGAACGAGGCGCGGCTCGAGCCCGGGCGCGGCATCGACGTCAAGCAGATCCGCGCCCCGATCATCGTCTTCGCCAGCCACGGCGACAACATCACGCCGCCGCAACAGGCGCTCAACTGGATCGCCGACAGCTATACCGACGTGTCCGAGATCCAGATCCGCGGCCAGCGCATCATTTACATGATCCACGACCAGGTCGGCCATCTCGGCATCTTCGTCTCCTCGAAGATCGCGCAGAAAGAGCACTCCGAGATGAGCGGCACGATGCAGACGATCGAGGCGCTGGCCCCCGGTCTCTATGAGATGAAGATCGACGACTATGTCGGGCCGATCGAGAACCGCAAATTCACGGTCAGCTTCCACGAGCGCAGCCTCGACGACCTGCGCGCGCTCGACGACGGCAAGGGCGACGAGGCAGCCTTCGCGGCGGTCGCGCGCAACTCAGATCTGCAGTCCGAGATCTACGATCTGATGGTGCGCCCGGTCGTCCAGGCGGTGACCGCCCCGGAGACCGCCGACCGCGCCCGCAAGCTGCACCCGCTCCGGGTCCAGCGGGCGATGATGTCGAGCAAGAACCCCGCCGTCGCGCCGCTCGAGCAGATGGCAAAGGCGGTCTCGGCCGACCGCCACCCCGTACCCCAGGACAACCCCTTCCTGCTCGCCGAGCGCGCCACCGCCGATCTGATCGAGCAGAGCCTCGATCTGATGCGCGACATGCGCGACATGACCTACGAGATCATGTTCCTCTCGATGTGGGCGAGCCCCTGGGCGCGCTGGTTCGGCCGCACCCACCGCAAGGGGCGCACGCTGTACAACCCGGCCGAGCTCCGCGCCCTGCCCCAGGTCCAGGCGGCACTGCGCCAGGTCGACAAGGGCGGCTTCGTCGAGGCGGTGATCCGGATGCTGATCCTGCTCGCGGAGAGCCGCGGCAATGTCCGGCGCGACCGGCTCGAGCGCTCCTCGCGGGTGCTGACCCAGGACGCGCCGTTCCGCGACCTCTCGGCCGATCAGCGCGCCGGCATCATTCACGATCAGACGCTGATCGCCGAGTTCGAGAACAGGCGCGCCGTCGAGACGCTGCCGCTGCTCCTGCGGACCGAGGCCGAGCGCGAGCTCGCCGCGCGCGTGGTGCAATACGTGCCGGGCGAGATGGCCGAGATGGCGCCGCACACGCTGGCAACGCTCCAGCGCTTTCGCGAGGTGCTGGGCCTCGCACCGGCCCGCGAGGACGTGACCGAAGATCCGCTTGCCGATGACGCCGCCGTCGCGCGCGTTCTCGAGACCGCGGCAGAATGAGGGCGCCATGATCCGTGAGAACAAGACCTACGAGGAACTCAAGGTCGGGGACGAGGCCGAGATCACACGGCTCTGCACCGCCGACGACCTCTATGTGTTTGCCCATGCCTCGGGCAACCACAACCCGATGCACCTGCCCGAGCATGACGGCGACGGTGACGGCATGCCCGAGGCGGTGGCGCCCGGCATGTGGGTCGGCTCTCTGATCTCGGCGGTGCTCGGCAATGTGCTGCCCGGGCCGGGAACCCTCTACCGCTCGCAGAGCTTTGCCTTCAAGGACCGCGCGAGTTCGGGCGACGAGCTGGTCGCCAAGGTCCGCGTCACGGCCAAGGAGGCGGACGGCACGGTCCGGCTCGCGACGCTGGTGACGCGCAAGCCCGACGGCGCGACCATCGTCGAGGGCGAGGCGGTGGTGGCCGCGCCCGACCAGAAGATGAGCTTCGACGATCTCGGCATCCCGGGCCTCACCGTGCAGCGGCATGTGCATTTCGAGCGGCTGGTCGAGCTCGCAGCACCGCTCGACCCGATCCCGACCGCGGTGGTGGCGCCCGAGGAGGAGAACTCGCTCGGCGGCGCGCTGCTGGCTGCGGAGAACACCATCGTCACGCCCATCCTCATCGGCAGCCGCGCCAAGATCGAGGCCGCCGCACGCGAGATCGGCAAGGATCTCGGCGCCTATGAGATCGTCGAGGCGGACGATCACTAGACGGCCGCGTCGATCGCTGTCTCGCTTGTCAACGAGGGCCGCGCGCGGGCGCTGATGAAGGGCCACCTGCACACCGACGAGCTCCTTGGCGCCGTCGTGAAGCGCGACGGTGGCCTGCGCACCGGGCGCCGGCTGACCCATGTCTTCGTGATGGACGTGCCGGGGCTGAACCACCCGCAGCTGATCTCCGACGCGGCGA
>CAYORO010000354.1:0-3741 GCA_964406355.1 uncultured Limibaculum sp.
CGCCATGCTCGGAGAACGCCGTTCGGGAAATTCCACCAGAACCGAGACACGACCACGCACCTTGCCATCGCGTTCTGCCGGGCTCTGAACATCCCGACACGTTACTGCACTGGCTATGTCAGCGACATTGGCCAGCCGCCGCCCTACGCGGATATGGACTTCGCCGCCTGGATGGAGTGCTGGCTGGGCGGCGCGTGGCGCACTTTCGACCCGCGCAACCTAACACCCCGGCGCGGCCGCGTCCCAATCGCCTTCGGCCGCGACGCCGCGGACGTGCCGCTAACCCACAGCTTCGGGCCGAACTTGCTGACGGGATTTCGGGTATGGGCCGACGAGGTGCGGTGAGCGCTCTGCACTCCGGTGACCTCCCTTGTCTCAAGGGAAGTGAATCAGCCTCGACACCGCGCCGCAATATTAGTTCTTCAACAAAATCAGCCCAATTAAGTCGTCGAGCGCGCCGGCTCGAGCGACTACTTGTGCGATTTCTATCAAGATATTTCCAACCACCTTAGTACAGTTTTCGCAAGCCTGTACTGATATACACCGGGTTAATTTGCCACTCACGGACGGACGCGAGCCAACGGACACTGACTGCCCTTAGGTCCATTGGTGGATCAGGTCCGGCATCTCCACTAGGGTAAAGCGAGGAGGACAGGCGGTTGGAACGGCGTCTCGCGGCGATCATGGCATCCGATATCGTCGGCTTCTCCCGGATGATGGGAGCCGACGAAGCCGGCACGCTCGCAGCGCTCCAGGGCTTCCGGACAACGCTGTTCGATCCGATCGTCGAGTGCCATCAAGGTCGGATCGTGAAGCTGATGGGCGACGGTGCGCTGGTGGCCTTCGAGTCCGTCGTCGCGGCGGTCGAATGCGCAGCAGAGATCCAGAGGCGCCTTGCCGCACGAAACGCTGATCGTCCCGAGACCGAGCGACTGGAGTTGAGGATCGGCATCAATCTGGGCGACTTTATCGTCGACGGGGACGACCTCTACGGAGATGGGGTGAACGTCGCCGCGCGCCTCGAGCCGCTGGCGGCGCCAGGCGGGATCCTCGTATCAGGCGCCGTGGCGGCGCAGGTGGCGGGCCGAGTGTCGCTTGCGCTTGAGGACTTGGGGCCGCGGCAGCTGAAGAACATCGCTGAGCCCGTACAGGTGTTTCAGGTAGTGGTTGGCGTCCCTTCCTCGCCGCCACCGGTCGCTGCACGGGGGCGGAAGCAGCTTCCCTGGGCAGGGCTCGCACTGGCAGGAGCGGCGCTCGCCCTGATGGTCTGGCAGCTTGCACTGGCGGTCCTGGGACCGGCGGGCAAGGCCTTCGACGAGGAAGCAGTGTTGGCTCATCCGGCGGGGCCGACAGTGGCTGTCCTGCCTTTCGATAATCTGAGCGGCGACGTGGCGAAGACCTACATCTCGGAAGGTATCGGCGAGGACATCATCGTCGAACTCGGGCGCTACCCGGACCTCAACGTGCTGTCCCGACAGACGACCGCCGCCTACCGGGAGCGATACGCGGATGTTCGAGAGATCGGCTCGGCGCTTGGGGCCGACTACGTCCTAGAAGGGTCAGTGCGCCAAGCGAGGGAGCGAATGCGGGTCACCGCACGGCTGATCGACGCGGGAAGCCGTCGGCAGGTCTGGTCCGCCGCGTTCGACGAGCGGCTGACGGCGTCGAATCTTTTCGACGTCCAGCGCCAGATCACGGAGCAGGTGGCCGCCTCGGTGGGCGATGCCGGCGGCGCGATCCGCCGCATCGAAGAGCGGCGGGCGCGCACCAAGCCACCGGAGAAGCTCTCGTCCTACGAATGCACGATTTACCGAGTGGATTTCTACGACAAGCCCGACGCGCAAAGGCGCGTCCATGCCTGCATCGGCCGGGTGATCGAGGAGGAGCCCGGGTACTGGCGTGGCTGGGCGCAGCTTGCCGAGGCGCTAAGGACGGACGTGATGTTCTTCGGTGATCTCTATAGTGGCAGCCATCCAGAGAAGCTGCAGCGCGCCCAGGAAGCGGCCGAGCGGGCGGTCACGCTCAATCCAGATGCACCGCGTGCATGGTTCGTGCTCGGACATGTTCGCCTGCTCAGGGGCGACCGAAGCGGCTTTTATGAGGCCGCGGAGCGGGCGCTGCTCCTAGGCGGCGACAGGAGGATCGAGGGGCAGATCGGCTATTACTTCGTTTGGACCGGGCGGATCGATCTGGGGGAGAAGCTGCTCCGCCGGGCAATCAGGCTGGAACCGAAATCCGCCGAGAAGTTGTGGCATCAGGGCCTCGCGGAGGTTCATTTCTACCGCGACGAGTTTGAGAAGGCGCTCAGCGAGGCGCGGATCGGATACGAGCCCCGCGGTTGGTGGTCCGTCGTCATCGAGGTCGCGGCAGCGGCGAAACTCGGGCGCCTCGACGACGTTGCCGCCGCCCGGGAACGTCTCGATGCGGCGCGCAGTGGTGTCAAGATCTCTGATATCGTGTGGATCTATCGCCGTTTCCAGCGACCGGATCCGCTGATCGCCAAATGGGTCGATGCATACCGGCTTGCGGGGCTGGAGGAAGGCACCTACGCGCCGCTCAATGTGGGCGACTGATGTGGAGCGGGGCCGTCGCTGCGTTGCGGTCTCGACCTCATATTCTCTCATCCTTCGGACGGGCATCGCCAAGACTTATCCGCTTCTGGTCCGGCGAAAATAATCCGTTTCAGAAACTACCATTGGTCAGATGGCGGGTTGGCGATATCCGTCCGCCAGGCGTCGAACTGGGCATTCAGATCGTCGAGATTCCTGAAGCGGCGTGCGAGGAAGAAGTCCTGGCGCACATAGCGAAAGGGTCGCTCGACCTTGCCCTTGGTGCAGGCCCGGTACGGTCGGCAGGCACGTGGGGCGCTGCCGTAGTGGCCCAGAAGTGCGACGAGCGAGGCGTTATAGGTCACGATCCCAGCCTCATCCTCGCCGATCACGGCGGTCTTCATGCGATCATAGAGCACCTCGGTAGTCGCGCCGCCGAGCGCCGCGAAGGCGGCGATGTGGCAGCGGAGCACGGTCTGCAGGTCCTGCGACGCGCAGAACCGTCCCCAGATCCAACGGCTGTGCCCGAGCACCAGCGAAAACAGCCAGACCTTCCGGACAATCCCCGGCTCGTCGGCGAACTCGACTTTGAACTCGGCGAAGTCGACCTGCGCCTGGCGCCCAGCCGGGGTCTCGAAGCGCCGCTCGAAAGGCGGCCTCGGCTTCGGGCGCACCGCGCGCAGGAAGTCGGTCACCGCAGAGTAGCCGCCGGCGTATCCCCGGTCGCGGATCTCGCGCAGGAGCCGCTTGCCCGAGAGATCCGGGAAGCGCTCGACGCGATCCTGCAGATACGCCTCGAAAGGCGCGATGATGCGCTCGACCGGTGCTCGCGGCTTGTAGGCCGGTGGCTCGAGCCCGCGCTCGAGGTGGCGCCGGACGGTCTTGCGGTCGCAGCCCACCTTCCGCGCGATCGCGGTGATGGAAAGTCCCTGTCGCTTCAAATCGTGGATCAAGACGATCTCCCTCAGCCCCTTCACCTGCCTGCCTCGTGCTCGTTGTCGTTCGAGACATCAGGCCGGGTTGTTCGGGCGCCGCCATTTTCCGGGGGGCATGCCCCCCGGAAAATGGCGATCCAGCCCTCAGAACTGGGGAATTTTCAGTCGGCACATTTGGGGAGAATTCATCCGGCACTCACAACACATGGAGATAGATGTGCACGGCGAGCGCCAGCACCGGGCCGAAGAGCAGATAG
>CAYORO010000355.1:0-3738 GCA_964406355.1 uncultured Limibaculum sp.
CCCGGCCGCGGGCGCTGGCGCCCCCCATCGGCCCGCAGGCGCCGCGCCGGGCGCCTCAGGGCCGGCTGATGCGTCCGCCGCTGACGGGGGACCGGCAGCCGGTGGTGCCGGGGGCCGAGATGGGCAGGCCGCGGAGGACCCTTGCGGCGAGATACGCGAAGGCCTGCGCCTCGAGCATGTCGCCGTCGAGCCCCACCGCCTCGACCGGGTCGACCGGGACCGAGAGGCGCCCGGCGAGCATGGCCATCAGCGCGCCGTTGTGACGCCCGCCGCCGCAGACCAGCCAGCGCGCGGGCGGGGCGGGCAGGTGGGGCAGGGCGGCGAGGACGCAGTCGGCGGTGAAGGCGGTGAGGGTGGCTGCGGCATCCTCGGTCAAGAGCGTCTCCATCGCCGCGCGGACGGGCTGGAAGGCGTTCCGGTCGAGCGATTTCGGCCCCGGGCGCGCGAGGAACGCAGCGGCGGCATTGGAAGCGAGCCGCTCGCGCCGCACGCGGCCCGCGGTCGCCAGCGTGCCGCCTGTGTCGTGGGGCCGGCCCGTGCGGGCGCGGACCAGATCGTCGATCAGCGCATTGCCGGGGCCGGTGTCGAAGGCCAGGAGCGCGCCCGGCGCCTCGGGTGCGTCCGAGGCCGGATCGACCCAGGTGAGATTGGCCACACCGCCGATATTGAGGACGCAGAGCGGCGCGCTCGCCCCGACATGCCGCGCCAGCGCCCAGTGGTAGAAAGGCGCGAGCGGCGCACCTTCGCCGCCGGACACCATATCGGCGGAGCGAAAGTCCCACACCACCGGGCGGTTGAGCGCGCGGGCGAGCCGGGCGCCGTCGCCGAGCTGCCAGGTCCATCCCTCATCGGGGGCATGCGCGACTGTCTGGCCATGAAAGCCCACGACCTCCGGGGGCGCGACATCATTGGCCATCAGAGCTGCGGCGGCCATCGCATGGAGCGCCACCACCTCGTGCTCCGCTTCGGCGAGGCGCGCCGCATCCTCGGCCCCGGCCAGGCGGTAGCGCGCCCAGTCGGCCGCCACCTCGGGGAGCGCGGAGAGATCCCCCTCGCGATAGGGCAGGAACGCACCGAGCCCGATCTCGCGGATGGTTTCGCCATCGGTGCAGAGGAGCGCGGCGTCCACCCCGTCCATCGAGGTGCCCGACATCAGCCCGAGCGCCCAGACGGGATCGCCCGGCCCGACCTCGATCCGCCCCTGATCGCCCATCTTTCCTCCCCGGCCGCCCCCCGCTATGACCGGCGCGCAGACTAGGAGGCAGGGCCATGACATACCAGCCGAGATCGGAGTTCCTGCGCGTGATGGCCGAGCGCGGCTATCTCCAGGATTGTACGGATATGGAGGGCCTCGACGAGGCGCTGCTGGCCGGCCCCGTCACCGCCTATATCGGCTATGACTGCACCGGGCCGTCGCTCCATGTGGGCTCGCTCGTCTCGATCATGATGCTGCGCTGGTTCGAGAAGACCGGCAATCGCCCGATCGTGCTGATGGGCGGGGGCACCACCAAGATCGGCGATCCGTCGGGCAAGGATGAAAGTCGGAAGCTCCTGACCGACGCGATCATCGCCGAGAACATGGCCGGGATCCGCCAGGTCTTTGCGAAGTTCGTGGGCTTCGAGGAGGCTGGCGGTCGCGCGGTGATGCGCAACAATGCCGACTGGCTCGACGGGCTCGGCTACATCCCGTTCCTGCGCGACTATGGCCGGCATTTCACGGTCAACCGGATGCTCGCCTTTGACAGCGTGAAAATGCGGCTCGAGCGGGAGCAGCCTCTGACCTTCCTCGAGTTCAACTACATGCTGCTGCAGGCCTATGACTTCCTCGAGCTGCATCGGCGCGAGGGCTGTCGGCTGCAGATGGGCGGCTCGGACCAGTGGGGCAACATCGTCAACGGGATCGACCTCACGCGCCGGATCGAGGGGGCCGAGGTCTTCGGGCTGACCTGTCCATTGATCACGACATCCGATGGCAAGAAGATGGGCAAGACGGCGCAGGGAGCCGTGTGGCTCAATGCCGACGCGTTGAGCCCCTACGACTTCTGGCAGTTCTGGCGGAACACGGGCGATGCGGATGTGGGGCGGTTCCTCGCGCTCTTCACCGAGCTGCCGATGGATGAGGTGCGCCGCCTCGGGGCGCTCGAGGGCCAGGGGATCAACGAGGCGAAGGCCGTTCTGGCGCGGGAGGCGACGACGCTCGCCCATGGGGCAGAGGCGGCGGCGACGGCCGAGGAAACGGCGCGCACGACCTTCGACGCTGGGGGCGCAGGAGCGGGGCTGCCGACGGTTGAGCTCGCGCCCGGCGATTTCGCCGAGGGCGGGATCTCGGTCACCCAGCTCTTTGTGCGGGCCGGGCTCGCAGGCTCGGGCAAGGAGGCGAAGCGGCTGATCGCGGAGGGGGGCGCGCGGCTTGATGACGAGGCTGTGAGCGATGCGGGGCTCCGGCTGCCAGAGGCGCGGTTCGTGAGCCCCGTGAAACTCTCGGCGGGGAAGAAGCGGCACGCCATCGCGCGCCTCTGCTGAGCGGCGCGCGGGCTTTGGCAGCGGAGGCGGTCTCCGGGCCCCGCCCACCCGGGCAAGCCTCGGGAGTGGCGTCGCGGTCCCGCCCCCCATCGGCCCGTCGACCGCCTCCGCGCATTGCGACGGGCGGCAGTTTGTAGCGCGGGCGCGGCCCGGCGCCGATGGGGCGTGCGACGGCGCGGTTGGTGCCTGGCTTGCCCGGGCGGCAGTTTGTAGCGCGGGCGCGGCCCGGCGCCGATGGGGCGTGCGACGGCGCGGTTGGTGCCTGGCTTGCCCGGGCGGGTGGGGCGTCGGGGCGCGCCCGGAGCCCGTCAGTCGCCGGGCGTGGTGGTTTCCCCGGTCCGGGCGACAAGCTCGATCACGCTTGGGCCGATCCGCTTGACGATCATGGCGACGCCCTCGGCATTGGGGTGGAGACCGTCTGCCTGCCAGAGTGCGGGGTCGTCGGTCACGCCCGCGAGGAAGAACGGATCAAGCAGCGCGCCATGCTCGGCCGCGAGCTCGGGATAGATCGCGTCGAACGCGGCCTTGTACGCGGCGCCGTAGTTGCCGGGCGCCTGCATCCCCGAGAGCAGCACCGGCAGGCCCGACATGTCGGCCTTCGCGAGGAGCGCGGCGAGGTTCTCGCGGGTGGCCGCCGGGTCGATTCCCCGCAGCAGGTCGTTGCCGCCCAGCACGACGATCAGCGCATCCGCCCCGCCGGGCGCGCCGCCCACCGACCACTCGAACCGCGCGAGCCCCCCGGCGCTCGTGTCGCCCGAGACGCCGGCATTGATCACAGTCGCCTTTGCACCCTGGTCGTCGAGCCATCGCGCGAGCTGGGGCACGAAGCCGTCCTCCGGCGGCAGCCCGTATCCATGGACCAGACTGTCGCCCAGCGCGACGATCCGCACCGGCTCGGCCGACGCCGCCGCACTCCCCGCAAGGAGCGCCAGGAGCAGCAGCCCGGCCATCCCCCCGTTGCGCCGCGCGCCGCGCGCCCCATATCGCGGTGCGGCGAGGCGAGCGAGGCGTGCGATGACAGACCCGGCGATCCAACTCGAGAGCGTGGCCCTGACCCTGGCGAGCAAGGCCGGCCGGGTCGAGATCCTGCGCGGTGTCGACCTCTCGGTCGGGCGGGGGGCCTCCATCGGCATCGTGGGTCCGAGCGGGTCCGGCAAATCGTCTCTCCTCATGATCCTCGGCGGGCTCGAGCGTGCGACGGGCGGCAGGGTCGGC
>CAYORO010000356.1:0-3725 GCA_964406355.1 uncultured Limibaculum sp.
ACAGATTTATGTCGCTTCCGCTGACCCGCTTGTCCCCAAGGTTATCCCCAAGCGGCCGCGGTGTCGCGGGGCGACGCGTCATCCCTGCCGGACGCCGAGCTTCTCGACAAGGAACCCGACCGCGAGGCCGAGCCCGTCCGGCGCGATGGCGTGGCCCGTGCCCTCGGAGGTGAAGCTCGCGACCTCGAAGCCCGCCTCCGAGAGCGCCGCCTGCGCCTCGGCCATCGCGGTGTAGGGCACGACCTCGTCGCGGTCGCCATGGACGAGCAGCACCGGCGGGCGCGCGGCGGCAAGCCCGAGTGCCGTGCGGTCGATCATCCGCCCCGAGAAGCCGACGATCCCCGCGAGCGCCGGCAGGTGGCGCGGGCCCACCGACAGCGCCATCATCGTGCCCTGGCTGAACCCGAGGAGCGCGGTCGCCTCCCGCGCCACGCCCTCCTCCGCCACGATCTCGCCGATCGCCGCATCGAGCGTCTCCGCGGCGCGGACATAGCCCTCCATCATCTCGGTCTCCGACGAGCCGTCGATCGGGGAGATCGGGAACCACTGCCGCCCCATCGGGTTGACGCGGCAGGGCTCGGGCGCGTTGGGCGCGCGGAACACGGTGTCGGGGAGGTACTCCGCCATCGGCTGGGCGAGCCCGACGAGGTCGGCCCCGTCGGCGCCGTAGCCGTGGAGAAGGATCACGAGGCTCCGCGCGGTGCCCGAGGCGGGAGCGGCGCGGGGTCCGGTCAGTCGGCTCATCGTCGGTCTCCTCGCGAGCGGCCCGTTCGGCATACGCGAGGGGGGCCGTCGGCACAACCAAGGCTCAGAGCGCGACGCCGGATCGTGCCTTGATCACGCGGTAATAGGCCCAGAGGAGCCGGGCCGCGACCGCCCGCCAGGGCGACCATGCCTCGGCCATGGCGCGGAGCGCCGGCTCGCTCGGCCGCTCGGAAAGCGCGAAGAGGGTGCGGGCCGCCTCCTGGAGCGCGAGATCGCCGGGCGCGAAGACATCCGCCCGGCCGACCGCGGTGAGGAGATAGAGTTCGGCCGTCCAGCGCCCGATGCCCTTGATGGCGGTGAGCCGCGCGACCGCCTCATCCTCGGGCAGCCGGGCGAGTGCCGGATAGTCGAGCCCCGCCTCGGCAAGCGCACGGGCATAGCGGATCTTGGGCCCAGAGAGCCCGCAGGCCCGGAGCGCCGGCTCGTCAAGCCCGGCCACGATATCGGGACAGATCGCCCCCGCCGCCTCGAGCCGCCCCCAAACCGCCTCGGCCGAGGCGACCGAGAGCTGCTGGGCACAGATCGAGCGCAGGAGCGTGGCGAAGCCCTCAGGGCGCCGGCGGAGCGGCGGGAGGCCGGTGAGCGCCTGCGCCTCAGCGAAGCGCGGCTCGCGCGCCGAGAGCCAGGCGCAGCCCTCGGCGATGTCGCCCTCGGTGTCGATCCGCCGCTCGGTCATGGGCGAGCGATGTCAGCTCGGCCCCATCCCGGTCAAGGCCCGCCCTCAGAGCCCGTAATGCGCGACGAGCCGTTGCAGCGCGAGCTTGAGCACCACTTTGCCCGAGCGCGCGGACCAGCCCATGCGCTTCTCGCAGGTCTCGAGCCCCTCGAGGAAGCAGCAGACCCTAAGCGCCACATCCGCCAGGCCCGGGCCCAGCGCGCCGAGCGCCTTGGCGACGCGGTCGCGGGCCGCCCGCGGACCCTCGGCCGGGCCTGAGCCGCGGCGCCCGCCGGTGCCGCAGTCGACCGGCGCGAGCAGGCGGCTCCAGTTCTGCGCGACCGCCGGCCCCATCTGCGCCGCCTCGAACTCGTCGCGCAGCCGCTCGCCGGCCTCGACCTCGGCGGGGGAGAGAAACGGCTTGCCGTCCGGGCCCTTGCGCCGCGAGAGCCAGCCGAGCGGGCTCTCGGCGAGATTGACCCGGATCTCGGTCGGCTTGCCGGTCTCGCCCTCGGCAACAAGCCGGGTCCCGTCGAGCTGGTGCTGGGCGAGGAAGGGAGCCTGCGCCTCGGCGAAGCCCTCCGCCTCGCGCGCTGCCAGCTCCTCTGCCAGCACGCGCTTGAGCGCCGCGCGCCCGGGCTCGGTGATGCGGTAGCGGATGCTCGCATCGCCCCGGCCCGCGGCGCGGATCCAGTCGCGGCGGAGGAACTCGGCCGCCATCTCGACATCGAGCAGTGCGATCGGCTTGCGGTGTTCGTTGGCCGCGCAAAAGATCCCGCCCTTGGGCGCCCCCCGCGCCAGCAGCAGGAAGGCGCCGGGCTCGCTCAGCCGGCGGAGCACCGTCTTGGCCGCCCGCCGGACCGCCGCCTCGCCGGGCCCCTCCGCCCGGCGCGCGGTCTCCGCCTCGCCGATCAGCCGGTCGTAGAGGGGATCGTCGCGACGGTCCTCCACCCGCGCGATCGCGCGCGAGACCGTCGAGGGATGCGTGCCGACCGCCGAGGCGAGCGCACGCATGCTCGCCCCGTCCTCCACATGGGCGAGATAGAGGCTCGCATCGCGCTGCGCGGCCTCCGACCTTGTGCCCGTCTCCGCCGGAAAAGCCGCGCGGCTCCGCCGATCACACCGTTCCAGGATACGCACCGTGTCCACCACAATTTCGCCCCATTTTCATCGCGTTTTTTCCGCAAATCTGATTTATGCGCCAAATTATAACAGGGTCTTAATGGGTTGGGCCGTTTCGGTCCGACACCGGATGAGCTGTCCGGCCCAGTGATCGGGATTGGGTGCCCGAGATTGGCCGAGCGCGCGCTCCAGATCGTGTTGGCGCACCGCCCTTGGCCGTCAGCGCACACTCCGGGTGTCACGACACGCCGGAGGACCTTCCATGACGACAGCAATGACCATGGCGCCTGGCGCCACGCCAGCGGATCTGTTCCCGCTCGAGCGCCCGGCGCTCCTGGCCCGCGCGGCCAGCGCCGGCGCGCGCAGCTACCGCCGCCTGCGGGACCTGCCGGGCGCAGTGCATGGCCTCCTGGCCGCGAGCGAGGAGGAGATCCTGCCGCGGCTCGCCGTGGCCGAAGCCGAATACGAGGCCGCCCGCCGGGCCGGCGCCGCGGGCTACCGGGTGGGGCGGCATGTGCAGGTTCTGGCGGCGCTTCTCGCCGAGGCCGGGCGTCTTGCCGCTCAGCCGAAGGCGTCGGGTTCCTCGGCCTTGCGCCGCGCGATGTAATCCCGGAGCGCCTCCTCGACCCCCGGATCGAGCTGCGGCTGGACATAAGTGTCGAGCAGCCGCCGCACGCGGTTCGCCGCAAGCTGGGTGCTGTCCGGCGCGCCGTCCTCGGCCCAGGTCTCGAAGGGGCGGTAGTCGAGCACCTCGGTCCGCCAGAACGCCGACTTGAAATTGGCCTGGGTGTGCGCGCAGCCGAGGAAATGCCCGCCGGGCCCGACCTCGCGGAGCGCGTCCATCGCCTGGGCGCTCTCGTCGGTCGCCACGCCCTCGGCAAGCTTGTGCAACACCCCGAGCTGGTCGGCATCGAGCACCAGCTTCTCGAGCGAGGCCACCAGCCCGCCCTCGAGCCAGCCCGCCGAATGCAGCATGAAATTTACGCCGCCGAGGAGCGCGGCATTCAGCGTGTTGGCCGTCTCGTAGCCCGCCTGGGCATCCGGGAGCTTCGAGGTGCAGAGCGCCCCGCCCGAGCGGAACGGCAGACCGAGCCGCCGCGCGAGCTGCCCCGCACCCCAGAGGATCTGGCTTGCCTCGGGCGTCCCCATCGTCGGCGCCCCGGAGTTCATGTCGATCGAGGAC
>CAYORO010000357.1:0-3722 GCA_964406355.1 uncultured Limibaculum sp.
TGGCGCGGCTGGGTGACGAATTTCTCGATGAAGATCCGATCGTCGCCGAAGGAGGAGGCCGCCTCGTTCTTCGAGGACTGGAAGCCCTCCGCCACCTCCTCCGGGCCCCAGGCGATGCGCATCCCCTTGCCGCCGCCACCGGCCGAGGCCTTGATCATCACCGGAAAACCGATCTCGCCGGCAATGCGGATCGCCTCCTCGGCGCTGTCGATCAGGCCCATATGGCCAGGCACGGTCGAGACGCCCGCTTCGGACGCGAGCTTCTTGGAGGTGATCTTGTCGCCCATCGCCTCCATCGCCGAGGCGGGCGGGCCGATCAGCGCGACCCCCTCGGCCTCGAGAGCTGCGGCAAAGCGCGGGTTCTCGGAGAGAAAGCCATAGCCCGGATGCACGGCCTCGGCGCCGGTCTCGCGCACGGCGTCGAGAATGCGGTCGATCCTCAGATAGCTCTCGGAGGCCGGGGCCGGGCCGATCGCCACCGCCTCGTCCGCCAGGCGCACATGCAGCGCGTCCTTGTCCGCTTCGGAATGCACGACCACCGCCCGGATGCCCATCCGCCGCGCCGTCGCGATCACGCGGACAGCGATCTCGCCACGATTGGCGATCAGGATCTTCTCGAACATCGGCCGCGTCCCCCGTCCAGGCGTCTCGTTCTGCCCGTCCCCGCGCCGAAGGGCGAGACGGTTTATCGACCGGCGATAGCCCAATTCACCGGCGAGGGCGAGGGTCTCGCGTCACGCCCCGCCTCAACAGATCCGCCGGTGCGGCGCCGCCGTGACCCCGCCTCAGCCGCGTTCGGGAAGGAGCGGCGACCCCTCGCCATAGGGCGAGGGCGGCAGCGGCTCGGCGGCCTTGCGCTGTGCCCAGTCGGTCCAGGCATTCAGACGGTTGGGCTGGAAGATGTCGCCGAGAACCGCCTCGATCGCATGGCCCGCCCGCGCGGGCGTGGTCAGCGCGCCGGCGAGCATGGCGACCGCGCGCGCCTCGGGGTCGGGCCGCACACGGATCACCGGCAGAAGGCCCGGCACCCCCTGCAGCGCCCGCCACAGGTCCTGCCGTGCCGCGG
The DNA here is from genome assembly GCA_964406355.1 of uncultured Limibaculum sp. GTDB lineage: Bacteria > Pseudomonadota > Alphaproteobacteria > Rhodobacterales > Rhodobacteraceae > Thermohalobaculum. The sequence continues at coordinate 1,067 of CAYORO010000357.1, forward strand.
TCGCGAGCCAATAGCCGAAGCGGATCGGCTCGGCGATCTCGCCCACCTGCCAGCGGCTCTCATGGGCCATCGCCACGAGCCCCTGGTCGTTGATGAAGCTCGACGGGAAGAGCCAGACCGCCCCCTTGCGCTCGGCCCAGCGGAAGAGACCCATCCGCCGACCCTCGGGCGTGCGCCTATGTGCGTCGCGCCGGGCGAGCGCCAGCTCCTGCAGGTCGATCTCGATCTTCTCGCTCATGCCCGCCGTCTAGGCCCGGCCCGCCCGGCCCGTCAATGGCCTGCTGCACGGCCTGCCGGGGCGGTCACTCCTCGTCGGGCAGGCACACCATCACGCGCCAGGCGATCCCGACGAAACCGAAGGTCACCCCGAAGGACATCAGCAGCACGAGCAGCGGCACGATCCCGTCCTCCGCGCCGTACACCAGGGTGCCGAGCCCGCCGATATCGAACCAGAGCAACAGGAGCACGCAGGTCCAGCCCGCCGCGATCCCGTCCGCCGCCGAGAGCGCCACATAGCGCATGAGCCTGTAGGGATCGCCCTGCTGCTTCGCCATCGCCCGCCTCCGTCGTCACTCATCCCATCACATGGGCCAGCGCGGGAAAAGGTCCATGACCCGCGGGGCGCGCCCGCCGCTCGGCTAGTAGCGATAGCAGCAGGGCCGACCCCAATAGCGCCGCCGCGGGGGCGCGTAGTAGTAGCCGTAGTAGCTATAGCGCGGGCCATAGCCGTAGCGATAGGGCCGCGAGGCCGCACCCAGAACAGCACCCGAGGCCGCCCCCACCGCCGCACCGACACCGGGTGCGCCGACGATCGCGCCGCCCACAGCGCCGGCGGCCGCGCCCACAGCGGCACCGCTCAGCACCGGGCCAGGGCCGTAATAGGGGTGGCCGAAGCAGCCGGCGAGGCCGACCGTGAGGACAGCCATGAGGCCGAGCGTTTTGAACTTCATGCGCACTGCTCCCGTCGGAGGATCTTCTCGCTCAACGCGCGGGGGGCCGGGTTCCGTCGCGTGGCGCGTTCAGGGACGTTTGGCGAGGCAGTCGATCTCCACTAGCGCGCCGAAGACCAGGGCGGTGACGCCCACGGTGGTGCGCGCGGGCAGGCGATCGGCCGGGAAGTGCTCGAGATAGGTGCGATTGAAGGCCTCGAAGTCGCGCTCGAACTGGGTGAGGTAGCAGCGGCACTGGACGATATGGCTGCGGTCGAGGCCGATCTCGGCGAGGATCCGGTCGAGGCTCTCGAAGACGGCGCGGGTCTGGGCCTCTACGCCCTCGGGCATCGGCGTGCCCGGCGGGTCAAGATCGGTCGGCACCTGCCCCGCGACGACGACCCAGCCATCCGCCTCCACCGCATGGGAAAATGCCATTCGCTCCCGCGGCCCCTCGGAGATCGTGTGAAACTCAGCACTAATCATTCAAATCCCTCTGCTCATTAATCGCACTCGAATACTCAGACTTTTTTTCCATAGTCTTCTGCTCTTCAAAAACCTCTCTCTCAAATCTTCTCAAAATGCTATCATTATCAATAATTTCCTTTAGTATCTTGTTAAAATCGAACCTGAGGCCGAGTACCACCTTTCTCAACTCAAAAATGGCCCGAATCTCTTCAGACACCGCCCCCTCAGAACTCTCATACTCAATTTTCTCGATCACGTCTTTGAAATCAGGATAAAACCGCTCGAACCCTCGCCTTATCCTGATATCGCCAATTGAATTCTCGCCAGTGCAAGAATCAATCTGCGAAAAAAGATTCTGAATTTCAGCCTTTTTTAGTGGAATTGATTGAAACCCTGCAAGAGGGCCTCGGATCATATGCGCTTCCTCAACTCCACACCGCACCGGAACAAATCGTCCGTCATCTACGGATTTTGCAATCGCTCCTGCCTCATAATTGATCCAATGTGAGCTCAGATTATGTGGGGTAATTATACCAATGCCAAACTCCACAGCATCCAATTCAGAATCAAGTCGAGCCCGCCACCGATCACCATAAGGGAAGTTATGTGATAATCTGACATCACATGAATGAATTACATCTTCCAGAAGCACCTTAAAAGCCTCTGCAACCTCTCTGCTGGGAGATCCTGACCAACTGATAAAAACTCTCATCGGTATCAGAGTGGAATGTTGTCGTGCTTTTTCCAGGGGTTTTGGAGCTTCTTTTTCCGCAGCGCGGCGAAGGCGCGGGCCACCCGGCGTCGGGTCGAGTGCGGCATGATCACCTCGTCGATGAAGCCCCGCTCGGCCGCCACGAACGGATTGGCAAAGCGCGCCTCGTAATCCGCTGTCCGCGCCGCGATCTTCTCCGGGTCGTCGAGCTCGCTGCGATAGAGGATCTCGGTCGCGCCCTTGGCCCCCATCACCGCGATCTCGGCGGTCGGCCACGCATAGCACATATCGCCGCGCAGATGTTTCGAGCTCATCACCACATAGGCCCCGCCATAGGACTTGCGGGTGATCACGGTCACCTTCGGCACGGTCGCCTCACCATAGGCGAACAAGAGCTTCGCGCCGTGCTTGATGACGCCGCCGAGTTCCTGGCCCGTGCCCGGCAGGAAGCCCGGCACGTCGACGAAGGTGAGGATCGGGATGTCGAAACAGTCGCAAAACCGCACGAAGCGGGCAGCCTTGCGCGAGCCGTCGATGTCGAGCACGC
>CAYORO010000358.1:0-3696 GCA_964406355.1 uncultured Limibaculum sp.
TCTCGGCGATCAGGTCGTCGGTCAGCACCAGCTTGGCGTCGGCCAGCCAGTCGAAGTCGAGCCCGATCGTGCCCTCATCGATCTCGATCAGAACCTCGCCGTCCTCGACGCCCGCGAGGATGCCCTTGAAGCGCTTGCGCCCCTCGATCGGCTCCTCGGTCTCGAGCTTGGCCTCGTAGCCCTCCCAGCGCGCGAAATCCGCGAGCCGGGTGAGCGGGCGGTCGATGCCGGGGCTCGAGACCTCGAGCGTGTAGGCATCGGCCAGCGGATCCTCGACATCGAGCACCGCCGAGAGGGCGCGGGAGAGCGTGGCGCAGTCCTCGATCTCCATTTGCCCGTCGGGCCGCTCGGCCATCACCTGGAGCGTCTTGGTCTTGCCGCCCATCAGGCGCAGGCGCACCAGCGCATACCCCATGGCCTCCATGGTCGGGGCGATCAGCCCAGCGATGCGCTGGTCGAACGGCGCTTTTGCGACGAGATCCGCCACATGGTCCTCCGAGGCTCGGTCGGGTCCGGCGAGGGCGCCCCCCTCCGACATCCATCCCACTCTCGGAGATATCGGACCGGCGGGCCCGGCGGGGGCTGCGCCGGGCGGCGCGCCCTCGCGATGTCCGTGTGACATACGCAGGGACCGGGCGTTGCGCAAGACCCGGGGCGCCCCGGCGCGCGTTCACCCGGCAATCATCGCGCCTTCATCGGTTGTTAATGATCCTTGGAAATTGTGTCGGCTACGGTAGTTTCCGAACGGTCACGGTCTCGTCCGACCCGTGTGGCCGACTTGCCCGATGGGTGGGACTGATGGGGTTTCGGCCCCAGCCTTGACACAGATGTTTTTGGCCATCCGGAGCTTATGGTGACGGCCGACGTCGTTCTGCTCGCGACCCAGGTGATCGCGCTGGCGGCGATCGGGATCGGTGCGCTGTTGTTCTGGCTGTGGACCCGGCCGCGGGCCGGCTGGATCCTCGACCGGCTCGAGCAGACGCCGGATCCCTCCGTCGTGACCGGGTTCTCCGGTCGTATCGTCGCCAGCAACGACGCGATGACGCGCATCTGCGGCTCCGGTCACAGCACGATCGAGACGCTGCTCGAGGCCTGTCTCGACCGCGCCGGTGCCTCGGCGATCTACCGGTTGAGCCAAACGGTGCGGAGCTTCGGCTTCGCCGTGATGCCGGTGCTGCTGCGCGACAGTGCCGAGCCGCGCTATCTCACCGTGACCGAGCCGCGGGCTGGCACGCTGCTGTGGTCGCTCTTGCCGACCGACACGGCGGCAAGGATGATGCCGGCGCTGGTCGACTCCCCCTACGAGACGGCGCCCTTCGCCCATATGCGCGAGCGCGGGCCCGAGCCGCCGCTGGTCAATGCGGGCTTCCGACGGCTCTTCGGAACCGATCCCGCGCCGGTCCTGGCCGCGCTGCCGGACCGCTCGGCCTGTCGCGGCGGGCGCGTCGCGCTGACCACGCGGGACGGCGCGCTCCAGGCCTTCCACGCCTTTCTCGACGAGGCGGCGCCGGGCGAGCGCGAGCTGTTCCTGTTCCCGGCCGAGGAGGAGCATGCACCGGCCGGCCCGACCCGGATCCTCGAGCTCGTGCCGATCGCGCTCGCGCAGTTCGACATCTCGGGCCGGCTCCTCTGGTGCAATGGCCATGCGCGCGAGGTCCTCGGCCGCCATGCCGTGTTGGGCGCCAATCTGGACGAGATCTTCGCCCCGCTCGGCCAGGCGATCCTGCCGCGTGCCGATGCGCCGGGCAGCAACGGGCGCGGCCAGATGGCGCAGCTCCGAGGCACCGACGCTTTCGTGCAGATCAGCATAACCCGCGTCGATCTCGGAGACCGGCCGACGATGCTCGCGGTGCTGACCGATGCCAGCCAGCTCCGACAGCTGCAGGACCAGTTCACCCAGAGCCAGAAGATGGAGGCGGTGGGCAAGCTCGCGGGCGGCGTCGCGCATGACTTCAACAACGTGCTGACCGCCATCGTCGGGCATTGCGACCTGCTGCTGCTGACGAAGGATGCGAGCCACCCCGACTATGCCGATCTGATGCAGATCACGCAGAACGCCAACCGGGCGGCCGCGCTGGTGCGCCAGCTGCTCGCATTCTCGCGCAAGCAGACGCTCAATCCCGAGATCCTCTCGGTGCAGGACATCGTCTCGGAGACGCATTACCTGCTCACCCGGCTGCTCGGCGAGACGGTGACGTTGCATCTCGAGATGGCGCCCGGGCTCTGGACCGTGCGGGCCGACCACCAGCAGCTCGAGCAGGTGCTGATGAACCTCGTCGTCAATGCGCGCGACGCGATGCAGGCCAACGGCACCGTCACCATCCATGTCCGCAACGTCAGCCAGGCGCTTCCGGCAGGCGAGGGCGGCACCGCCAGCGTCGAGGATTATGTCGAGATCGCCGTCACCGACACCGGGCCGGGCATCGATCCCGCGGTGATCGACAAGGTGTTCGACCCCTTCTTCACCACCAAGCCCAAGGGCGAGGGCACCGGCCTCGGCCTCTCCACGGTCTACGGCATCGTCAAGCAGTCGGGCGGCTACATCTTCGCCGAGAATGGCGAGGCAGGCGGCGCCCGGTTCCGCATACTGCTGCCGCGCGCCGAGGAGGAGGCGCGTGCCGCGGGCCCCGCCGTCCCGGCGCCGAAGCGGCGCGACCTCACCGGCAAGGGCTCGGTGCTCCTGGTCGAGGACGAGGCGCCGGTGCGGGCCTTCGCGGCCCGGGCGCTGCGGCTGCGCGGCTATGAGGTTGTCGAGGCGGGTTCGGCCGAGGAGGCGACGGAGGTGCTCGAGGATGACGAGTTCCTCGTCGATCTCATCGTCTCGGATGTGGTGATGCCGGGCATGGACGGGCCGACCTTCGCGGTTCAGGCGCGAAAGATGCGCCCGGGCCTGCGATTCATTCTCGTCTCGGGCTATGCCGAGGAGAGTTTCCGCCGCAACCTCGCCGACACGGATTTTCTCTTCCTGCCCAAGCCCTTCTCGCTCAACGAGCTGACCGCAACGGTCAAGGAAGCGCTCGCCGAGACCGAACCCGGCTGATCCGGCCCCAGGCTTGTTAACCTTCCCTTCACCATAGAGGCGTCAACTCTCCTTGTCACCGCAAGGTCGACTCGAATTTGTTCTGTATTCGTTTCGCCCATGATGGCATAAGCCGTGAACGAGGCGGGAACGAAGAGAGTGCCAGCGACCGCGGCCGGCGGCGGGACGGCAATTGCCCGGGCTCGGGCGCTGTGGGATAAGAGGAGAAACCGATGGCAGACACCCTGCTCAAGCTCGACGAAAGGCGCGGGATGGACAAGCAGAAGGCGCTCGAGAGCGCGCTCGCCCAGATCGAGCGGAACTTCGGCAAGGGCTCGATCATGAAGCTCGGCAGCCGCGAGGTGATGGATGTCGAGGCTGTGCCCACGGGCTCGCTCGGGCTCGACATCGCGCTCGGCATCGGCGGGCTGCCCAAGGGGCGCATCGTCGAGATCTACGGGCCCGAGAGCTCCGGCAAGACCACGCTGGCGCTCCACGCCATCGCCGAGGAGCAGCGTCTCGGTGGCACCTGCGCCTTCGTCGATGCCGAGCACGCGCTCGACCCGGTCTATGCCCGCAAGCTCGGCGTCGATGTCGACGAATTGCTGATCTCTCAGCCCGATGCCGGCGAGCAGGCGCTCGAGATCACCGACACGCTGGTGCGCTCGGGCGCGGTC
>CAYORO010000359.1:0-3694 GCA_964406355.1 uncultured Limibaculum sp.
GCGCGCTCGACAAGCAGCTCCGCGAGCACATGCAGTACGAGATCAAGCACCTGCATGAGCGGCTCGGCGTCACGGTGGTCTATGTCACCCACGATCAGTCCGAGGCGCTGACGATGTCGGACCGAATCGCGGTGTTCAACGACGGGGTGGTGCAGCAGCTCGCCGATCCCGCGACGCTCTACGAGAAGCCCGACAATGCCTTCGTCGCCGCCTTCATCGGCGAGAACAACCGCCTTGAGGGCCGGGTGACCGCGATCGAGGGCGGCCAGGCGCGGGTCACGCTCGGCGGCCATGGCGAGGTCGGCGCGCTGGCGGTCAATTGCGGCGGGATCGGCGAGGCGACGATGCTCTCGATCCGGCCCGAGCGTGTGATCATCGGCCAGCCCGATGCGCCCAACGCCTTGCCCGGCCGGGTGCTCGAACTCATCTATCTCGGCGACCACATCCGCTGCAGGATGCGTGTCACCGACCACGACGATTTCATTGTGAAGATTCCCAACAGCCACGCCCAGGCCGCCCTCAAGGTCGGCGAGGAGACCACGGTCGGCTGGCAGATCGACGATTGCAGGGCGCTCGATGCACCATAGATAAGGCGAGTCACTCATGGTAGATCTCAAGACCGCCGAAGATCTCATCAACAATCCCCTGGTCCAGAAATATATCGAGAACGTCGATAAGGACGCACAGGCGGCATTGGACAAGATGAACGCGGATCTCGGATCGGCCGAATTCGCGCAATATCCGGGCAGCGTGATCAGCGCCTACAAGGCCGACGGGGCGCAGCTCGAGAAGGCGTGGGGCGCCTTCAACGGCGAGTGGAACAAGGTCGTCTTCAAGCAGGCGACGGACGGCAAGGCGGCAACCGCGGCCTACAGCCGCTATGTGCTCTCGCTCGGCGTGCTCAAGGAGCGCCAGCGTCTCGTGAAGGAGCTCGAGGCCTGGAAGTGACGCCCGGCTGCCGGCCCTCCGGCAAAGCCTGACACGCCCGGCGCGGGCAGACTCGCATCGCCGTTCCGCCGGCCAACTGCCCAGTTTTCGGCCTGGAGGGCCGGTGTGGCTTTTCGCAGTGCAAAAAACCGGGCCGCGATCCCGCGATCGTCCCACTGGATGTGCAGATCTCGCCGACGAACGGTTGACAGTGCCGATGAGAAGCCCTGTGCTGTGCGCCACAAGCCACGAATGGCACCGTGCCCGCAGATCTTGGCCGGGCCGACCGAAACAGGGAGACTGACATGAAGCTCAGCCATCTTCTCGGCGCGACCGCGCTGGCAGCGCTGCCACTGGCAGCCGTCGCGGAGGACGTACCCGAGCTGCCGGCTTGCGACACCTGCGTCGACACCATGACCATCGTGTCGTGGGGCGGCGCTTACTCGCGCTCGCAGAACGAGGCCTACCACAAGCCCTATATGGCCGCGACCGGCGTGCAGGTCGTCAACGACGAGAGCGCCGCCGAGGCCGTCGCCAAGCTCCGCGCCATGAACGAGGCGGGCAACATCACCTGGGATGTCGTCGATGTGGTCGCCTCGGACGCGATCCGGCTCTGCGACGAGGGCCTGGCCCGCGAGATTGATTTCGACGCTGAGCTGGCTGCCGCGCCGGACGGCACCTCGGCGACCGACGATTTCGGCGACCTGATCGTGTCGGACTGCTTCATCCCGCAGATCGTCTACTCGACCACCTTCGGCTACCGCACCGATGTCGAGGCCTGGGGCGGCAAGGAGCCGACCGATGTCTGCGCCGTCTTCGACCTCGAGGGCTTCCCCGGCAAGCGCAGCCTCGAGAAGCGCCCGATCAACAACATGGAGTGGGCGCTCTACTGCGACGGCGTGGCCAAGGACGACATCTACGACGTGCTGGAGACCGATGAGGGCATCGCGCGCGCCTTCGCCAAGCTCGACACCATCAAGGACGAGGTGATCTGGTGGTCGGCGGGCGCCGAGACCCCGCAGCGCCTCGCCGATGGCGAGGTGGTGATCGGCTCGACCTACAACGGTCGGCTCTTCGCGGTGATCGAAGAGCAGAAGCAGCCGGTGAAGATGCTCTGGGACATGCAGGTCTTCGATCTCGATGGCTGGATCATCCCGACCGGGCTCTCCGAGGACCGGCTGAACCGCGCGATGCACTATGTGAAGTTCGCGACGGACACCCAGCGCCTTGCCGACCAGGCCAAGTGGATCTCCTACGGCCCGGCCCGCGCCTCCTCGGCGCCGCTCGTCGGCCAGCATGCCGAGCTCGGGATCGAAATGGCCGCGCATATGCCGACCGACCCGGAGAACGCGGCCAACACGCTGCTCTACAACTACGAGTGGTGGGCGGACTACCGCGACGATCTCGACGCCAAGTTCCAGGCCTGGCTCGCGCGCTGATCGGCTGACCGACCGCCGAACCGACTGCTATACGATCGGGGCGGGACCGCTACGGCCCCGCCCCCCGCTCCCGGGAGGCCGCCATGACGACAACAGCCGAGCCCTTCCCGCAGGCGCCGTCGCCAGAGATGCAGGCGCGCGCGGCGACCGACAGCAGGGGGCGCCTGCTCGCGGCCGACGGGACGCCGCTCAAGGCGAGCCTCGCGCGGGCCATGCGCCGCCAGAAGCTCCGCGCCTTCGGCCTGGTGGCGCCGCTGTTGCTCTTCGTGCTGCTGACTTTCATCGCGCCGATCGCGGACATGCTGTTCCGCTCGGTCGAGAACCAGATCGTCCCCGAGACGCTGCCGCGCACGGTGGTCGCGCTGGAGAGCTGGGAACCCGCGGCGGGCGAGGTGCCGTCCGAGCCCGTCTTCGACGCGATGTATCTCGATCTCGCCGAGGCCGTGGAGGCCAAGAGCCACACCCGGCTCGGCTCGCGGCTCAACTATGTCCAGAGCGGCATGGCCTCGATGTTCCGCAAGTCGGACGAGATCTATCTTGAGCTCTTCAAGGATGTCGACCGCGCCTGGACGCGGGAGAAGACCTTCGTCGCGATCTTCGCCGAGAGCGATGCGAGCGCCGCCATGCCGGCCGGCGCTGACGCCTATGCCGAGTGGCGCGAGCGCGTGATCGCTCGCGGCGAGGACCCCGATCGCGAGGACGCCTGGGATCCGGTCTATCGCGCGCTCTATGCCGATTTCACCGCGCCCAACGCCGCGCTCGCGAGCTATTCCGGGCCCGAGGCCGAGCTCGTCGCCGAGACGCTCGCCGAATTTGCCGAGGCCGAGCCGCTCACCCTCCAGGGCGCCTTCGAGGAGGCCGATCGCGGCTGGGGCGAGCCCGAGACCTGGGCCGTGCTCAAGAGCCTCTCGAGCGCCTACACCAGCTCGTACTTCCTCACCGCCGTCGACCGCGAGCGCACCGCCGATGGCGAGATCGCGCCGCTGCCCGAGGCGGAGGCGATCTATCTCTTTCTCTTCGAGCGCACGCTGTGGCTCTCGCTGACGATCACCGCGTCGTGCCTCATCCTCGGCTATCCGATCGCCTGGCTGCTGGCCAACCTGCCGGCGCGCAAGGCGAATGTGCTGCTCATCCTGGTGCTCCTGCCGTTCTGGACCTCGCTGCTCGTGCGCACCTCGGCCTGGATCGTGCTCCTGCAGCAGAAGGGCGTGATCAACGACTTTCTCGTGACCATCGGCGTCGTGTCGGATGACGCGCGGCTTCAGATGATGTACAACCAGACCGGCACGATCATCGCGATGACGCACATCCTGCTGCCCTTCATGATC
>CAYORO010000360.1:0-3692 GCA_964406355.1 uncultured Limibaculum sp.
ACGGCGCCCGCATCGCCAGTGCGCCGGACCACCCTGGGGAGGAGACCCGTCATGGTTGGCTTGGTCGGTGGGTTCCAAAATCCCCGTTAAGGGCTGAGGTTGGGTCTACGGTCGTGCTCGGCCGAGGAGTTTGTGGCCGTCGGGTCTGAGTTCGCCCTCAGGCGAGACGTGGCGGTAGAGCGTCTGGCTCGAGACGCCGAGCTCTCGGCATAGGGCGCCGACGCTGGTCTCCGGCTTTCCCATCGCGGCTTGCGCGAGGCGCAGCTTGGCGGGTGTCATCTTGTAGGGCGCCCCGCCTCGGCGCCCGCGGGCGCGAGCTGCGGCGAGACCGGCTTGGACGCGCTCGCGGATCAGGTCTCGCTCGAACTCGGCAAGGGCGGCGAAGATGCCGAAGACGAGCCGTCCACCGGCGGTTCCTGTATCGATTTCAGCACCTTGTCCGGTAAGGACGCGGAAACCGACGCCGCTCTCCTCGAGGCCGCGCACGGTGGCCACGAGATGGGCGAGATCGCGCCCGAGCCGGTCGAGCTTCCAGACCACGAGGGTATTGCCGGGCTGGAGCGCCTTCAGGCAGGCAACAAGGCCGGGGCGGTCGTCGCGCTTTCCGGAGGCATGGTCCACGTAGACGCGGGTCTCGTCGACGCCGGCGCCGATCAGGGCGTCGCGCTGCAGATCGAGGCTCTGCGACCCGTCGGCCTTCGAGACCCGGGCGTAGCCGATCAGCATGAGGCTTCTCGCTCCATAAACAGGTGTTTGCGTGACAATCGGCGAAAGCCGTCGTGCGGATGGATCGAGACTCACATAACCCACGCCGCAATCAAACTTCCGCAAACCCTCACGAGACGCGATCATGGCGCACCGGCGCATCCTCACCAAGGGCCAACGCCGTGCCCTGTTCGATCTTCCCGACGACGAAGGCGATGCCCGGCATTGGTACGTTCTCGACGAGGCCGACCTCGCGCTCGTGCGCCGGCGGAGAAGGCCCGAGAACCGCCTTGGCTTTGCGCTGCAGCTCTGCGCGCTCCGCTTCCCCGGCCGACTGCTCAGGCCTGGTGAGGTCATTCCGCTTGCGATGCTGCGCGTGATCGCCGAGCAGATCGGCACGGCCTGGGAGGTGATCGAGGGCTACGGTCAGCGCGCCAACACCCGATACGAGCACTCCTCCGCGCTGCAGGCCGAGCTCCGCTACCGTCCCTTTGCCGGCGCCGTCCGCCAGGACACACTGCGCTGGCTCGAGGGCGCCGCGGTGCACGCCGCCGACGGCGCCGATCTTGCCGACGGCCTCGTCGCGCGGCTGCGCGAGGCCCGCGTCATCGTGCCGAAGCCCTCCACGGTCGAGCGCCTCTGCAGTAAAGCGCTCGTCGATGCAGACCGTTTCGTCGATCGCCGTCTCACGGAAGGCTTGCCCGCCCATCATCTCCGCACCCTTTCCAGTCTGCTCGAAGTCGAGCCCGACACACGGCTGACACCGCTCGGGATGCTGCGCCGGCCCGTCGATGGCATCGGCGTCGACGACTTCCGAGATCTCGTCGCCCGGCTCGAGCGGCTGCGGGCGCTGGCGCTGCCCGATCCACCGAACGATCTGCCCGCTCGCCGGATCACGCGCCTCGCACGTGAATGCGAGCGCATCTCGGTGGCGCATCTGCGCGAGCTTGGCGCGCGTCGGCGCACTGCGATGCTCGCTGCCTTCGTCGCCGATGCCCGGACGCGCTTCACAGACGCCGCCCTCGACCTCGCGCTGCGCCTCATCGGCAGCCTCTTCAAGCGTGCCGAGCGGCGCCATCTCGACGCGCTGGCAGAGCACCGACGCGGCATCGGCGAGGTGGTTGTCGCCCACGCCGACCTCGGCGCCGCGCTGATCAGGGCGCGCACGAAAGGCGAGGACCTCGAGGCGGCGATCGCAGGCTCGATCGGCTGGTCCGCACTCGAGCGCTCGACCGATACCGCCGCGCGGCTGCGGACGCCCGTGGGCGGCGACACGCTCGAGCGGATCGAAGGCGAGCATCCCCGCCTTCGCCGCTTTGGCAAGCTTCTGCTCGAGACCTTTACCTTCCGCGGCACGCGCCAGACCGTCGGCCTCCTCGCCGCTGTCGACCGTGTGCGCAAGGACCAGGTCGACGCCACCGCGCCGCTCGATCCGGTCACGCCGACCTGGCGCCGGCTCGTGCTCGCGGACGGCGGCTTCAACGCAAAGCTCTATGAACTCTGCGTCTTCGCCCGGCTGCGCGAGGCCTTGCGCGCCGGCGAGGTCTGGGTCGACGGCTCGATCCGATATCGCCCTCTCGAGGACCGCCTCATGGCTCCGCCTGCTCTCAGCGCAGCTTCGACCGGTCCCGCAGCGGCGTTGCAGAACACCGATGCGGCGACCTGGCTCGCAGGGCGGCGCGCTCGCCTCGACGCTCTCCTTGCCGAGGCCGAGCGTCGCGCGGCGGCCGACGATTTGCCAGAGGCGGCGATCCGCAACGGCCGGCTCAGCGTGTCGCCCGTGCGCGCGAGCACGCCCGACCCGGTGCGGGCGCTCGCGCGCCGGCTCTACGCAGTGCTGCCGCGGGTGCGCATCACTGATCTCATCGAGGAGGTCGACGGCTGGACCGATATGGGCGCCTGCTTCTCCCATCTGCGCACCGGCCACGCACCCGCCGACCGGCGCGGGCTCTACGCCGCCATCCTCGCCGACGGGCTCAACCTCGGCCTGACACGCATGGCGGAGGCCTGCGAGGGTGCCTCGTTCTGGCAGCTCGCCCGCCTCGTCGACTGGCACATCCGAGAGGAAAGCTATGCGCTCGCCACGCGCACGCTGACCGAGGCGCAGGCGCGCGTTCCGCTGACAGCTCTCTGGGGCGACGGCTCGACCTCCTCCTCGGACGGGCAGTACTTCCCAGCGGCCGGCCGGGCGCGCGCGGCCACGATGGCCAACCTGCGCCACGGCACCCAGCCGGGCGTGAGCTTCTACACCCATCTCAGCGACCAGTTCGCCCCCTTCGCCACCCGCGCCATCGCCGCCGCAGCACCAGAGGCGCCGCACGTCCTCGACGGGCTCCTGCAACACCGGGGCCGCGTGCCGATCCGCGAGCACCACACCGACACGGGCGGCTTCACCGATCATGTCTTCGCCCTCTGCGCGCTCCTCGGCTACCGCTTCGCCCCGCGCATCCGCGACCTGCCGGACAAGCGCCTTTACGTCTTCGACAGCTCGCCGGCCGCGCCCACGCTCGCGCCGCTGATCGCCCGCCACGCGCGGGCAGATACGATCGTGGCGCACTGGCCGGAGATCGTCCGCGTGGCAGCCTCGATCGCGGCCGGCCACGTCAGCGCAGCACATGCGATCACGACGCTCGGCGCGGCGACGCGCCGGACCGGGCTCGCCGCGGCCCTCGCCGAGGTCGGTCGCATCGAGCGCACGATCTTCATGCTCGACTGGATGCTCGATCCGGAACTGCGCCAGCGCGTGCAGTTGGGGCTCAACAGGGGCGAGGGCCGCAACAACCTTGCCCGCGCGGTCTTCTTCAACCGCCTCGGCCAGCTGCGCGACCGCAGCCACGAGAACCACCAGCACCGAGCCGCCGGCTGCAATCTCGTCGTCGCGGCGATCCTGCTCTGGAACACCGTCTATCTCGCCCGGGCGGTCGAGACCCTTCGCCTCGCAGGCATCGAGGTTCCGGACGATCTGCTCGCCCATGTCTGGCCGCTCG
>CAYORO010000361.1:0-3600 GCA_964406355.1 uncultured Limibaculum sp.
CGGGCGCCTATCCCGGCAAGGGCGCGGAGGAGCGCGGCCAGGCCGAGGCGATCGCGCGCGCGACGCAGACCTGCCTGCGCCTCGGGGTGCCGCTGATCACGGTGATCATCGGCGAGGGCGGCTCGGGCGGTGCGGTGGCGCTTGCGACCGCCAATCACGTGATCATGCTCGAGCACGCGATCTATTCGGTGATCTCGCCCGAGGGCTGCGCCTCGATCCTGTGGAAGAACGCCGAGAAGATGCGCGAGGCCGCAACCGCGCTGCGCCTCACCGCGCAGGACCTCGACAAGCTCGGCATCTGCGACCGGGTGGTGCCCGAGCCCGTGGGCGGTGCACAGCGCGACCGTGCCGCCACGATCGAGCGGGTGGGCGACGCGATCGGCCAGGCGCTCGACGGGCTCTGCGCGCTCGGCTCGGAGGCGGTGCGAGCCGACCGGCGGCGGAAGTTCACCGAGATCGGGCTCCGCGGTCTCGCCTGAGGGGGACGTTCACTTCGACTGCGCGCGGGCCGCGCGGCGGCAGCGATCCGAGCAGTAGCGGACCTCGTCCCAGACCCGCGCCCATTTCTTGCGCCAGGTGAAGGGGAGCCCGCAGGCGGCGCAGATCTTGCGCGGCAGATCCGCCTTTCTGCGCATGCGCGGCATGCTCAGGAGACGCAAGGCGCGGTGGCGCGCGCCTCGCCGCGACCATCGAAGCGGCCGGTCCAGATCTCCTCGACCCCGTCGGCCGAGCGGAAGCGGGCGGTGAACTCGGCACCCGCAATCTCGGCGCCCTCGATCGTGGTGCCGGCGCCGGCCGAGACGGTGTCGTCGAAATCCACGGTGAAGCTGAAGCGCGCGCCGGGGGCGAAGCCTGCAAAGCCGAGGGCGATCCGGGTCGCGCCGTCGGGCAGATCCGGCTCGGCCGTCAGCGCCACCGGGCCGGGCCCTGCGCGGAACCGCTGGGGCGAGCCGCGGCCCGGACCGCCGCGCACGGTGTCGACGACGAGCCGCCCCGACGAGGTCTCGAGCGCGATCTCGACACTGGCGATCGCCCACTGCTCTGGCCAGTCGCCGGGCGTGCGGTTCTCGATCATCACCCGGTCGCGCGGCGCGCCCTCGACCATGCGCGCGACGGCCTCCGGCCCGCAGAGCGGCGTGCCGGCGGCCGGCAGGACGAGATGGGCGATGACACTCGCGATCCACATGAGACGAGATATGCGCCGCCCGTGCGCCCCGGCCAGGGCTCAGAAGTCGAAGCTCTCCTGCGAGCTGTCGGCGGACCGGCGGCGCGGCGCGGGGTCCTCCCGGTGCGAGCGCCGGCGCGAGGCGTGGCGGCGGATCACCTCGGCCTTGGCCTCGGCAAAGCCCTCTTGCCGGCGATGCGCATAGACCTTGTCGCGCGCGCGCCGGGCGGCCGAGACGGGCTCCACCAGCGGTGCGGGATAGTCGCGCCCGATCACGCAGCCGGCCTCGCGCTGGACGCTCTCGGGCATCTTCCACGGCTCATGGACATAGCCCGCCGGCACCGCAGCGAGCTCAGGCAGCCAGCGGCGGAGGAACAGCCCGTCGGGGTCCTGGTCCTTGGACTGCTTGACCGGGTTGTAGACCCTCAGCGTGTTGATCCCCGTGGTGCCGGACTGCATCTGGCATTGCGACCAGTGGATGCCCGGCTCGAAATCGGTGAAGAGGCGCGCGAGCGGCAGGCCGAAGCGGCGCCAGTCGAGCCAGAGATGGTAGGCCGCGACCGAGACCACCATCGCGCGCATCCGGAAATTCAGCCAGCCTGTGGCGCCGAGCGCGCGCATGCAGGCATCGACCATCGGCAGCCCGGTCTCGCCCGTCTCCCAGGCGGCGAGGCGGGCGGGGTCGTGGTGGGGCTCGCGCAGGCCCTCATAGAGCGGGTGCATGCAGCGATGCTCGATCTCGGGCTCGTCCTCGAGCTTCTGCATGAAGTGGCAGCGCCAGTGGAGCCGGGCGGTGAAGCTGTCGATCGAGGCGCGGAAGCGGGCCGAACCGTGGCGCCGCTTGGCGTCGAGCGCCTCCTGGTAGCAGGTGCGGGTCGAGATCGTGCCCCAGGCGAGATGGGGCGAGAGGCGCGAGCAGGCGTCATAGGCGGTGACGGGCGAGGACATGGCGCGGCGATAGTCCTCTCCCCGGTGGTGGAGAAAGCTCTCGAGCAGCGCGCCGGCCTCGCCGGGTGTCGCGCCGATCTCGCGGGCCGGGTCGGGTCCGAGGCCGAGATCTGCAGCCAGGGGCAGGGCACCCGGCGCCTCGCCATGGGGCGGGAGCGCCTCGGGGGCCGGGAGCTGGGGCATGAGCATGCGCCGGTCCCAGCGCTGGGCCCAGCCGTCGCGCGAGGCGAGCCGTCGGACGACGCCGCCGGGCGGCGCCTCGTGCCACGCCACGCCCTGGGCGCGCGCCCAGTCGGCCACGCGCCGGTCCCGCGCATAGGTCCAGGCATCGCCCGTCTCCTGGTGGGAATGAAGCGCGATCGCCCCGTGCCGGCGCCGCAGCGTCTCGAGCACCTCGACCGCGTCGCCCGTGCGGATCACGAGCGGCGCGCCGATCCGGCCAAGCCCCTCTTCCAGCGCCGTGAGCGCGCCGGCCACGAAGCGCCATTGCCGTGCCGAGGCGACGGGCTGCGCCCAAAGCTCCGGCTCGACGATGTAGAGCGGCAGCACAGGCCCCGTCTCGGCCGCCCGTGCCAGCGGCGCGTGGTCCTCGACCCGGAGGTCGCGCTTGAACCAGACGATCCCGATCACCAGTCTCTCCCTTCCCGGCGCGAGATGGGCGGGCGGCGGCGCGGGTCAATCGGGCCGGGCAGAGGCCCGCATCGTCACTCGGATGCGGAGTTCTCCTGCTCCTTGGCAAAGCTCGCCTTGGCCTGGAGCATGAATTCCTGCATCTGGCGGCGCAGCTCGTCGTCGCTCACCGGAACGCCGCGCTCTGAGAGATCCTTGCCGACTTTGCGGAACACGTCGCCATCGCCCGGCTCGTCGAAATCGGCCATGATCACGGCCTTGACATAGGCTTCGGAATCGCTGGGCGAGAGCCCCATCTTCGCGGCCGCCCAAAGGCCGAGCAGGCGGTTGCGCCGCGCCTCGGCCTTGAACTGCATCTCCTGGTCATGGGCATAGCGGGCTTCAAACGCGCGCTCTCGGTCATCTAGGATCGCCATGCGGGCCCCGTCTCCTTGGTGTCTCCTCCCGGCCGTCGCGCGGCCGACGTCATCGATATATTAACGCATCGCCTCAGTTGCCAGTTGGCGCAAGGTTCGCCGCCGCCCAGGGGGCGCCCGGGGGTTCTGTGCCCCCTTGGGCTTTTTCGCCGCCCACCTTGTCTGGTCCCGGGCGCCTCCCTATAGACCGAAGAAGCGGCGGCGCGTGCCCCCGCACTCACCTGGAGCATTTCCCAATGGCGCGGCGCAGACTGGTCTACGAGGGCAAGGCGAAGATCCTTTACGAAGGCCCCGAGCCCGGCACCTATATCCAGTATTTCAAGGATGATGCGACCGCCTTCAATGCCGAGAAGCGCGACGTGATCGATGGCAAGGGGGTGCTCAACAACCGCATCTCCGAGCACATCATGGCGGCGCTGACGGGCGTCGGCATCCCCAACC
>CAYORO010000362.1:0-3563 GCA_964406355.1 uncultured Limibaculum sp.
GCTGGCGGCACACGCGCCGGTCAGAGAAGGTCCCAGCGCTCCACAACCTTCCGGGCGACGAGGCTCGCGACATCCGCATCGAAGGCCTTGAAATGCGCCGAGGCGAGGTGGAGATCGAAGGCCGCCGCGTCGTCATAGATCTCGTAGAGGAAGATCCGCTCGGGCCGGTCGGGATCGGCGCAGACATCGAAGCGTCGGCACCCCGGCTCCTGGCTCAGGCTGTCGGCCGCCTGCTGCTGAACACGCGCGCGAAACGCGGTGGCCGCACTCGGCTCCACCTCGAAGACGACGGTGATAACGTACATGCGGGCTCCTCGTGAATTCGGACTTCCCATGCCTCAGTCGCTCGTCTAAATCGATTTAGGCGGCCTCGGCAAGCGCGGAGAGAGGGATGTCTGTCGATCTTGAGAGCATCCGCTTCCTGGGCCACGGGCTCCGGCGTCCGGAATGCGTGGTCGCGCATCGGTCGGGTCTGCTGCTGGTGCCGGACTGGACGCCGCCCGGCGGGATCTCGGTGATCGACCCCTCGGGCCGAACGCACAGGATCCTGGCCACCCAAGCGGAGGATGGCGTCGATTTGCCGGTGCGCGCCAACGGGATCGCGCTGGAGCCCGGCGGGACGGTCCTGATCGCGCATCTCGGGGAGACAGCGGGCGCGATCTACCGGCTGCACCCGGACGGGCGCTGCACGGTCGTGACCGATACGATCGATGGCGCCCCGATGCCCCCTGCAAACTTCGTCGCGGTCGACGGGTTGGGCCGGCTCTGGATCACCATCTCCACCACGCGCGTGCCGCGGGCGCTCGACTATCGCCCCGACGCGGCAAGCGGAGTTATCGCGCTCCACGACGCGGCCGGCACGCGCGCCGTGGCGACCGGCCTTGGCTATACCAACGAGTGCCTGCTGTCCGAGGACGAAGCGACGCTTTGGGTGAACGAGACCTTCGCGCGCCGCCTCACCGGGTACCCAATCGCAGGCGGGGCGCTGGGCGCCCCGGAGACCCTGGCGCGCTTCGGCCCCGGCATCTTTCCCGACGGGCTGGCCGAGGCCACCGATGGGAGCCTGCTGGTCACCTCGATCGTCTCCAACACCGTGCTCCGCGTCGCTCCGGACGGGACGACCGAGACACTGCTGACCGACCACGATCCCGATCATGTGGCCTGGGTCGAGGCCGCTTTTCAGGCCGGCGAGATGGGGCGCCCGCATCTCGACGGCATCAAGGCCGGCCGACTGCGCAACATCTCCAACCTCGCCTTCGGCGGGCCCGATCTCGGCACGGCGTATCTCGGCTGCCTGCTCGGCGAGGCGGTCGCCGCGGTCGATCTCGGCTTGGCCGGGCGCGCGCTGCGCCATTGGGACGCCGATCTCGGGGCCCTCGCTGCGCATCTTGAGGAGGCCCCATGACCAACCGTTCGGACTTTCGCGTCGCGGTCTTCCCCGGTGACGGCATCGGGCGCGAGGTCACCGACCCGACCCTGCGCCTGCTCGAGCGGGCCGCCGAGCGCGTCGGTGGGATCGGCTTTGCCTGGGACCCGTGCGAGGCCGGCGCCGAGACGTATCGCGCCACCGGATCGGCGCTCCCTCCCACGGCACTCCAGGCCGCGCGGAAAGCCGACGCGATCCTTCTCGGCGCCATGGGTCTGCCGAGCGTGCGCTATCCCGATGGCCGCGAGATCACGCCGCAGATCGATCTCAGGATGGAACTCGGGCTCTATGCCGGGGTGCGCCCCGTGAGGCCGTTGCCCGGCGTGCGCCCGATCCTCGCCTCGCCCGAGGCCCATGCGATCGACTATGTGATCATCCGCGAATCCACCGAAGGGCTCTTCGCCCCTCAGGCGCCCGGCACCCGGGACGGCGACCGCGAAGCGCGCGAGACCATGGTGATCACGCGGGCGATCTCGGAGAAGCTCTTCGACTTCGCCTTTCGCCTGGCCGATGCAAGGGGGGGCCCGCGCAAGGTCACCTCGGTGGACAAGGCCAACGTGTTCCAGGCCTTCGCCTTCTGGCGCGAGATCTTCGCCGAGCGGGCGGCCGCCCATCCCGGCATCGCCGCCGACCACGCCTATGTCGACGCATTTGCCATGACCATGGTGCAGAAGCCCTGGACCATCGATGTGGCGGTGACCGAGAACATGTTCGGCGACATCCTCTCGGATCTTGGCGCCGCGCTGATGGGGGGCATGGGCTACGCGCCCTCGGCCGATATCGGCGACGAGCACGCGGTGTTTCAGCCCTGCCACGGGTCGGCGCCCGACATCGCGGGCCAGGGCATCGCCAATCCGACGGCGATGATCCTCTCGGCCGCCATGATGCTCGAATGGCTGGGGGACCGGTATGGCGCGGAGGAGGCCCGGCGGGCCGGCGCGCTGATCCGGCGCGCGGTGGATGCGGCCTTCGGCCCCGGCACGCTGGTCACCTGCGAGCTGGGCGGAGAGGCCGGGACCGCCGCCGTTTTCCACGCGGTCACCGGCGCATTGGAGCGCCTGGATGTCTGAGCTCAGACCACCGGTCCGGGTCGCCGTTGCCGGGGCCGGGTATTTCGGCCGCTTCCACTACGACGCCTGGTCCCGCATGCCGGAGGTCGAGCTCGTCGGGATCCTGGAGTTGGCGCCGGAGCGCGCGGCCGAGATGGCGGCGCTCTACGGCCGGGACGCCCCGCTGCCCGTCTATACGGATGCCGCCGAGATGATCTCCGCGGTCGCGCCCGATCTCGTGGACATCACCGCCCCTCCGGCAGCCCATGCCGCCCTGATCGAGGCCCTGGCCCCGCATGTCGGCCATATCATCTGTCAAAAGCCGTTCTGCGGCGATCTCGGGGCCGCCCGCACCGCCATCGCGACCGCCGAGCGCACGGGCACGCGGATCGCGGTGCATGAGAACATCCGCTTTCAGCCCTGGAACACGGCAGCCAAACGGCTGATCAGGGAGGGAGCGATCGGCGCGCCCCATCAGGTGACCTTCCGCCTCCGCCCGGGAGACGGCCAGGGCCCGGAGGCCTATCTCGACCGCCAGCCCTATTTCCAGACCATGCCCCGGTTCCTCGTGCATGAGACCGCCATTCACTGGGTCGACACCTTTCGGTTCCTGATGGGCGAGGTGAGCGGTGTCTTCGCCCGGCTGACCCGGCTCAACCCGGCGATCGCGGGCGAGGATGCAGGCGTGATCCTCTTCGATTTCGCAGGCGGCGCCCGAGGGGTCTTCGACGGCAATCGCCTCTCGGACCATGCCGCGCGGAACCGCCGTCTCACGCTGGGCGAGATGTGGATCGAAGGCGTGGGCGGAACGTTGCGGCTCGATGGCGACGCGCGGCTCTGGCTCCGAGCCTTCGGGTCGAATGACGAGATCGAGCAGCGCTTCGACTGGCACGACCATCATTTCGGCGGGGACTGTGTCTATCTCTGCAATCGCGCGATCTTCGAGGATTGGCTGGCGGGCTGCGCCTCGCCCATGGAGGCGGCCTCCTATCTCCGGAACCAGGAGATCGAGGCCGCGATCTATGCAAGCGCAGAGACGGGCCGATACGTCTCGCTCTGACGCCGGTCCGGCGCGCGCCGCCCCTAGT
>CAYORO010000363.1:0-3542 GCA_964406355.1 uncultured Limibaculum sp.
CGTGGCGCAGCCCCCTGGGACAGGCATGGGGGCCGACGACCTTGGCGATCGCCATCACCTCCTTGATCTTTTGGCACGCGGTCGATCGATGCCACGACCAGATCCGCGCGTCATGCGCGGTCCAGATGGAAAGGAGGCGAAGATCGTCCGTCACATAGCCCGGCACCGGGACGGTTCGGTATCGGATGACTTGCCGCTGCTTTAGCGTGGGGAGCACGATCGTGCCGCGCTCGGCCAGCACGTTGTCGGGCGTCAGGCTCAGCGCCTCGGAGATGCGGCAGCCGGTGAAGGACAAGACCTGGCAGAGGCACCCGAGTTGGAACACCATTCGGCGGCTCGCCCTCAGGAAGCGCTGTCTCTCATCCGCCGTCAGGTACTTCCGCTGCCCGCTGGCGTCGAACAGGCTTTGCAGGGCATCTCGATCCATCACCATCTGCCTCTGGGCCCGACAGTTTGGGCAAGAGTGTTGTGAGCCCATGGCCGCCGCGGCTCTGCCGACGCCCGACGTAACGTTTTTGGGTCCGCAAGCCGTTGATGCCTCAGTATCAAACCTCTGTTCATCTGATATTATTTGATTGAAGCGCGTGTTGTGGCAACAAAATTGCCCAAACTGTCCCCATTCGATAGAATATCCACATCACGACACCCTCCTTGATTTGGAGATGAACATGCGCCGTACTCTCAGCGCCCTCCTGACCTTCCTCGCCGTCGTCACGGCCGCGCCGGACGCGGGCGCCGGGGCCGACCGCTATGCCGTCCAGCACCATGCCGGCCTCTTCGTGGTCCTTCAGCGCAACGATGAGCTTCGCCAGGTCGCGGCGGAGGGATGTCTCCTCGGGGCGCATCAGAGCTTTGCAGAGCGCTGGCGGGATGTCTTCGAGAGCGGACCCGTGCCAGCCGCGAGCTTCTGCCTGACCGCCTTCTCGGCGGCGCTGCAGCGGGGCGAGCTCGACGCCCTGCTTGCCAGGTACCGAGCGCCGACGGCAGATGCCGGCGCTGCCGGCCTGGCACTTGCCACCGGCTTTCTCGACGGGTTCTTGACCCCCGAGCGCTATGCCCGCTATCTCAGCGCCCCCAATGCCATGGTGCAGCAACTCACCGGCGCCTGTCTCGCCTTGGCGGCCAGCCGAAAAGACTGCCTGATCGCCGGCGCCATCCAGGGCTTGGTCGAGCGCCGCTTCGTCGAGGCCAATCCAGATCTTCGATCATCCCAATTTGCCCATATTCTCAAATAAAGGTTGCAAATACACTGAATTTTATGTAATATATTTGGATGATTACTGAATTTGCAGAGATTGAAGACCCGCAGGCATCGACGCTGTTGGGCAGGGCTGAGGGTCGCCTCAGTGAGGCCTTGGCCGGGCTTGCCGGCGTCGGGGCGGAGGCAGAGGCCACTGCCGCCCGCATGGATCTCGCCCAGGCCGGCGCCCAGATCGCGCGTGCCCGCCAGATGCTGGCGGCCCAGGGGCCGGATGCAGATATCCGCATGCTGGTCGATCAGATCGCGGCCGCCGTCAGCGCTGCCGTCGAGACCGCGCAGGGTGCCGTGGCAGCCTCCCAGCGCGCCAGCCGCCAGACCCATCTCGAGGCGCAGCGCGCAGCCGACAAAGCCTTCCACCAGGCCTTCGCGGAGGTCAGCGCGCTCTACGACCAATTTAGCGAGGACCGCGAGACAGAGATCGATCCTGAGATCGCCGATCGCATCAGGGCCGCCGAGGTCGATCTGGCGGCGGCAGAAGCCTCCGGCGATAGGGACCGCATTCGCGCCGCCAAGCTCGCGCTGTCGGAGGCGTGGCTCGCCGATGTCGAGGACGCCGCCGAGCGCGGTGATCCCGCCGCGAGACGCGTGCTTCCCGAGATGCAGGAGGAGCTCGACGAGATGCGCGCCGCTGCAGAGCGGCTCCACGCCCCCGACCATCCCAAGCCCGCGGCGCCCGCAACGCCGGCAAAGCTCGCGGCGTCCGCGGCCCGCCCCGAGCTGGCGTGGGCCACGCTCCCGCCGACCGAGGAGCTCGAGACCATCGTGGCGACGCTCAAATCCAGACCCGCGGTCAGCCAGGCAACCGAGACGGCCGAGGCCATTCTCGCGAGCGACGAGTCCTCTCTCTTCGACCAGGTTCTGCCGGATCTCTCCGCCGATCAGGGCCGGGGTCTCTAACCACCCATGCCGCCCTCGGGTGCCCAGGGGTTTAGCAACTCGATCTCCGTTCCGAGAAAATCCCGCTCATTGCGGGTGACGACCGTCGCGCCATGGATCTTCGCGATGCCCGCGATCATGCTGTCCTCGACCGTGTCCGCGAGGCCCCCGCGTCGCCGGCGCGCGCGGATATCGGCCGCGGCTGCCGCCGCCGCGTCGTCGAAGCCAAGCACCCGGCCGGCGAACTCGGCCTCGACCATCTCCCGGAACTGCCGATCCAGCGCGGATCGACGCCGGCCGGGCGGCAGCAGGCCAATGCCATAGCCGATCTCCATGACCGTGATGCTCGAGAGATAGAGATCGCGGATGTCGGCCCCGCTCAGCCAGGCTGCAACCATCGGGGCAGGCGCAGGCTTCATCGCCTCCGAGACGACATTGGTGTCCAGCAGCAGCATCTCAGATCATCGGGGGCGCACGGCCCTCGGAGCGCTCAGGCAGAGGCACATCGGTCAAGACCTCCTCGTCGAAATGCCGCCGCATGCAGGCCAGGGCATTGCCGGGATCGGCCGGCGCCTCTCCGGCGCAGGCGGCGCTCAGGATGCGCCGCACCTCCTCCTCCATGGAGTGGCCCTCGCGGGCGGCGCGCTGGCGGATGAGCTCCTTTACCACCGGATCGAGCTTGCGGATCGTGAGGCTGGCCATGAGCAGGCTTTCTGTGACGCCGACATACATGTCTTGTAGGATATCATATGCATGCATTGATGTCAAGCTTGCATGCATTGGACGCATCAGCGTCTCGGATCGGCGCCCCCGGCTGCGATGCGCTTGAGCGCCGGATCCCGCCGCGAGAAGATCCGGGCGAGGCCCTGGGAGCGTGCGACGCGGGAGGCGATGGAGGAGACGAAGCGGAAGGGCCGGGCTCCGGCAGCAAACCCCGGATAGGCCCCGCCGCGGAGCCAGACGAGCCCAGTCAGCAGCACGAAGGCGCCGGCATTGACCGCGACCCCGATCCGGATCCGCTCGGCCTCGAGCGGAAAGCCGGTCCCGGCAACGAGGGCGGGATCGAGCCAGACAAGGGCTGTGAGGCCGCCGACGAGGCCCCATTGCAGAAGGAGCTCGAGGCCACTGTCGGGATCTGGTCCCGGGCGCAGGCAGAGCCGCCCACCCCGTCCCTCGACCGCGCCGCCGCTCCGATAGGCAAAGAGGAGGCAGCCGAGGATCCAGACCGCCGGCCAGGCGAGCACCATCGGCACCTGTTTGGCCAGGAAGTACGGCCAGAGCAGTTGGATCCAGATATCATGGGCGGCGTGATCAACGGGGATCTCCGCGAGGAAGAGCAGGAAGGTGTCAATGCCGATCCAAATTTCCCCAGAAGTGCCGGGCCAAAATTCCCCACTTGGCGGGT
>CAYORO010000364.1:0-3535 GCA_964406355.1 uncultured Limibaculum sp.
ACATGCCGACGAAGGGCGACCACGAGATCCACCACGCCCAGTAGAACGCGGTCCAACCCTCGCGGTAACCGTCGTCCTCGCGCCCGAACGGCATCGAGAGCGGCACGACCTCCTGCACGTAGGCGACGAGGCCCTTGCCGAACTCACTCAGGATGCCGACGGCGCCCGCCGTGAAGAGAACAAAGATCAACAGAAGAAAGGCCAGTCCCATGTTGATCTCGGAGAGCACCTTGACCCCGCCGTCGAGCCCGCGCATCACCGAGATCAGGGCAACGGCCGTGATGGCCGTGATCAGTATCACCTGCACCGTCACGTTGTTCGGGACGCCGTAGATGTACTCGAGCCCCGCGTTCGCCTGCGTCGCGCCGAAGCCCAGCGAGGTCGCCAGCCCGAAGAGGGTGGCGAAGACGGCCAGCGTGTCAATGATATGACCTGTCCAGCCCCAGACCCGCTCGCCGAAGATCGGGTAGAAGGCGGAGCGGATCGTCAGCGGCAGACCCTTGTTGTAGGTGAACAGCGCCAGCGCTAGCGCGACGATGGCATAGATCGCCCACGGGTGCAGCGCCCAGTGATATGAAGTGGCCGCCAGTGCCATGCGCCGGGCCTCCTCGACGTTGGCCGCGACCAGCACGCCGTCCTCGTCGAAGGGGCGCGCCGCGCCAAGGGGGGCATCCCCCCACGGCGTCCCAAAGTAGTACGCGGGCTCGAGCACGCCGAAGAACATGAGCCCGATGCCCATCCCGGCGGCGAACAGCATGGCGAACCAACCGATATAACTATAGTCCGGCGTCGCGTCCTTGCCGCCAAGCCGCACGCCGCCCCACGGCGACACGATCAGCACGAGGCAGAAGACCACGAAGATGTTCGCCGCGCCGAGGAAGAACCAGTCGAAGGTCGAGGTCAGCCAGGGCCGCAGCGCCCCGAAGATCGCCTCGGCCTGCTCGGGCAGCGCCAGCGCGTAAAACACGAAGGCGACGATCGAGAGCCCCGAGATCAGGAAGACCGGGTTGTGAACGTCCAGACCGAACGGGCCGATCTGCGGTTGAATGTTGTCCTGACCGATCTCGAAGTCGGTATCGATGATGTTGGCTGGGCCTTCTGGTGGACGGAGGACGTCATTGTCCGATGTGGCTTGATCTGTCATTGAGATTTGCCTTTTCGTTGCGTTTCCGCCCGGGGCCTCAGCGAACGAGAAATACCGAACCGGTGAAGTGGCTGGCGATACGGCCGCCGTGTGCCGCCCAGATGTAGTCGGTGACGTTGGGGACATGCGTCTGCATGACGATTAGGTCCGCGCCGATCTCGTCCGCCGTCCGCATGAGAGCGTCGTTCATGTCGATCGCCGGATCATGGGTCACGACAGCCTTGGTGTCGACGGCCACCGCGCCGCGCTGCGCCTGCTGATCGGCGAACGCCTTCAGCTTGGCCTCGAATTCTTCGGGGTTGTGCGCGACGCTTCCGGGCGCAGCAGATGTCACCCCTACAAAACAGATCGGAATTCCCAAGGACTTAGCCAGCGCAGCGGCAGTATTAATCGCCTTGTCAAGGTGATCAACATGCGCCATATCGATTGGAACCATAATCTTTTTGTACACGCTCCCCTCCATTTACTGGGCAGATCGAGATCGCTCGTCGACGCCCACTGAGGCTACAGCGACGGCTACAATTCAGATTGACCCTCACATCCTGTGCCGCCCTATGCAACCCCGCCCGCGAAAAAGTCATTTCCCATGCACCGAGCCGCCGCCCGAACGTTTGCTGTCTGCGGGCAGTCAGGGCACAGTTGCATCCGCAGGCACCGGCTTACGCGGGTTCGCTGCGGCATCCAGGGCCATGAAGGAGCATTTGGCCATTTCTCTCGGATAGTGGCTCGGCCGCAATTCTCCAAGGTCAAGTGACGAGGGAGCGGTTCAACGTCCGCTACCTGACCGTCATTGTGCGCCACCACGAAGGCGTGAGTAGGCCAAGGAGCGGGCCCCTCTTCGGCGCGATGGTGTTTGCGGCAACCGCTCAAGTCGGTTCGGTCCGCAACCTGCCGCAAGGACCATCTTACGAAACGGGCAGCACCGGAAGATGGCGAACGGCCCATTCGGCGGTTTCCCCTCGCTCGGTGGCTGAAGGTTGTGCCGCGCTGCATGAAGTGAAACGGTCTGAGCGAGCGCGGCTCATCGCCGGCTGAAGATTGGCGCAGTGTTCGGTCTGTCGGGCATGTCCACGAATTCCGCGTGCAAGGAAGGGCTCGAGATGATCCAAGTGCTGTCCGGCGTCTGGGCCCTTCTGCTCGGCGTTATGCTGATCATGCTGGGCAACGGAATGCATTTCACGCTAATTGGCCTGCGCGGCGGGATCGAGGGGTTCTCGGCGGCTGAGCTTGCCATCGTCACCTCAGGCTACTTCCTGGGTTTCCTGTCGGGCGCGCGGTACACGCCCATGTTGATCCGGCGCGTGGGACATGTGCGTGTCTTTGCAGCGCTCGGCAGTTTCATGTCGGCCGCGCTCATCTCCTTTCCGCTGGTCGGCGATCCCATCGCCTGGACGCTCCTGCGGGTGCTCGTCGGCTTCTGCATGTCCGGCATCTATGTCACCGCCGAAAGCTGGCTGAACGACACCGCGACCAACCAGACGCGGGGCAAGGTTCTCTCGGCCTACATGATCTGCCAGACGCTCGGTATCATCGGCGCGCAGGGGCTGCTGACGCTGGGCGACGCAGGGACATCCGTTCTCTTCATCGGCGCATCGATCCTCGTCTCGATCTCCTTCGCGCCGATCCTGCTGTCCGCCACGCCGACCCCGGCGACCGAGGTCGCGCGCCCGATGCCGATCAGGGGCCTCTTCAGTAGCTCGCCGCTTGGCACCGTCGGAATATTCCTCCTGGGCAGCATCTACGCCACACAGTCAGGCATGGGCGCAGTCTTCGGCAGCGAGATCGGAATGACGCCCGGCAGCATCGCCCTCTTCGTCGCGATGCTGTTTGCCGGCGCTCTGGTGCTGCAATACCCGATCGGCTGGCTCTCCGACCGCATAGACCGCCGGCTGCTGATCTTCGGTTCGGCAACGCTCGGCCTGGGCGCCTGCGCGATCGGATGGGTCGTCGGCGACAGTCACTGGCCGATGATGTCAGCCGCCTTCCTGGCAGGGGGCGTGACAACGCCGCTCTACGCCCTCTTTCTTGCCTACACCAACGACTACCTCTCGCACGAGGACATGCCGGCCGCGTCCGGGGGACTGGTCTTCACCTTTGGGCTCGGCGCGATCATCGGCCCCCTGATCACCGGCTGGGCGATGGAGATTGCCGGGCCGTTCGCGTTCTGGCTGGTGCTCGGAGCGACCTTCGGGGCCATCGCGCTCTATGCGCTCTACCGCATGACCCAACGCACATCCGTCCCGGTCGAGCAGACTGACAGCTATCTGGGCGTGCTGCCGACCACATCGCCGGTGGCTGTCGAGGCGGCCAGCGAATGGGCCGCCGACCAAGCCGAAGCCCGGACCTGATCGCGCCAGCACGCATCAACTGCGCACCGAATTCTGGTCTGGG
>CAYORO010000365.1:0-3512 GCA_964406355.1 uncultured Limibaculum sp.
CTCCTCGGCGCGGGAGACGGCGGCGCGGGTCGCGGCGGCGGGCGTCGCGCGAAAAGTGCTGGCGGCGCTGGCGCCGGGGCTCTCGGTGCGGGGCGCGCTGGTGCAGATGGGGGCGGACGGGATCGACCGGGCCGCCTGGGACTGGGCGGAGACTGAGCAGAACCCCTTCTGGGCGCCCGATCCGGGGGCGGCGGCGCGCTGGGCGGAGAGCCTCGATGCGCTGCGCAAGGCGGGGGATTCGGTGGGTGCCGTGATCGAGGTGGTGGCCTCGGGCGTGCCCGCGGGGCTCGGCGCGCCGATCTACGCCAAGCTCGACGCCGAGCTTGCGGCGGCGATGATGTCGATCAACGCGGTCAAGGGCGTCGAGATCGGCGAGGGCTTTGCGGCCGCCGCGCTGACAGGCACGGCGAATGCCGACGAGATCGGGATGGGCAATGACGGCCCGCGCTTCGCCTCGAACCATGCGGGCGGGATCCTCGGCGGGATCTCGACCGGGCAGGAGGTGGTGGTGCGCTTTGCGGTGAAGCCGACCTCCTCGATCCTGAGCCCGCGGGCGACGATCGACCAGCAGGGTCGCGAGACCGAGATCGTGACCAAGGGGCGGCATGACCCCTGTGTGGGGATCCGCGCTGTGCCGGTGGGCGAGGCGATGATGGCCTGTGTGCTGGCGGACCATCTGCTGCTGCATCGCGGTCAGGTGGGCGAGACCCGCGGTCGGGTCGGCGCGGGCGACCGGGAGGACGGGTGCGAGCCCGCCATCTCCGAGGCCTCCGGCATCCTCCCACACGGCGACGCGCCCTGACAGGCGCGTCATGAGACCGTGCGCCGCCCGCCATGGCGGTCGGCGGCCCGTGGCGACTGTGCCGCCCGGGCGCCAAAGCGTCGCAGCGGCGACGGGCGGGACTGCGCCCACATCTCAACCATGATCGAGCGCCCGCCATATTCGTATCGCGACGACCCCGCGGTCCCGGACTTGCCGGATGAGGGGCCGATCTTCTTCGTCGATGGCGACTGTGCGCTCTGTTCGCGCTGGGCGGGGATCGTGGCGCGACGGGACCGGGAGGGTGTTGCGCGGATCTGTCCGGTGCAAGGCCCGACGGGCCGCGCGGTGATGGGCCATTACGGGCTCGACGCCGACGACCCGACGACCTGGCTCTATCTCGAGCGCGGACAGGCCTATGGTGGCATGGCGGGGATCGCCGCGGCTGGCCGCCGGCTCGGCGGATGGCTCCGCCCGGTGGCGGCGGCGATCGGCCTCCTGCCGCGCGGCCTGCAGGGGTGGCTCTATCGGCGGATGGCGCGCAATCGATACGCCGTGCTCGGGTGGACCGATCTCTGCGCCCTGCCGGATCCCGAGATCCGTGCCCGCCTGATCCGGTGAGGCCGTCGGCCATGAGCGCCGGTCCCGGTCTCTTCGAGCGCGCCCTGGCCGGCGCCGGGTGGGACGCGCTGCCTTTGGCCGTTCGCGCGTTTCATGGGCGGACCGGCGCTTGGGACGGGCGGGCCGATATCGAGCGCGGGCGGCACCCGCTCGCCCGAGCGATCGCTGCGGCGGTGGGGTTTCCGCTCGCGGGCCTGGGCGTGCCGGTCCGGGTCGAGACCGTGCGGGACGGAGATGGCGAGCGCTGGACGCGGCGCTTCGGCGACCGTGCTTTCGGATCGCGTCTCGGGCCGGCGGGGCCCGGCCGCGTGGTCGAACGCCTGGGCCCGGCGGGCTTCGTGCTCGCGCTCGCAGCAGGACGGGAGGGGCTCGGCCTCACGATCGCCTCGGGTCGCTGCCTCGGCATCCCGATCCCGAGGCGCCTGCTCCCCTCGGGCCATGCGCGCGAGGCGGTGGACGCAGACGGGCGGTTCCGTTTCGATATCGCGGTCATGGTGCGTGTCGCCGGGCTGGTGGTGCGGTATCGTGGCTGGCTGAGGCCCGCGGGGCCGGCCGGCTGAGCGGAGGGGGCAATGGCGATCCGGGCGGTGATCTTCGATGTGTTCGGCACGCTGGTCGACTGGCGCCGCGGGGTGGCCGAGGCGGCGGGCCCGGTCTTCGCAGCGCGCGGGATCGGCCTCGACCCCGCGGCCTTCGCCGATGCCTGGCGCGACGAGTACCGGCCTTCGATGGAGCGCGTGCGCTCCGGCGGGCGCGCCTATGTGCCGCTCGACCTCCTGCACCGGGAGAACCTCGACCGCGTGCTGGCCGCGCAGGGCCTCGCGGACGCCTTCGATGACGAGGCCCGGGCAGAGCTCACCCGCGCCTGGGAGCGGCTGCCACCCTGGCCCGACACGGTGGCAGGCCTTTGCGGGATCAGGGCGCGGGCGTTCGTTGGGCCCTGCTCCAACGGGTCCGTGGCGCTGATGGTGCGGCTCGCGCGCCATGCGGGGCTCGACTGGGACGCGGTTCTCGGTGCGGAGATCGCCCGGGCCTACAAGCCGGACCTTGCCGTCTACCGGGCCTCGGCGGCCGCCCTCGGGCTCGCGCCGGCCGAGGTGATGATGGTGGCCGCCCATAATGGCGATCTGCACGCCGCCCGGGCCGCGGGCCTCGCCACCGGTTTCATCGCGCGCCCGGCCGAGCACGGGCCCGGCCAGACGAGCGATCTCGGCGCGGAAGCGGACTGGGACCTGGTCGTCGACGACCTCCGCGCGGTTGCGGATCAAAACGGGTTTGGGTGCTGAGGGCGAGCAGCACATGGTGGCCGCTGCGGTGCAGAGCGGGCTTGCTCTCGAGGCGCATGGCGAGCGTTGCGAGCCGCGGCGCTCGGGAACCGCCTTTCGTGGGCGGCCTCTTGCAGGCTCGCTGTCCCGAGAGGCTGTTGCGCGGTTCAGAAATGAGATGCGGGACGCAACGCAATCATCTGGTGCTCAGATCAGGGAGTTTGTGAGAGAAAGCAGGTTCCCGCGGAGCACGGTTATTCAATAATTCATGATATTTCTCTGCATATATTATTGGATTACGTTGATAATTCAATTTGCTGGCGCGATTTGATTTAAGAGAGTCTTTGCCTTGAGTGAGTCAGCAAGGATCAAAATGCGGGGGGCCGGGAATCACCGCGTCTGCGAGTGTCGGTTGATCGATTGATGCGGCAAACCCGAACGCCCTGGACCACCGTATCGGCGCGGCCGCGGTCAGCCACCCTCGGCTCGTTCGACGAGGGCCCCGAGCACGCGGCCCGCCAGCAGGTGGACATGGTAGTGCGGCACCTCCTGCATGCCCTCGAGCCCGGCATTCGAGATCAGGCGATAGCCGGCCCCCCCCACCGCCTCGGCCGCCCCGGCCTCGCGCGTCAGCCGGGCGACGGCG
Organism: uncultured Limibaculum sp.; assembly: GCA_964406355.1. GTDB lineage: Bacteria > Pseudomonadota > Alphaproteobacteria > Rhodobacterales > Rhodobacteraceae > Thermohalobaculum. The sequence continues at coordinate 3,293 of CAYORO010000365.1, forward strand.
CGGGCGAAATCGGCGAGCTCGGCATCCGAGGCCTCGGCGCCGAAATGGTCGGCATTGACGTAAGCGCCTTTGGGGATCACCAGCAGGTGGATCGGTGCCTTGGGGGCGATGTCGTGGAAGGCGAGGCTGTGCTCGGTCTCGAGGACGGTCTTGCTCGGGATCTCGCCGCGCAGGATCTTGGCGAAGACGTTCTGGTCGTCATAGGCGTAGGACATCGGCG
>CAYORO010000366.1:0-3511 GCA_964406355.1 uncultured Limibaculum sp.
CCAGGTGCATGGCGGCCTCACCGAGGCACTGGCAATCGCCATGGGCCAGGAGATCGCCTATGACGATCTCGGCAACCACAAGACGTCCACGCTAATGGACTTCTTTCTGCCCACGATGGTCGAGACGCCGCACTACACGACCGACCATACGGAAACGCCCAGCCCGCATCACCCGATCGGCGCCAAGGGTGTGGGCGAGAGCCCGAATGTCGGCGGCGTGCCCTGCTTCTCAAATGCGGTGCATGACGCGTTTCGTCCGTTCGGCCTCACGCAGACGCATATGCCGCACGACCATTGGCGCGTCTGGGAGACGGCGAACCGCCTTGGGCTGCACGGCGAGGTCGTCGCCGCCGAGTGAACTCCAAGGCCCGTCGCCTGAGCCATAAAGCGAGGACGCAGATGTCGCTCGACGACTTGAGATCCCGCCTTGCGGAGGCCGCCTATGTGGCCTCCGATGAGCTGGCGATGGCGCTGCATCTTGCAATCGTTCTCGGCCGCCCCCTCCTCCTCGAGGGCCCGGCGGGCGTGGGAAAGACCGAAGTCGCCAAGGCACTTGCCGCGATCGAGGATACCCGCCTCATCCGCCTGCAATGCTATGAAGGTCTCGACGCGGCGCAGGCGATCTACGAGTGGAACTACCAGCGCCAGCTGTTGGCGCTTCGCGCCACCGAGCATGCCTCCGAACGCGAGGTGTTTACCGAGGACTACCTCTTGAGACGTCCGCTCCTCGAGGCGATCAGTCAGGCGAGGGCCCCGGTGCTGCTGATCGACGAGGTCGACCGCGCCGACGAGGAGTTCGAGGCCTACCTGCTGGAGATCCTCGCCGAGAACCAGGTGACGGTGCCTGAGCTCGGCACCATCCGGGCCACCGCGCGACCTCACGTCGTCCTGACCGCGAACGGCACACGAGACCTCTCGGACGCGCTCCGTCGGCGTTGCCTCTATGCTTATATCGACTACCCCGACCGCGAGACCGAGCTGGAGATCCTCAGACGGCGGGCGCCCGGCCTCTCGGCGCGTCTCGCGGCGCAAATCGTCGGCGTGGTCCAAGCGCTGCGCCGCGAGGAGCTCGAGAAGAGACCAGGCGTCGCCGAGATGCTCGATTGGGCCGCAGCGCTCGGCGGGCTCGGGCTGAATGATCTGGCCGAGGATCCAGCGACCCTGCAGGCGACGCTCGTCTGCCTGCTCAAGACCGCCGCCGATCGCGATGCCGTGCCGCCCGAGGTGTTGTCCCGCCTCGTCGGCCGGGCAGCTTGAGGTCGCCGAGGTCATGCGCGCCACCCGGTTCCCAACGCGAGCCTCCGGCCCCGCCGAGCGCATCGCGGGATTTGTCGCTCATTTGCGTCTCAACGGATTTCGCCTAGGGCCAGGCGACACCGCCGACGCCGTTGCGGCCCTCGCGCAGGTTGACGCGACCGACGGCGCAGAGGCGCGGGCCGCGCTCAAGGTGCTTCTGGTTCCCGACCATGACCGGTGGACCGCCTTCGACGCGCTCTACGACGCGTACTGGATGAACGCGGGCCGCATGCGTGACCGCGCGGCGCCGGCTCCGCATCTGCGCGCGCAGGCCAGTCGACCGACCCTCTGGCAGCCGCATCACGACCTGCCAGTCGGCCCGGACGCCAGGGAGAAGACCGAGTGCGCGACTGAGGGTGACGTGGAAACCGGCGAGGATCAGGGCGGTGCCACAGATGGCCGCCTCGTCGCCACGCGCACGGAAACCGTAGCGCAGCATGATCTCCGCGCCCTCATGACCGAAGCCGATATCCGCTCCGCCGAGGCCGCTGCGCGCCGCCTCGCACGCGCGCTGCGCGACCGCCGCTCGCGCCGGCGCAAGGCCGCGCGGCGGGGCAGCGCCCTCGATCTGCGCCGCATTTTGCGCATGAGCCTGGCCACCGGGGGCGAACCGATGCGCTTGCGCCGCCGGCACCGCCCTGATCGCCCCGTCCGCATCGTCGCGCTCTGCGACGTCTCGGGGTCGATGACGCTCTACGCCCGCGTCTTTCTCGCCTTCGTGAAGGGTCTCGTCGGTGCCGATGACACAGCCGACGCTTGGCTCTTTCATACCCGTCTCATGCGGATCACGCCGGCGCTGGCGGACCACGACACGCTGCGAGCTGCCGGTCGTCTGTCGCTCATGGCCGAGGGGTTCGGGGGCGGCACCGACATCGCCGGCAACATCACACGGTTCGTCGAGGGTCACGGCGCCCGCGCCCTGTCGAGCCGAACCGTCGTGTTGATCCTGTCCGATGGTTACTGTTCCGGGTCGCCGGAGGCCTTGGAGGCGGCCCTTGAGCGGCTGGCGCGCCGGGCTGGCCGCATCGTCTGGCTCACACCCGTGCCGCCTGCGGCCGACGGCCTTGTTGCCCGGCACATGGCCGCAATCCGCCCGAGGGTCGACGCTGTGCTGCGCGCGGACACGATTGCAGGCTTGGCGGCCCTCGAGACCGAATTCGCCAGGCTGTGATAGGGTTCTGTTGGCCCCAAATCGCTCGGGTAGGAGACTGATGAGCACCGATACCTTCGACATCATCGCCCGGCTCCGGGCCGAGGGAAGACCTTTCGCGGTCGCGACCGTGCTGCGCACCGCCGATGCGACCTCGGCAAAGGCGGGGGCCAAGGCGATGGTGACGAACGATGGGCAGATCCTCGGTCATGTGGGCGGCGCCTGCGTGAGTGCGGCGCTGCGCAAGGCGTCGGCCGAGGCTATCGCGGGCGGTGAGCCGCGACTGATCAGCGTGCGCCCGCGCGGCGATGATCAGACCGTCGTCGCCGATGTGGCGGTCTACACGACTGGCTGCCCGTCGCGCGGCACGGTCGACTTCTTGATCGAGCCCTGGCAGCTTCCGCCGCTCGTCGCCGTTATCGGCACCACCCCGATCGCCGAAGCGATCGTCGCCCATGCTCGTCTTGCCTCTCTCCGAGCAGAGGTGGCGACGGCCGAAGGCCTCTCGACGCTTGCCCCAGGCTCGCGCGACACTGTCGTCATCGCGACGCAGGGCTCGGGAGACATGGGAGCGCTGCGGGCAGCGCTCGGCAGCGATGCGGGTCGTATCCCGATGATCGCCTCCCGCCGGAAGGCTGGGGCGCTGGTCCAGCACCTCGCGGCAGAGGGCATCGGATCCGAGCGGCTGGCCCGGGTGAAGGCTCCGGCCGGCCTCGACATCGGCGCGGTCGATCCACATGAGATCGCGTTGTCCGTCCTTGCGGAAATCGTGGCGCATCGCCGGCGCGCAGCCTCGACGACCGCCGACACCACCGACCAGCGGACCCGTTGGGCCACCTGAGCTTGCACGACCAAGTCGTCGAGGCGACCTCCGTCGGCGCTCGGCATCGACAGTGCGGTGACGATCTGTGCCACCGAAATCCACCTTTCGAACACGGGCACTCTCCGCACGCGGGCCCTCCTTGACACGCAGGGCCGGGTCGCCGGGGACGACCGCGCCCGCGGTGGCGAGGCACAGGTCACGTTCATCAGCAGAGGAGCGCATGTGCTGCACGAGCAGCCCGG
>CAYORO010000367.1:0-3476 GCA_964406355.1 uncultured Limibaculum sp.
AGAGGCCAGTGATGCACTAACAATTCAACCGGACCACTCGGTGGGGGCACTCCATGATACTAACAAACTTGAAATGGCGGAGAGACAGGGATTCGAACCCTGGGTACCCTCGCGGGTACAACGGTTTTCGAGACCGCCCCGTTCGACCACTCCGGCACCTCTCCGCACCCGCTGGTCGTCAGCGTGGCGGGACACTAGTCAAGCGGCAGAACGGGTTCAAGAGCGGCCGAGGCAAGATTTCCCGACCCTGTAAGGGCGGCATCGGGGCCCGGCCTTGACAGCCGCGGCGCCTGGGCGGATAGAGGCGGCTCGATTACGCCCAGAGGGGCGCACCGCCCGCAATGCGGGCACGCTGTCCGAGGCGCGGCGAGAGCCGTACGAAGTTCGGGAGCGGCCGGGAGCACCGGCCACGGTCCGACGCCGAAGGGCGCGAAGCTGGAAGGACGAACGGATGTATGCGGTCATCAAGACCGGCGGCAAGCAGTATCGGGTGTCAGCCGGCGACGAGCTGACCATCGAACGGCTGGCGGCAGAGCCGGGTGAGACGGTGCTCTTCGACGAGGTGCTGATGCTCGGCGGCGAGGACCAAGAGGTGCAGATCGGTGCGCCGCGGCTGACGGATGCCGGCGTCTCGGCCGAGGTGCTCGACCAGATCCGCGGGCCCAAGTTGCTCAACTTCAAGCGGCGCCGGCGCAAGCACAGCTCGAAGCGGCTGAAGGGGCATCGCCAGGACCTCACCACGGTGCGGGTGACCGAGATCCTCGCGAGCGGTGCCGGCACATCGGAGGCGAAGCGGGCCGTCGGGCAGGGCGTGGCCAAGCGGCTCGCCGCACCGATGGTGACCGAGACGTCCACGGTGAGTGAAGCACCTGCGGCCGATGCGCCGTCAGGCGACGCGTAGGGAGGCGGACGGATGGCACATAAGAAGGCGGGCGGCTCCTCGCGCAACGGGCGCGACACGGCAGGGCGGCGCCTCGGGATCAAGAAGTACGGCGGCGAGGTCGTGCGCGCGGGCAACATCCTCGTGCGCCAGCGCGGCACCAAATGGTGGCCTGGCGAGAACACCGGCCTCGGCAAGGATCACACGATCTTCGCCACCTCCGATGGCCATGTGCGCTTTCACACCGGGCTCAAGGGGCGCACCTTTGTGTCGGTGATGCCGGTGGTGCGCGAGCCGGCCGAGTAACCCTGGCCGCAGCCTCGGATCTCGCGGGGGATCGGCGGCGGCCGGTCCCCTCTTTCGTTTGCGAGGATCCGATGGACAGACAGGACGGGCAGGGCGGACAGATCGTCACCGACCGGTTGCTGCTGCGCCCGCCCGCGCGCGCCGATGTGCCGAGGATCGTCGAGCTCTGCGGGGATCTCGCGGTCAGCCGCTGGCTGAGTCGGGTGCCCCACCCGCTCAGGCCCGCGGATGTCGAGGCGTTTCTCGAGACGCTCGGCCCGGGCCCGGGGCGCGTCTGGGCGATCGAGCGCGCCGGCGAGGGGCTGATCGGGATTGTCGGGATCGACGCGGAGCCCGACGGCGTGAGCCTCGGCTACTGGATCGGCCGCCGGCACTGGGGCCAGGGCCACGCGACCGAGGCGGCCCGGGCCGCGGTCGGGTGGGCCTTTGGCGCGTCCTCCATCGACGGGCTCACCTCCGGCGCTTTCGACGGCAACACAGCCTCTCTTCGGGTGCAGGCCAAGCTCGGCTTCCGCGTGACCGGCCGGCGGCGGCTCGGCTGCCGCGCGCTCGGCCGCGACCTCGTCCATATCGACACCCGGCTCGACCGGGCCGACTGGAGGGCAATCGCATGACGCCCGCCGACTCCAACGCTGCCGCCACCAACGCCGCCGCCACCAACGATGCTGTCGAGCGGCTCCGGATCGTGGGGGCCGGGGTCCTGATCACGCCGTTCGCGGCCACCGACGCAGAGATGCTGTCCGCGCTCGGCGACGACCCGAGCGTCGCGCGGATGATGACGTCGATCCGCATCCCCTTCACGCCCGAGCGGGCGGCGGCCCGGATCGCCCGGGCGCCCTGGCGGGGCCGGGCGGGCTTTCTCGCGGCGATCCGCCTGCCCGACGGCACGCCGATCGGTGAGGTGGGTGTCGGCCCGGGGCCCGAACCCTCGATCAACTACTTCCTCGGCATGGGCTATCGCGGCCGGGGGCTCGGGCGGGCCGCAGCCGAAGCGCTCCTCGATTGGGCCTTTGCGCGGCTCGCCCCTCCTGCCCTCCTCGCCGAGAGCTATCTTGACAACCCGGCCTCCATCCGGCTCCTCGAAGGCCTCGGCTTCGTCGCGACCGGCGACGACGCGGACGAGCATCCGCTCCGGACGGGCCCCGCGCGCTACCGCTGCTATCGCCTGGCGCGGGTCGACTGGAGGCGAGTGTGAAGTTTCTCGACGAAGCCAAGGTCTATATTCGCTCCGGCAAGGGCGGGAATGGCTGTATCTCGTTCCGTCGCGAGAAGTTCATCGAGTATGGCGGGCCGGATGGCGGCGATGGCGGCAAGGGTGGCGATGTCTGGGCCGAGTGTGTCCAGGGGCTCAACACGCTGATCGACTTCCGCTTCCAGCAGCATTTCTATGCACAGGACGGGCGCGGCGGCATGGGGCGCGGGCGCACCGGCGCGGGTGGGGCCGACAAGATCCTGCACGTCCCCGAAGGCACCGAGATCTTCGACCTCGAGACGGGTGAGCTGATCGCCGACCTCACCGAGACCGGGCAGCGCGCGCTGATCGCCCGCGGCGGCAATGGCGGCTGGGGCAATCTGCATTTCAAGAGCGCGGTCAATCAGGCGCCACGGCGCGCCAATCCCGGCCAGCCAGCGATCGAGCGCACGATCCTCCTGCGGCTCAAGCTGATCGCGGATGCCGGCCTCGTCGGCCTGCCGAATGCCGGCAAGTCGACTTTCCTCTCGGCCGTCTCCAACGCCCGGCCGAAGATCGCCGACTACCCCTTCACCACGCTCCATCCGGGGCTCGGCGTGGTGCTGGTGGACGGCGCGGAGTTCGTGCTGGCCGATCTGCCGGGGCTCATCGAAGGCGCCCATGAGGGCCGCGGCATCGGCGACCGGTTTCTCGGCCATGCCGAACGTTGCGCGGTGCTGCTGCATCTCGTCGACGCCACTGCCGATGATCCGGTGGGTGACTGCCAGACCGTGGTGGGCGAGCTCGAGGCCTATGACGAGGAAGAGGGCACGCAGCTCGCTGAGAAGCCCCGCCTCCTCGCGCTCAACAAGGTCGACGCGTTGCCGGCCGAGGATCTCACGGCGCTGCAAGAGCTCTTTGCCGAGGCCGGGGTCGCCGTGGATTTCGCGATCTCGGGCGCGACGGGGCAGGGCGTGACGCAGGTCCTTCGCGCGCTCAGGGCGGCGATCGACGCCGAACGCACGGGTCCCGCCGCGGAGGACGCGGGGGACGCGGGGGACGCGGGGGACGCCGACGCATCCGAGGGGGCCGCCGGCAGCGCAGGCTGGTCCCCGTGAG
>CAYORO010000368.1:0-3444 GCA_964406355.1 uncultured Limibaculum sp.
ACGGCCCCTCGCCGACGCGCGTGGTGTAGGCCTTGACGATGCCGAGCGTGAAGTCCACCGCATCGACGCCCATGCCGGTGCCGGTCGCGGCCATCCCCGCCATGGTGTTCGACGAGGTGACGAAGGGGTAGGTGCCGAAATCAACGTCGAGCAGCGCGCCCTGCGCCCCTTCGAAGAGGATGCGCCGCCCGGCCGCGCGAATCTCGGCGAGGTCGCGCCACACCGGCCCCGCATAGGGCAGGATCTCGGGTGCGCTCGCCGTCAGCCCCGCGAGGAGGGCCGCGCGGTCGACAGGCTCCGCGCCCAGCCCCCGCCGCAGCGCATCGTGATGGGCGAGCAGCCGGTCGACGCGCGCGGCCAATGTCGCCTCGTCGGCCAGATCGCCGAGCCGGATCGCGCGCCGGCCCACCTTGTCCTCATAGGCCGGGCCGATCCCCCGGCCCGTGGTGCCGATCTTGGCGACCCCCGCCGCCTCCTCGCGCATCCGGTCGAGATCCTGATGCAGCGGCAGGATCAGCGGCGCGTTGTCGGCGATCCTGAGCGTCTCGGGCGTCACGACCACCCCTTGCGTGCCGAGCCGCGCCACCTCGTCGACCAGCGCCCAGGGGTCGAGCACCACGCCGTTGCCGATGATCGAGAGCTTGCCTGGCCGCACGATCCCCGAGGGCAGCAGCGAGAGCTTGAAGGTCTCGGTGCCGATCACCAGCGTGTGCCCGGCATTGTGACCGCCCTGGAAGCGCACGATCACATCGGCGCGCTCCGACAGCCAGTCGACGATCTTGCCTTTGCCCTCGTCGCCCCACTGGGCGCCGACCACTGCGACGTTCGCCATGAGCGCCCCTCCGATTGAGCCCGCGGGTGTATAGCCGTGCGACCCCAGCTGCAACAGCCAGAGAGTTTACATTGAGCATTTCCCAGATGAATGATTGACTGCCGAAGCGGCGATACAGGGTGCCTCGCTGGCCAAGTCGACGGGGCCAACCCGAATCGGAGATGTGCGATGTCGGACCGACGGGCCGTTGAGGCGTTCGAGCGATGCGGCACCTGCCCGGTGCACAATTCAAGCATCTGCACGGCCCTTGGGGCCGATCGCGTGTCCAAGCTCGGCATCAAGTCCAAGCGGCGTCAGCTGGCGGCCGGCGCGGTCATCGCGAGCGAGGGCGAGCCGAGCCGGCACGTCCACAACGTCGTCTCCGGAATGATCGGCCTCTCCAAGATGCTGCCGGACGGGCGCCAGCAGATCGTCGGCATCCTGCACCCGAGCGACTTCTTCGGCTGTGCCTTCGCCAAATCCTGCGACGTGACCGCGGAGGCGTTGACCGAGGTGGAACTCTGCTCGGTCGAGCGCGGGGCGTTCGAGGCGCTGCTTCGCGAGAACCCGGAATTCGAGCACGCCTTCCTCGAGCATGTGATCCACGAGCTCCACGTGGCGCGCGAATGGCTGCTCGTCCTCGGCTGCAAGACCGGGCTCGAGCGGGTCGCGAGTTTCCTCTGGCTGCTGGTCTCGCGCGGCGAGCGACAGGGCTGTCCGCGGGCCACGCCGACCGAGGCGCCGCGGGTCTACACGATCCCGCTCAGCCGTGCTGTGATCAGCCGCTATCTCGGCCTCTCGCTCGAGACCGTGAGCCGGCAGATCTCGCAGCTGAACGCGATGGGCGCGATCCGCCTGTCGGATCCGCGCCATTTTACCGTGCCCGACCCCGAGGAGCTGCGCGACCTCAGCGGGATCAGCAGCGAGTCGGTCTGAGCCGCCTCAGCGGCCCTGCACCGTCTGCAGATAGTAGACGAGGCTGAGAATGCGCGCCTGCACCATCTCCTGCGCATCGATGCCGGGATGGCGTGTCGCCGGCAGCGCCCTCTCGTAAAAGTAGTCGCCCCAAACCGGCATATCGCGCGTGCCATGCCCCGCGATCTCACGCCGTCCGTCGATCGCCTGATAGACCTCCGAGAACGGGAAATGCCCGCTGTTGTCCGCGGCGAGCTGGGTGAGGTCGCTCGGTGTCCGCTTCATCAGGATAGCCACCGGCCCGTCGCCCTTGCCGAGCGGACCGTGGCAGGCCGCGCAGCGCGCCTGGAACTCCGACTCGCCAAAGCTCATGTCCTGAGCCACAGCCGATCCTGTGACCCCGATGCAGGTGGTCAGTACTAAAATTGAAACGGGCCGCCACTTTATTCTGGTCATTTGGTCTCCTCCCGAGATTTTCGATCCGTGTGGGAGGAGATTACTGTCAGTCTAAACTGGCGGCCTTGAGAATCGTCAAGACCCTGACAGCTAGAACGCGAGCGCCTTGGCCTCGTGCACCTGGGGCAGGGCGGCGATCTCGGCGAGCACGGCCGGCGAGAGCGGATCGTCCACGCCAAGCAGCGTGATCGCCTCGCCCCCCTTCTCCGATCGCCCGAGATGGAAGGTCGCGATGTTGACCCCGATCTCGCCGGTCTTGGTGCCGAGCGCGCCGATAAAGCCCGGCTCGTCGGTGTTGACGGTGTAGAGCATGTAGGGGAGCGGCTCCGCCTCCATGCCGATCCCCTTGATCTGGATGATCCGCGGACGGCCGTCGGAGAACAGCGTCGCCGCCACGCTCCGGGTCTTGAGGGGCGTGTGCACCAGAAGCCGGACATAGGTGCCATAGGCGCCCTGCGCGTCCTTCCGCGTCTCGGCGATCCGGATGCCGCGCTCGCGGGCGAGCACCGGCGCGGAGACCATGTTGACCGCCTCGCCCATCTGGGGCGACAGCATCGCGGCGGTGAGCGCCGCGGTCAGCGGCTTGAGATTGAGATCGGCGACGCGCCCGACATACTCGATCTCCACCCCCTCGATCGGCTCCTCGGTCAGCTGCCCGGCAAAGGCCCCGAGCACCTCGGCCACGCGCACCCAGGGGCGCAGCACCGGCGCCTCCTCGGCCGTGATGGAGGGCGCGTTGATGGCATTCGAGATCGCGCCCTTGAGGAGATAGTCCGCCATCTGCTCGGCGATCTGGAGCGCGACGTTCTCCTGCGCCTCGGTGGTGGCCGCGCCCAGATGCGGCGTCACCACGACGTTCGGCAGCCCGAAGAGCGGATTGGCCTTGGCCGGCTCCTCGGCGAAGACGTCGAAGGCCGCCCCGGCGAGCCGCCCCTCGGTGAGCGCGGCCGCCAGCGCCGGCTCGTCGACCAGCCCGCCGCGGGCGCAGTTGATCAGCCGGGCGCCCGGCTTCATCAGCGCCAGCCGCTCGGCCGAGAGAATGCCCGCGGTCTTCTCGGTCTTCGGGACATGGAGCGTCACGAAATCGGCCCGCGCCAGCAGCGCCTCGAGCTCGACCTTCTCGACGCCGAGCTCCCGGGCGCGCTCCTCGCCGAGGAAGGGGTCATAGGCGATCACCTTCATCGCCAGCCCGATCGCGCGGCGCGCCGGCACCGGGCCGAGATTGCCGCAGCCGATCACGCGGTGCGTCTTGCGGGTGATCT
>CAYORO010000369.1:0-3439 GCA_964406355.1 uncultured Limibaculum sp.
GGCTCGCGACGCGGGCGCCCGATCTCGGCCGGCCGCCGCCCGTCGAGATCCGCTACCGGCGGGGGCCGGCGACGCCCGCGCGGATGACCGAGGCGCGGGGGCGGGCGCTCGCCGCGCTCGAGGATGCGCCAGGGGGATTGACCGCGCCGGCGCTCGAAGCCCTCGGCGTCAGCCGGGCGGTGCTGCGCGGGCTCGTCGAGACCGACGCCGTGCTCACCGAGCGCGTCGCGGCAGCCCGCCCCTATCCTGCGCTCTTCGGCCAGGCGCCGGGGCGACATCTCTCGGATGCACAGGACGAGGCCGCCGCGCATCTGCGCCGGGCGCTCGGCGCGGACAGCTACCGCACCGTCCTGCTCCGCGGCGTCACCGGCTCGGGTAAGACAGAGGTCTATCTGGAGGCGGTGGCGGATTGCATCGAGCGCGGTCTCCAGGCGCTCGTGCTCCTGCCCGAGGTCGCGCTCACCCCGGCCTTCCTCGAGCGCGTCGAGGCCCGCTTCGGCGCCATGCCGGCCGCCTGGCACCACGGCGTGACGGGGGCCGAGCGCCGCCGCCTCTGGCTCGCCGCCGCCTCTGGCACCGTGCCGCTCGTCGTGGGTGCGCGCTCGGCGCTGTTCCTGCCGTTCAAGCGCCTCGGGCTCATCGTGGTCGATGAGGAGCATGAGGGCTCCTACAAGCAGGAGGATCAGGTCACCTATCACGCCCGCGACATGGCCGTGCTGCGCGCCCGAGAGGAGGGCGCGGTGGCCGTGCTCGCCTCGGCCACGCCGTCGCTCGAGAGCTGGGCCAATGCCGAGGCGGGCAAGTATGATCGGCTCGACCTGCCCGAGCGCTTCGGCCGCGCGGTGATGCCCGAGATCCGCCTCGTGGATCTGCGCGAGCATGCGCCGGCCCGCGGCACCTGGCTCTCCGAGCCGCTCATCGAGGCGACGCGGGCGCGCCTCGGGCGGGGCGAGCAGACCCTCCTCTTTCTCAACAGGCGGGGCTATGCGCCGCTCACCGTCTGCCATGCCTGCGGCCACCGCTTCGGCTGTCCGGACTGCGACGCCTGGCTGGTGACGCACCGTCTGCGGGGCCGGCTGGTCTGCCACCAATGCGGGCACACCGAGCCCGTGCCGACCGCCTGCCCCGCCTGCGGACGCACGGACCGGCTGGCGGAATGCGGCCCCGGGATCGAGCGCATCGCCGAGGAGGTGGACCGGCTCTTCCCCGCAGCCCGGGTGGCGCTCCTCTCCTCGGATCTGGTGCCGAGCCCCGCCGAGATGACCGCCCGCCTCGCCGAGATCGCCGAGGGCGCAGCCGATATCGTGATCGGCACGCAGATCGTCGCCAAGGGGCACAACTTCCCGCATCTGACGCTCGTCGGCGTGGTCGATGCAGATCTGGGGCTCCAGGGGGGCGACCTGCGCGCGGCCGAGCGCACCTTCCAGCTCGTCTCCCAGGTGGCCGGGCGCGCCGGGCGGGCCGACCGTCGCGGCACCGCCCTGATCCAGACCGCGACGCCGGACCACCCCGTGATGCGCGCGATCCTCTCGGGCGAGGCCGAGGCCTTCTGGGCGGCCGAGGCGGAGGCGCGCCACGCCGCCGGCAGCCCGCCCTATGGCCGTTTGGCAGCGCTGATCGTCTCGGGGCTCGACGAGCGCCAGGTCTGGGACGCTGCCAACGCGCTCGGCCGGGCACGGGCGCCGCTCGATGCCGCCGGCGCCGAGCTCTTCGGTCCCGCCGCTGCGCCCATCGCCCGGGTGCGCGGCCGGACGCGGGTGCGGCTCCTCGTCAAGGCGCCGAAGGGCGTCGCGCTCCAGCCCGCGATCCGCCGCTGGCGCGCCTCGGTCAAGGTGCCGGGCGCCGTCCGTGTCGCGATCGACATCGACCCCCAGAGCTTCCTCTGAGCAGGGGCCGAGCAGGATCCGGGTCGCGCGCCGCGCCGCTCCGGCCGATCCTCGGGCCCATGCCATGCCAGAGGAGAGATCCGATGCCCGTCGCCGAAACCCGCCTTGCGATCCGTGCCACTCCGATCCCGACCGCCGAGGTCCGCCGCCTCCAGGCCGGCGGGCCCGACGCCTATGGCCAGGCGCCCCTGCGCGCGGTGTCGGACGGCTTGGGCAACCCCTGCCGCCATTGCCTCCGTGAGATCCCGGCGGGCGCCGGCATGCTGATCCTTGCGCACCGGCCGTTCCCGACGCTCCAGCCCTATGCCGAGACCGGGCCGATCTTCCTCTGCGCCGATGCCTGCGAGCCCTGGGCGGCGGACGGCCTGCCGCCGATCCTCGCCACCAGCCCCTCTTACATGATGCGCGGCTACGGCGCGGATGACCGCATCGTCTATGGCACAGGCTGTGTGGTGCCGGCCGCCGATCTCGACGCGCGCGCCGACGCGCTCCTCGCCCGACCCGAGATCGCCTATCTCCATGTGCGCTCCGCGGCAAATGGCTGCTATCAATGCCGGATCGACCGGCGAGACCTGACCACGCGTTGCTAAGGGCACTTTCGAGGCCCGCGGCCCGTAGTTGCAAGCCCCTATCCCCTGTGCTAGCGAACTCGCGCCGCGGCAGCGGGTGCGCATGCGCGGCGCCCGAACAGTCGCGGGCGAGCGGAGGGACGGCGCGACGTGACTGAACCAATGGGCATGACGAAGACGGTCGCCCGGCGCTACGCGACGGCCCTCTTCGATTTGGCCAAGGATGCCGGCGGGCTCGACCGCGTCGAGACCGACGTGGCGGCTCTCCGCCAGACCCTGACCGACAGCGCCGAGTTTTCCATGGCGATCCGCAGCCCGCTGGCCTCGCGCGAGGAGCAGGGCGCGGCGATGGCCGCGATCGCGCGCGCCATGGGCCTCTCCGATCTGACGGGCAACCTGCTCGGGCTGATGGCGCAGAAGCGCCGGCTCTTCGCCCTGCCCCAGGTGCTCGAGACATTCGACGCGCTTCTGGCCGAGCACCGCGGTGTCGCCACCGCCGATGTGCTGGCCGCGCGGCCGCTGAGCGACGCCGAGGCGGAGGCCCTCAAGGCGACGCTGCGCGGCGCCACGGAGCGGGACGTCAAACTCAATGTCACGGTCGACCCGGCGATCCTCGGCGGGCTCGTGGTCAAGGTGGGATCCCGCATGATCGACACGTCGATCCGGTCGAAGCTCGCCGGTCTGCAACACGTAATGAAGGAGCTGGGGTGAGATGGGCATCGAAGCGTCGGAAATCTCCGCCATCCTGAAGGAGCAGATCAAGAACTTCGGCCAGGAGGCCGAGGTCGCAGAGATCGGCCAGGTGCTCTCGGTGGGCGACGGCATCGCGCGCGTCTACGGGCTCGACAACGTCCAGGCGGGCGAGATGGTCGAGTTCCCGGGCGGCATCCGCGGCATGACGCTCAACCTCGAGGCCGACAATGTCGGCGTCGTGATCTTCGGCGACGACCGCGACATCAAGGAAGGCGACACGGTCAAGCGGAC
>CAYORO010000370.1:0-3413 GCA_964406355.1 uncultured Limibaculum sp.
GGTCTCGACCGAGACCGCATCCGGCAGCCGCACCGCCTGCGCCGCGGGCAGCGCGATGCACTCGGCCGCCGTGCCGAAGGCGCGCCGCCACTGGCCGTTCCAGATCCACACGCGCTCGCCGATACGTGACGCTGAGACGCCCTCGCCCACCGCCTCGATCACCCCGGCGCCGTCGCTGTGGGGGATGATCTTGGGAAAGGGCGGCTCGGTCACCCCGGGACGTCCGCCGGCCCGCGCCCGGATGTCCGACGGGTTGACGCCGGAGGTGCGCAGGCGGACGAGCACCTCGCCCGCCAAGGGTGTGGGTGTCGGGACCTCCTCGAGCGTCAGGACCTCGGCGGCCGGGCCGAACCGGCCATAGGTGATCGCGCGCATCGGCGTCTCCTTGCGTCGACCAGGTGCTTCCCGACCGAAGCCGGGGCGCCCGATCCGTCGGACAGCCCGATCACCCTAGCGTCGCGGCGGCCCATCGCAATGCGCGTCGTCGGATCGCCAGCAGCCCTGCGCGGCCAACGACCCGCGAACACGCGACCTCACGATCGCGCCGCAGGCCCGGCGACGCTCTGGACAGCGGCGCGGGTGCGAGGTCTTGCTCAGCAACGGGCGCCGAGGCTCGGAGATCGGCGCCATGTCGGTATCGCGGTGGTCGGCCCGGCCCCCTGCGCCCGTGATGGAGGACGACGATGAGCCATGATCTGGTGCGAGACTATTACGGCGCGCGGCTCGGCAGCTCGGGCGACCTGCGCACCGATGCCTGCTGCGACATGACCGCGGTGCCGGCTGCCGCGAGGAAGCTGCTTGCCAATATCCACCCGGACGTGACGGCTCGCTATTTCGGCTGCGGGACGGTGATCCCGGACGGGCTCGCAGGCGCCACGGTGGTCGATCTCGGCTGCGGAACGGGGCGCGACGTTTATCTCCTGGCGCAGCTCGTGGGCCCTGAGGGCCGGGTGATTGGCATCGACATGACACCCGAGCAACTCGCGGTGGCGCGAGAGACGCTGCCCTGGCACCGCGCGCGGTTCGGGGCCGAGTGCCCCGCGATCGAGTTCCACGAGGGGCTCATCGAGCACCTCGACGCACTGCCGGTGGCCGCGGGCTTGGTCGACGTGATCGTGTCGAACTGCGTGATCAATCTCGCGCAGGACAAAGGGGCGGTGTTCCGCGGCGCGCGGCGGCTGCTGCGGCCCGAGGGCGCGGTGCATTTCGCCGATGTCTATGCAGACCGCCCGGTGCCAACGGAGCTGCGAGCCGACCCGGTGCTCCTCGGCGAATGCCTCTCCGGCGCGCTCGACTGGGAGGGCTTCGAGCGGCTCGTCGCAGCGTCGGGCTTCGCGCCGCCCGAGCTCCTTGCCTCGCGCCCGCTCGGCGTCACCGACCCCACCTTGCTCGCGCGGCTCGGCGAGATCCGCTTCACGGCCGCCACGTGCCGCCTCTCCGCCACCGCAAGGCCCGGCGCCATGCCGCCCGGCCACCCGGATTTCGGCGAACCGCGCAACGGGTCCTGTTGCGGCTAGCGGAAGGTCTCGATCTGCCGCAGCAGCGCCGCCTCGAGGAGGCCGGTCGCATCGTCCCACGTATAAGCCTCGGCCCGCGCCCGCGCCTTCTCGGACATCGCGCGCCAGGCCGCATCGTCGAGCGCCAGCGCCGCGGCGATCTTCTCGGCCAGGGCGGCCGGGTCGTCCGGGTCGACGAGATATCCCGACACCCCGTCCTCGATCAGGTCGGGCGCCGCAGTCAGGCGCGTCGCCACCACCGGCGTGCGGCAGGCCATCGCCTCGAGGATCGGCAGGCCGAAGCCCTCGCTCTTGCTGCCCACGACCCAGACATCGCAGGCGGCGTAGATCTCGCGGATCGAGCCCTGGGGGGGCTGGCGCGTGAAGGTGCAGGCCGGCGGCAGTGGCAGCTCGCGCACCGGCTCGATCGCGCCGAAGGACACCGTCTCGAGATCGGGATGGCTGCGGCGCACGGTCTCGATGGCGCCGAGCGTGCCGCGCAGCCCCTTGAACCCGGCGGTCGAGTAGAGGAACCCGACCGTCGGGCGTGGCCGCCGCCCGCGCGGCGGCGCGTTGAACTGGTCGAGATCGACGCTGTTCGGCACGAGATCCACGTCACGATCGCCGTAGAGCTCGGCCATGGTGTCGACCAGCCACCCGGCGATGGCGATCTTCCTGAGCGGCAGATGGTAGCTCCCGGCGGCGAAATGCGCGGTCGCGGGCTGGTGCACCTCGTGGTGCTGGACGAAGTAGACCTTGAGCCCCTTGGCGGGCGAGAGCCGGGCGACGGCGAAGGCGGTCTCCCACCAGGTCGCAATCACGACATCCGCGTCGGGGAGATCTGCATCCGTGACCGGCCGCGGCCGCTCGAGGATCCGGTGCTCGATCGGCAGCGGGTCGAAATAGGGAGTGGCGGAGGAACGGCGCCTGGGCAGGCGGCCCCTCAGCAGCCCCTTGACCGATTGCTCTAGCGTCGGCTGCTGGCGCGGCTGCGAGACCACCGTCACCTGGTGCCCGCGGCGCTGCAGGTGCTCGGCATAGATCGCGACCACCCGGTTGCCGCCGGCAAGCCCCGCAAAGGGCAGAACGAAGGTAATCCTCACGGCGCCGCGCTCCCTCGGAGGTCAAATCCGGGGGAGCGTTAGCGCAGTCAGGCAGCCTTGTCGCGGTTGAGGCGCGACATTTCCTCGGCAACCAGGCGGTCGTGGTGGTCCTCGGCCGTCCGCGCCTTGGTGAGGTCGATCTCGGGTGCGAACGGCCCCTCGGTGCGCAGGCCGCGCAGGGCGAGCTTCAGCATCTTGAGCGGGCTCTTGAAGGCGATCTCGGCCGCCGTCGGCTCATAGCCGCAATGGGCCATGCAGTCGGCGCATTTCTCATAGTTGCCGGTGCCGTACTTCTCCCACTCGGTGGTCTCCATCAGCTCGGCATAGGTCTTCGCATAGCCCTCGCCCAGGAGATAACAGGGCTTCTGCCAGCCGAAGACATTGCGTGTCGGCATCCCCCAGGGCGTGCAGAGCATCTCCTGATTGCCGAGCAGGAAGTCGAGGAAGAGCGGGCTGTGCGACAGGCTCCATTTCGAGCCGCGGTCCTTGCCGATCTTGAAGACCTCGCGGAAGAAGGTCTTGGTCTTGCGCCGATTGAGGAAGCTCTCCTGGTCCGGCGCCCGCTCATAGGCAAAGCCCGGCGAGATCGAGATGCCGACCCCGAGCGAGGTCGCGTAGTCGAGATAATCGGCCAGCTCGTCCGCCGGATAGCCGTCGAAGATCGTCGCGTTGACATTGACCCGGAAGCCCTTGTCCTGCGCCGCCTTGATGGCGCGCACGGCCTTCTCGAACACGCCCTTCTGGTCGACCGCCTTGTCATGGTGCTCCTTCAGCCCGTCGAGATGGACCGAGAAGAAGAGATAGGGCGAGGGCT
>CAYORO010000371.1:0-3397 GCA_964406355.1 uncultured Limibaculum sp.
TGATCGCGGCGCCCAAGACCGAGTTCAAGGAGTGGGAGGGCACGCCCTATTTCGAGGGCTGCCTGCCGATCGAGGTGATGGCCGAGCGCGGGCGCGAGACACTGCGCCACGGGCCGCTCAAGCCCGTGGGCCTGACCAACCCCCACGCCCCCACCGACAAGCCGCATGCCGTGGTGCAGCTCCGGCGCGAGAACCGGCACGGCACGCTCTACAACCTCGTCGGCTTCCAGACAAAAATGAAGTACGGCGCGCAGGGGGATGTTTTTGCACTCATTCCTGGGCTCGAGAATGCCCGCTTTGCGCGCCTCGGCGGGATCCACCGCAACACCTTCCTCAACAGTCCGCGGCTTCTGGACGCAGAGATGCGCCTTCGCGCCGCGCCGCGGCTGCGCTTTGCCGGCCAGATCACCGGCGTCGAGGGCTATGTCGAGTCGGGCGCCATGGGGATCCTCGCCGGGCGTTTCGCGGCGGCCGCGCGGCTCGGCCGCCCTGCCCCGCCGCCCCCGCCCGAGACGGCGATGGGCGCCCTCCTCGCCCATATCACCGGCGGTGCCGAGGCCGAGACCTTTCAGCCGATGAACGTGAATTTCGGCCTCTTCCCCCCGCTCGAGGAGGCACGCAAGGGCCGGCGCGGCAAGCGCGACCGGGCCCGCGCCTATACCGAGCGCGCCAAGGCGGCCTGCCTCGACTGGCTTGCCGACGCGCCGGCGCCATTGGGGGCGGCCGCCGAGTAGATCCTCCGCGCCGTGTTGCATTTCTGTCGTCAGCGCCGATACTTGTCGAATAGCGACAGGGGATGACGCAAATGGCACAAGCCGAACCCGAGGGCGAGGCACAGGCGGCTGGCCTCGACACCGTCTACACGATCAGCGGCCCCGAACAGGCGAAGCCCTTCTACGACGACTGGGCCGCGCGCTACGAGGCCGAGGTCGCCGAGAACGGCTATGTCACGCCGAAACGCTGCGCCGAGGCGCTGGCGGCCCATGCCGCGATGCCCTGGGCCCCGCTGATGGATCTCGCCTGCGGCACCGGGCTCTCGGGCCTCGCGCTGCGCGCCGCGGGCTTCGAGTGCATCGACGGCTTCGATCTCTCCGAGGGCATGCTCGACGGGGCGCGCGAAAAGGGCATCTATCGCGATCTCAAGGTGGCCGACATGTCGCAGCCGCTCGAGATCCCCGAAGGCGTGTACCAGAACGCCGCCGCCATCGGGTGCATCTCGCCCGAATACATGCCGCCGACCGTGCTCGACGAGATCCTCGGCAAGCTGCCCTCCGGCGGGTGCGTCGTCTTCTCGGTCAACGATCATGCGGCGCAGGACGGTACGATCACCGGGCGGATCAACGAGCTGCTGGACAGCGGTTGGGCGGAGCTGCTGTTTCGCGACTATGGCGACCATCTGCCGAAGATCGGGCTCAAGGCCACCGTCTACGTGCTGCGCCGGCGCTGAGGCGCAGAGGCCGGGCTCACCAGCGCCCGGTGAGCGCCGCCCAGGCGAGCGCGACGGCCCGCCGGGCGGAGGACGGCTCCGGCACGCCGGTGGCGATGCGCGCAGGGTCGGCCTTGACCGCGGCAAGCGCGAGATCAGCCTGCCAGAGCGGCAGCAGCGCCGCGATCGCGCGCCGCGATGGCCCGGGACGGACTGCGCGCGCGGCGCGCGCCTCGGAGCGTCCGACCGTCGCCAGCCGGGCCGCCCGGTCCGGCAGACGCCCGCTCGCTTGCCCCACTGCGAGATCGGCCCGCTCCTGCGCCGAGAGCCCGGGCAGCAACTCGCGGCCCTCCCGTGCCAGCGTCGCCGCCGAGCGGAGGAGATAGGCGCGCCCGATCGCCTGCCCGGCCGCCTCGGCCACCTCCTCGGGCATCTCGGCTTCGAGCGCCTGGGCGGCCGCGCGGATCCGCACGGCGAAGCGGGCGCGCGCCCAGATATCAACGGTGCCCTCGGCGAGCGGCTCCGCCTCCATGGCGTAGCCCTCGGCCATCGCCTCGAGATCGCGTGCGGCAAGCCGGCCCTCGGCAACCAGCCGCGCCAGCGGGCCGGCGATCTCGTGCTGGGGCGTGCGGCCCTCCGCGGCGGCCGCTACGACATCGCGCCACCATTGCAGCCGCATCGCCGAGATGATCGGGCCGGCATCCGGCCTCCGCGCCGCATGGGCCGCCCGCGCGAGCTCGATATCGGCCGCATAGAGCACCATCAGGCGCCCGCGCCCCGGCTCCGGCGCGAAGAGGGCGGTGGCGAAGAGCGCCGGGTCGTAGCGCCGGACCGTCTGGGCGACCGGCCCGAGATCCGGCTCTCGCCCCGGCGGCGCCACCCGCTCAGACCTTGGCCGAGGGGGCGCCGGCCCGCACCAGCCGGTAGAGGATCGCGTCTTCGAGCGCCTGGAAGGAGGCATCGACGATGTTGGCCGAGACCCCGAGCGTCGACCAGCGCGTGCCATCCGCGCCCGTGCTCTCGAGCAGCACGCGCGTCACCGCCTCGGTCCCCTGCCCGATGATCCGCACGCGGAAATCGGTCAGGCGCACATCCTCGATGAAGGGCTGGTAGCGGCCGAGATCGCGCCTGAGCGCCCGGGCGAGAGCGTTGACCGGCCCCTGGTCGGCGCGTGTCTCGGGATCGAGCGACTCCGAGGCCGAGATCATCCGCTCGCCATCGACATGGACGACCACCACCGCCTCCGAGGCCGTCACACGCCGGCCCTTCGCATCGAAGCGCCGCTCGACTGAGACGCGATAGCGGTCGACCTCGAAATAACGGGGCATCAGCCCGAGATGACGCCGCGCCAAGAGCTCGAAGCTTGCCTCCGCCTGGTCATAGGCCCAGCCCTGGTCCTCGCGCGCCTTCACCTCGGTGAGCAGATGGGCGAGGCGCGGGTCGTCGCGCTCGGCCTCGATGCCCGCCTCGGCGAGG
Source organism: uncultured Limibaculum sp. (assembly GCA_964406355.1). Taxonomy (GTDB): domain Bacteria; phylum Pseudomonadota; class Alphaproteobacteria; order Rhodobacterales; family Rhodobacteraceae; genus Thermohalobaculum. Next base: position 2,903 of record CAYORO010000371.1, read on the forward strand.
CGGCGAAGCAGGTTCGACCGGCCCGCCTGGTTCGACATCGGGACGACGCGGGCATTGCCCACCGCCTCGGGCGCGATGTGTTCATAAGTGGTGGGGTCCTTGAGGATCGCCGAGGCGTGGAGCCCCGCCTTGTGCGCGAAGGCACCGGCGCCGACATAGGGCGCCTGGCGGTCGGATGCGCGGTTGAGGCACTCGTCGAGCAGCGTCGACACCCGGCGCAGGCCGGCGAGGCCATCGGCGCTCACGCCCGTCACGAAGCGCTCCGCATAGCGCCGCTTGAGCATCAGCGTGGGGATGATCGAACAGAGATTGGCGTTGCCGCAGCGCTCGCCGAGGCCGTTGACCGTCCCCTGGATCTGGCGCGCGCCCGCTTCGACCGCCGCCAGCGTGCCGGCGACCGCCTGCTCGGTGTCGTTGTGGGTGTGGATGCCGATCCGGGCCCCTGGCAGGCGGGCGGCGACGGTGGCGACGATGTCGCCGATCTCGGCCGGCAGC
>CAYORO010000372.1:0-3393 GCA_964406355.1 uncultured Limibaculum sp.
ATGGCGCAGGCGAGCTGCGAGGACGGGTCGGGGGCGTAGAAGAACCCCTCGGGCTTCACAGCGCCGGTGACCGCGAGATTGGTGATCCCGGTCTCCACATGGACGACGCGGTTGGCATAGTCGGCCTCGATCACCCGGGCGAGGCGCGCGACGCCCAGCACCACCGCATCGGCCGTCGGCAGCGCACCGCCCGCAAGCGAGGTGCCCGAGCCGCGCGGCACGATCGGCACCCGGTGCTCGTTGCAGAGCCGGACGACGGCGGCGACCTCCTCGGTGGTGCGCGGCAGCACGACCGCGAGCGGCGGGCAGGCATAGGCGGTGAGCCCGTCGCATTCATAGGCGCGGACCTCCTCGGCAGCCGAGATGACCGCGTCCCGGCCGCAGATCCGCTCGAGCCCCGAGATCAGCGTCTCGCGGCTCGCGAGCACGCGCTCGTCCGGCATCGGCATGTCCATGGTCGCCTCCCTGTCACCGGCTCATAAGGGCCTTGATCGTGCTCTGAGAGCATAGAGCATATCGCTCGGCTGTCGCGAGAGTTGCCGTCGCACCTCGGTCCTCCCGGCGCGCTCAGATCGGGACCGCGGCCTCCATCGCCCAGGCCCGCAGGCGCGGACGGGCGCTGGTCTCGCCGGCCTCCTCGGCCGCGCGGATCGTGGCGAAGGCCTTGCCGAGATCGGCCGCCAGCAGCGCGCGCTTCACCGGCCCGATCGAGGCCGGCCGCATCGAGAGCTCGCGGAACCCGATGGCGGCAAGCGCAATCGCCTCGATCGGCCGCCCCGCCGCCTCGCCGCAAAAGGAGAGGCGCGTGCCGCTGGCCGCGCAGCGCGCGATCACCTGGCCGAGGATGCGGAGGAAGGAGAGGTTGAGGAGATCATAGCGCTTGCGCACGCGCTCGTTCTCCCGGTCGGCGGCGAAGAAGAACTGCAGGAGGTCATTGCCACCGACGCTGACGAAATCCGCCGCCGCATAGAGCTGCTCGGGCCCGAAGGCGACGGAGGGCGTCTCCAGCATCAGGCCGATCCGCAACGGCTCGGGCGCGGGATGGCCGAAGCCGACGAGCCGCTCGACCTCGCGCAGCACCAGCGCCCGGGCGGCAAAGAACTCCTCCGCCTCGGCCACCATCGGGAACATCACCGAGAGCGGCCGGCCCCGCGCCCCGCGGATCAGCGACTGCACCTGCATCCGGAACAGGAGCGGCCGGTCGAGCCCGACGCGGATCGCGCGCCAGCCGAGGGCGGGGTTGGGCTCCTCCTCGCGCCGCATATAGGGGAGGATCTTGTCGGAGCCGATCTCGAGCGTGCGGAACACCACCTCGCGGCCCTTCGCCGAATCGAGCACCCGGGCATAGAGCCGGGCCTGCGCGTCGCGCCCCGGCAGGCTGCCGCGGATCATGAACTGGAGCTCGGTGCGGAAGAGCCCGACGCCCTCGGCGCCCGACATCTCGAGCGAGGGGAGATCGGCGAGCAGCCCCGCGTTCATCTTGAGCGCCACCCGGTGCCCGTCGGGCGTGATCGCCGGCCGGTCGCGCAGTCCGCGATAGACCGCGCGCGCCTGTTCGCCGAGCAGGAGCTTCTCGCGAAACGCCTCGAGGACGGAGGTCTCGGGGCGCAGATGCACCCGCCCGCCATCGCCGTCGACCACGATGGCGTCGCCCGGATTCGCGTCGCGGGTGATCCGGTGGGCCTGGATCACCAGCGGGATGTTGAGCGCGCGCGCGACGATCGCGGCATGGGAGGAGAGCGCGCCCTCCTCGAGCACGAGGCCCCTGATGCGGCCGGCATGGTCGAGCACCTCGGCCGGGCCGATGCTGCGCGCGACGAGGATGGCCTCCTCGGGCAAGGCCTCGCCGTCATCCGGGCCGGTGAGATAGCGGAGCAGCCGGTTGGCCAGATCGTCAAGATCGGCGAGGCGCTCGCGGAGATAGGGGTCGGTCACCCGCTCCATCCGCGCCCGCGCCGCCGACTGGACCTTCTCGACCGCCACCTCCGCCGCCAGACCCGAATCGATCGCCTGGTTGAGCCGGCGCGCCCAGCCCTTGTCGCGGGCGAAGCGGCGATAGGCCTCGAGGATGTCGCGGTGCTCGCCATGGTCGTCGAGCGCGTCGCCCTCGATCAGGCGGTCGAGATCGTCGCGCAGCGCCTCCATGGCATTCTCGAGGCGGGCGCGCTCGGTGGCGACATCCTCGGCGATCGGATTGTAGACGACGAGCCGCGGCTCGTGGAGATGCACCACGCCCTCGGCGAGCCCGTCCGCCGCCCCCGCCCCCTCGAAGAGCACGGGGCCCGAGCGCCGGCCCCGCGGAGCGAGGATGCCGTCGGAGCCGAGAAAGGCGCCGCTCTCGGCCATCTCGGCGATCACCATCGCGACGATCTCGAGCGCCTCGATGTCCTCTTCCTCGTAGCGTCGCGCGGTCTCGTTCTGCACGACGAGCACACCCATCACCTCGCCGAGGCGCTGGATCGGCACACCGACAAAGGAGCGGTAGATCTCCTCGCCGGTCTCGGGGAGGTAGCGAAAGCCCGGCGCGCTCTGCGCATCGTCGGTGGCAAACGGCTCGGCCGCCTCGGCGATGCGCCCGACCAGCCCCTGGCCGACGCGCAGCCGCGCGGTGTGGACCGAATCGGGCTTCAGCCCCTCGGTGGCGCAGAGCTCGAGGGTCCGCTCGTCGCGCTTCAGATAGATCGAGCAGACCTCGGCCACCATGTTGGACGCGACGAGCCGCACCACCCGGTCGAGCCGCTGCTGGCCGTCGCCGGGCCCGGCCATCGCGGCCCGGAGCCCTCTGAGCAGCGCGCGCGATCCGCTCATATCGGTGGGCATGGTTCCCCTCCCGCGCCGGCCCGGCGGCGTGAGCCGCCCCCTGCTGGCGGTGCCGCCGGCGCGCCGGCGATCACCCGGCGCGCTCGAGCCCGAACGCGTCGTGCAGCGCGCGGACGGCAAGCTCCATATACCACCGGTCGATCAGCACGCTCACCTTGATCTCGGAGGTCGAGATCACCTTGATGTTGATGCCTTCCTCGGCGAGGGCGGCGAACATCTTTTGCGCGACACCCGCGTTCGAGCGCATGCCGATTCCGACCACCGAGACCTTGCAGACCTCATCGTCGACGATCAGCGTCTCGTAGCCGATCTCGGCACGCGCGCTCTCGAGTGCGGCACGGGCCCGCGCGACCTCGGGCAGCGACACCGAGAAGGTCATGTCGGTCGTGCCGTCGTAGTTGTCGGTCAGATCGGTGCCGATGTTCTGCACGATCATGTCGACATTGACGCCATGCTCGGCCAGCGGCCCGAAGATCCGCGAGGCGACGCCCGGCCGGTCCTGCACCTTGACGAGCGTGAGCTTGGCCTCGTCGCGCGAGAAGGCGACGCCCGACACCACGTTCTGCTCCATGA
>CAYORO010000373.1:0-3387 GCA_964406355.1 uncultured Limibaculum sp.
TGGCGCACCTGGATGGAGAAACATCGAACAAACTGTTCGAGGTTCTCGCAGACTGGGATGTCGCCCTCAAAGCGCGCCAACGAGCTAACAACAACATAGAAAACAATGACTTAGAAGATCGGAGGGCGTCATGAGTGCCGGGGGGCCGAAAGGGCCCGGCAACAAGCGCCCCGCTCCGTTCTCGCTTCGGCTGACCTTCGAGGAACGGCGCAAGCTCGAACAGCAGGCCGCGGGCATGCCGATCGCCGCCTATGTGAAGCAGCAGGTCTTCGGCCCTGGTGCCGTAGCTCGATCCCCCCGAGGAAAGGCACCAGTGAAAGATCACCAGGTGCTCGCCCAGCTCCTGGCGCAGCTCGGGGCTTCGCGCATGGCGAATAACCTTAACCAACTCGCGCGCGCTGCCAACCGCGGCTCGCTGCCTGTAAACGAGGAAACGGAGCGGTATCTGCAACGTGCCTGCGAGGATGTCGCCGCTATGCGGTGGATGCTGATGAAGGGCCTCGGGATGAAGCCCGAGGACGAGAGCCGCCCGCCCGAGACGGTAACCCAGCAATTCACGCGTGCGAGCGCAAAGCCCGCGCGCTCCTCATCCTTTATGCCTCGGAGGCAACCATGATCCTCAAGGGATCTCAGCGTGGCGGCGCGCGTCAGCTCGCCGCCCATTTGATGAAGGACGAGAACGAGCACGTCACGGTCATCGAGCTGAAAGGTTTCATGGCCGATGATCTGGGTGGTGCTTTCGACGAGGCTCATGCAGTCGCCAAGGGCACGAAATGCCAGCAATTTCTCTTCTCGCTGAGCCTCAACCCGCCATCCGATCGCGCGGTCGGCGACGAAACATTCCGGAAGGCTGCAGACGATATCGAAGCCCGCTTGGGTCTCGAAGGCCAGCCGCGAGCGATCGTGATCCATGAGAAAGAAGGTCGGCGGCATGCCCATGCCGTTTGGTCGCGCATCGATGCCGAGACGATGACGGCTCGCCCTTTGCCTTTCTTCAAGAACAAGCTTCGGGACCTATCGCGCGAGATCTATCTGGAACATGGGTGGCCGATGCCGGACGGCCTTCGTGACCCGCTCCTGAAGAACCCGCTCAACTTCACGCGGGAAGAGTGGCAGCAGGCGCAACGTTCGCAGCGTGATCCACGCGAGATCAAGCAGGTCGTTCAGCAGGCCTGGCTGCAGGCGGATGGCGCGAAGGCATTTGGTGCTGCCCTGCGAGAGCATGGCCTCCTCCTCGCCCGCGGAGACCGCCGTGGGCATGGTGTCGTCGACCACAATGGCGAGTTCATCCCTCTTGCGCGCGCGCTCTCGGTCAAGACGAAAGAGGTGAAAGCGCGTCTCGGCGATCCCAAGCTCCTGCCGTCGATCGAGGTCGCGAAGACCGAGTTTCGCGACGCGATGCTGCCCCGGCTCCAGGAGTATCGGGACGATCTGCGCTCCGCGCATCGCGAAGAACGCAGAGAGTTGAAGCAGCGCCGCACCGTGCTTGTCGATCAGCACCGGAAGCAGCGAGAGGAGCTGAGGGATCTTCACGATCAGCGAAACGCGGCCGAAACCCGTGCTCGTGCCGAACGCATTCGAGGCGGCTTGCTTGGTATCTGGGATCTGCTGAGAGGAAAGAAACGGAAGATTCTGGAAGCCAACGAACGCGAAGCCTGGGACGCGCTTCGCCGGGATCAGAAGGAGCGCGATATCCTGATCGTTCGCCAACTCAGAGAGCGCCGCGCACTGCAGAGTGAGATCGAGGAATTGCGCGATCGTCAGCGCGAGGAGCGTGCGTCGTTCCAGATGGATGTCGGCCGGTATCTGAAGGCGCGCGATCTGGCACATGAGTGGGACGAGCGCGATCGTCAGCGCGGTCGTGAGGGTCCCGATCGGTCGTCGGGCTTCGAGCGATGACCGTGATCTATCTCGGTCAAGAAAGCGGACATGGAACCGGACATGTACCCGGACTCAAGCGCGCTCGCGTTTCTTGCAAGGCTATGATATGATTGAGGTATGAGTGAAGACACAACGGACAAAAAAGCGGACATAAAACCGGGTTCTAAAGCGGTCCTGCCGGGTGAGGACGGCGGGGAGCCAATCGGGCTGATGGAGCCCATGCTGATCGGGGAGGATGCACCAAAACGGGCGGCCCTCGTCGATCTCGCGATCGATTTGGTGCAGAAATCGACAGCCTTCCGGCACAGCCTGCCCGCCCCGATCATGGGGGCGCTGGCGGATCTCGTCCGCGCCATGAATTGCTACTACAGCAACCTGATCGAGGGGCACGACACCCATCCGATCGACATCGAGCGCGCCCTCAAAAAGGACTACAGCGCCGATCCACGGAAGCGGAACCTTCAGCTTGAAGCGGAAGCCCACATCGCAGTTCAGTCGTGGATCGATGGTGGCGGGCTGACGAGCAAGGCGACGACAACGGACGCCGTCCTTGAGACGCATCGCCGCTTCTGTTCTCTGATGCCGGAGGAGCTTCTCTGGGTCGAAGACCCGGAAAGCGGTGAGCGGTTCAAGGTCGAGCCCGGCGTTCTGCGGGAGCGGCATGTTCAGGTCGGTGAGCACATCCCACCGAGTCCCGGTGCTCTCGGCCGCTTCCTGAGCCGTTTTGAACAGGCCTACCGGCATCTGGGGCGGACCAACGCCATCCTGGCCTCGGCCGCGGCACATCATCGTCTCCTCTGGATACACCCCTTTCTCGACGGGAATGGGCGCGTCGCGCGCCTGATGTCTCATGCCATGTTGCTCGAAGCACTGGACAGCGGTGCGATCTGGTCGGTTGCGCGCGGCCTCGCCAGAAACGAGGCCGACTACAAAGCGCACCTCAAGGCCTGTGACGGACCGCGACGCGGCGATCTCGATGGCCGCGGCACGCTGAGCGAAGCCGCCCTGATCGAGTTTACCGAGTTCTTCCTGCGCATCTGCCTCGACCAGGTCACCTTCATGGAAGGCCTGGTCCAGCCCGATCGACTGCGGAACCGCATCCTGATCTGGGCCGAAGAGGAAATCCGCGCAGATGCGCTTCCCCCCAAGGCCGACCTTGTCCTCGACGCCGTACTCTATCGCGGCGAGTTATCGAGGGGCGACGTCGCCCAGTTGCTTTCAACAGGCGATCGTCAGGCGCGCCGCGTCACCTCGGCTCTGCTCGATCTTGAGGTCCTCACATCGGATAGCACGCGCGCGCCGCTCAGACTGAATTTCCCGGCGACCCTCGCACACCGGTGGATGCCGGGGCTCTTTCCCGATCGTGCCGACTGATCAGGCATAGGTGCGACTTCGTCGCACGCATTCTCTGTCTCCGAGTCATGCTCCTGCCATCAGGACAGGCTATTCCCCAGCAGGAAATGTTGGCATTGGGGAGGTCCGAGGTGCGACGCTATTCGTTACTTT
>CAYORO010000374.1:0-3383 GCA_964406355.1 uncultured Limibaculum sp.
TCCAGCCCTCCGAGCTGATGAAGATCGCCCTCGTGATGGCGCTCGCGCGCTACTATGCGTGGCTCGGACCTGCGCGGGTCTCGCGGCCGCTCTGGCTGCTGCCGCCGCTCGGGATGACGGCCCTGCCCGCGGTCATGGTGCTGAAGCAGCCCGATCTCGGGACTGCGGTGCTGCTGCTGATGGGGGGGGCGGTGGTGATGTTCCTCGCCGGCGTCTCCTGGTGGTATTTCGGCACCGGGATCGCGCTCGGCGGCGCCGCGGTCTATGCCGTGATCGCCTCGCGGGGGACCGAGTGGCAGGTGCTGAAGGACTATCAGTATCGCCGGATCGAGACCTTCCTCGACCCGTCCCAGGACCCGCTCGGCGCCGGCTACCACATCACCCAGTCGAAGATCGCCATGGGCTCGGGCGGCATCGCGGGGCGCGGCTTCATGCAGGGCACGCAGTCGCGGCTCAACTTCCTGCCGGAGAAGCACACCGACTTCATCTTCACCACGCTGTCGGAGGAGTTCGGCGCCGTCGGCTCGATGTCGCTGCTGGCGCTCTACGTGCTGGTGGTGGTGTTCGGCTTCGCCTCGATGGCGCAAAACCGCGACCGCTTCGGCGCGCTGCTGACGGGCGGGCTGACGGCGACGTTTTTCTTCTTCTGGGGGGTCAACATGGCGATGGTGATGGGCCTGATCCCCATCGTCGGCGTGCCGCTGCCGCTGGTCTCCTATGGCGGCTCGGCGATGCTGGTGCTGCTGATCGCCTTCGGCCTTATCCAGTCCGCCCATATCCACCGCCGCTGAGGCGCGCAGTCCGCAACCGAGTCCGCGACCGCCACCACCTTGCCAAAGGCGCCGGCGACGGGGCACGAGAAGGCCTGAGAGAGCCGAGGAGTGCCAGATGCCCGACCCAGTCGTCCTGTTCGCCGGAAAGCCCGCCCAGCGCGAGGAGTATGCCCGGCATTTGGCCGACGCGATGGCCGAGCAGGGCCTGTCGCTCGACCTGCGCATGGCGCCCGACGCGGTGGACCCGACCGAGGTCGATTATCTGATCTTCGCCGCCAACGGGCCGCTGCAAGATCTCCTGCAGTTCCCGAAGCTCCGCGCGATCCTCAATCTCTGGGCGGGCGTCGAGCAGGTGCTCGCGCGGGAGCTGCCCGACGTGCCGCTGGCGCGAATGATCGAGCCGGGCCTGACCTGGGGCATGGTCGACTACGTCACGGGCCATGTGATGCGCCACCATCTCGACATCGACCGCTTCATCGGCGCGCGGCCGCCGCTGACCTGGTTCGAGGACGCCCCCCCGCTCGCGGCCGAGCGGACGGTGGGGATCCTCGGGCTCGGCGAGCTGGGCACCGCCTGCGGCGCGGCGCTGGGGCGGCTCGGCTTCCGGGTGCTCGGCTGGTCGCGCAGCCCCAAGGCGGTCGAGGGCGTGGAGAGCCATTCGGGCGGGGCGGGTCTCGACGTGGTGCTCGCCCGCTCGGAGATCCTGGTGCTCCTGCTGCCGCAGACACCGGCGACGCTTCGGATCCTCGATGCCGGCGCGATGGCGAAGATGCCGCGCGGCGCCTGTGTCATCAATGCCGGCCGCGGGCCGCTGATCGACCACGGGGCGCTGATCGCGGCGCTCGACCGCGGCCATCTCGGGCACGCGACGATCGATGTCTTCGACCGCGAACCGCTGCCCGACCACGACCCCTACTGGCTGCACCCACGCGTCACGGTCACCCCGCATATCGCCAGCGTCACGCGTCCACCGACCGCCGCACGCGCGATCCTGCACAACATCGCACGCGATCTGGCGGGCGAGCCGCTGCTCGGCATTGTCGACCGCGCCCGGGGCTACTAGCTTCGCCCAGATCCGCAGTGTCACCAGCCCGGAGAGCGCATGAAGATCCGACGCCCCGCACCGTCGCCGCGCGCCGCCCGGCCGGTGCCACCACGGCGGCAGCTCTCGATCTGGATGCGGGCGCGGGCGAACTTCCTGACCGGTCTCGTGGTCGTCGCACCGGTCGTGGTCACGCTCTATCTGACCTGGGCGTTCATCACCTTCGTCGACAGTCAGATCGTGCCGCTGGTGCCGTCGGCCTACAATCCGGCGACCTATATCGACACCGATATCCCGGGCTTCGGCCTCGTCGTCTTTCTGCTGTTCACGACCGGGGTCGGGTATTTTGCCAAGAAGGTCTTCGGCAAGCAGCTGATCCGCTTCGGCGAGACCATGGTGGACCGGCTGCCGCTGGTGCGCTCGGTCTACACCGCGATGAAGCAGATCGTGGAGACGGTGCTCAGCCAGTCCAAGAGCTCGTTCCGCCAGGCCTGCCTGATCGAGTATCCCCGGCGCGGGCTCTGGGCGATCGCCTTCGTCTCGACCGACACCCGGGGCGAGATCCCGACGCGCGCGGGCCAGGAGGCGATGACGTCGGTCTTCCTGCCGACAACCCCCAACCCGACCTCGGGCTTCCTGCTTTTCGTGCCGACGGCCGATGTAGTGCTGCTGGAGATGAGCGTCGAGGACGCGGCCAAGCTCGTGATCTCGGCAGGCCTCGTCACGCCCCCGACCAAGGAGGAGCTGGAGGCGGAGGCGCGGCGCGCCAGCGCCCGGCGCCAGGCCCTGGCGCGCTCCGCGGCCGCGGCACCCAGATCCGACACCCACGCACCCCCGGACGCAAAGAGCCGGGATCTCGCACCACCACGCTGAGGGGCCCATGATGCTGACGGCCGGCGTGGCGGGCTTTGCCACGGGTTTCTCGCTCATTCTCGCGATCGGCGCGCAGAACGCGTTCGTGCTGCGCCAGGGGCTGGTGGGGCGGCATGTGTTCTGGGTGTGCCTCGCCTGTGCGCTGTCGGACACGGTGCTGATCGCGGCGGGGGTGGCCGGCATGGGCGCGCTGGTCGCGGAGCTGCCGACGCTCGAGCGGACGATCCGGTGGGCGGGTGCCGCGTTTCTCATCGTCTACGGAGCGCTCAGACTGCGCGCGGCGATGCGGCCACAGCGGCTGACGGCAGCGTCGGATGCCGCGCGCTCGCTCGGCTCGGCGATCGGGACCGTGATGGCGCTCACCTGGCTGAACCCGCATGTCTACATCGACACGGTCGCGCTGATCGGAGCGCTCTCGACCGCCTATGAAGGGGCAGATCTCATCGCCTATGGCGCCGGCGCATCGCTGGCGAGCTTCGTGTTCTTCTTTGCGGTCGGCTATGGGGCGCGGCTGCTGGCGCCGGTCTTTGCGCGGCCCGAGGCGTGGCAGATCCTCGATATCGGCATCGCGATCATCATGTGGACGATCGCGGCGGGGCTCGTCCTGCTCTGAGGCCGGCGCGGGCGGCGGACGGCGTCGCCGGCCCCGGGGGGCCCCCCCCCCCCCCCCCCCCGCCCCGGGGGAGGCGCCGGGC
>CAYORO010000375.1:0-3365 GCA_964406355.1 uncultured Limibaculum sp.
AGGTCGACTTGCCGCAGCCCGACTCGCCGACGATCGCCACCGTCTCGGCCTCGCGGGCGTCGAAGCTGATATCCTCGTTGGCCTTCACCGTGCGGGTGTCGCCGCCGCCGAACATCCCCGTCGAGACGGCATAGTGCTTCTTGAGCCCGTCGACGGTCAGCACCACGTCGCCGACCTCGATCGGCTCCTCGCGCTCGCCATCGATCGCATCCGCGTCCCAGTCGATCTCCTCGATCCGGACGCAGCGCGAGCGGTGGCGGTCGCCGAGATCGTGCATCTTGATCAGCCCGGCATCGCATTTCTCCTCGAAATGCGGGCAGCGCGGCCCGAAATTGCAGCCCACCGGCCGCTCATGCGGCAGCGGCAGCTGGCCCGGGATCGCGACCAGCGGGCGGGAGTACTTGTCCGCCCCCGGGACCGGGATCGAGCGCAAGAGCCCCTTGGTGTAGGGGTGGCGCATGCGGTTGAAGACGGTCTCGATGTCGCCCTCCTCGACCGCCTCGCCCGAATACATCACCGTGATGCGGTCGCAGGTCTCGAGGATCAGACCGAGATTGTGGCTGACGAAGACCATCGATGTGCCCATCTCGCGGGCGAGGTCCTTGATCAGCTCGACGATGCCGGCCTCGACCGTCACGTCGAGCGCGGTGGTCGGCTCATCGAGCAGCAGAAGCTGGGGTCGCGACAGGAGCGCCATCGAGATCACGACCCGCTGCTGCTGGCCGCCCGAGAGCTGGTGGGGATAGGCGCCGAGGATCCGGTCGGGATCCGGCAGGCGCACGGCCGAGACCATCTCGGCGGCGCGCTTGAGCGCGTCCTCCTCCGAGATCCCCTCATGGATCGTCAGCACTTCGGCCAGCTGCTTGCCGATCTTCATCGCCGGGTTCAGCGAGGCCATCGGCTCCTGATAGACCATCGAGATCTTCGAGCCGCGCAGGTTGCGGAGCTCCTCGTCGGACATGTCGCCCATGTCGCGGCCGAGGAACTTGATCGAGCCGGACTTGATGCGCCCGTTCTTGCCGAGATAGCGCATGATGCCGAGCGACACGGTGGACTTGCCGCAGCCCGACTCGCCGACGAGGCCCATGGTCTCCCCGGGCATCACCCGCATCGAGAAGTCCATCACCGCCGGGATCTCGCCCTTGCGGGTGTAGAACGAGATGTTGAGGTCTTCGATGTCGAGGATCGGCTGGGTGCCCTGCTGGGCCTCGGTCTGTTCGAGCGTCGCGGTCATCGCGGTCTCCTCTGGCTAGCCTTCAGCGGGCGGGCGGTATCGTGAGCGCGGGATCACCGCGATCGGGACGAGCTCGACCAGCAGGTCGGGCGAGACGAGCCCTCGCGTCTGGATCAGGATCGAGGCCGGCGCGATCTCGGGCGCGATCTCGGGCGCGAGCCGCGCGGCGCGCACGCGCTGGATCGCCGGCAGGTCCTCCGGCGCGAGGAAGTAGATGGTGAGCGAGACGATGTCCTCGAGCCGCCCGCCGACGGCCGCGAGGATCGCCTCGACATTGTCGAAGCAGGCCACGGTCTGCGCGGCGCAGTCGCCCGGGCCGATCACGCGCCCCTCGGCGTCCCAGGCGACCTGGCCGGTCATGTGGAGCGTGACGCCGTCCTCCACCACGACCCCGTGGTTGAAGGCCCGTCCGTTCTGCGGCCAGCCCGAGGGTTGGTTGAAGCGGAGGTGGCTCATCGCGTCAGGTCCCCAGGAGTGTGTTGGCGAACTGGGCGATCTGCATGGCGACGAGCAGCCCCAGGCCGGCCTTCAGCTGAATGTGGGTGCTGGCGTCGATCCAGAGATGCACCCGGGCCCAGCCCGCCGCGCGGGCGCTGTGCGGACACGCCCGACGCATCGCGGCGACATACGCCTCCCCGTCGTGCTGGCTGACGCCCCGGCCCAACAGCGCGCGCGGGCCGCTTCTCGCTCCGGTCTCCGAGGCGACCGTCTGCAGGATCTGCCAGCGGATCGAACCGCTGGAGATCGCCACGAGCAGAAGTGCGAGCCACGCCCACCCCATCGCTCAGTCCTTGAGGCTCTCTTCGCGGAGGCCGTCGGCCATCAGGTTGAGGCCCAGCACCAGCGACATCAGCGCGACCGCGGGGAAGAGCGCCATATGCGCCGTCTCGAACAGGCGAACATGGGGCCGGCCGTGGTTGATCATCGATCCCCAGTCGGGACTTTCGGGTTCGAGCCCGAGGCCGAAGAAGCCGAGCGTTCCGAGGAGGATCGTCGTGTAGCCGATCCTGAGGCAGGCATCGACGATCAGCGGCCCGCGGGCATTCGGCAGGATCTCCCAGAGCATGATGTACCAGGGCCGCTCGCCGCGGGTCTGCGCGGCGGCCACATAGTCTCGCGTCTTGATGTCCATGGTGAGGCCCCGGACAATGCGGAACACACCCGGCGAGGAGGCGAACACCACCGCCGCGAAGACGTTGAGCTCGTTCGGGTCGAGCGCGATCGGGCCGAGCGACCAGTCGAACGCGATCCCGAAATAGAGCCAGAGCCCGATCACCAGCGTGGCGCCCTCGTAGATCATCAGCCGCTGGCGGTTCTTCTCATACTTCGTGAACCACATGATCAGCAGGAAGATGATCGGGAACAGGAAGAAGAACGCCGCCATCGCCCGCGGGATCGACCAGCCGACGCCGAGCGGCCCGAGCAGCCAGGTGTCGTATTGCAGCTGCCGGATCTCGGGCGTCACCAGGAGGTAGAAGAGCAGGATCACCGGGAAGGCGAGCACGAGATTGGCGAGGAACGAGAGCACCGTGTCGCGCATGCCGCCGTAGTAGCCCGCCGGCAGGCCGAGCACGATGCCGACCATATAGGCGATCAGCGTCGCCGCCGGCGCGATGATCAGCACGATGCGCGAGCCGTGGACCACGCGGGAGAAGACGTCGCGCCCCAGATTGTCGCCACCCCAGAGATAGACGATGCTGCCGTCGGGATGCATCGTCCCGGCCACCGCCTTCTTGAGGAGGGTCGCGGCGATCAGGTCGGAGGGCGCGAATTGCGGGTCCACCGGCGCGATGATGTCGGCGAAGATCGCGGTGAACACCCAGAACAGCACGATCGCGATGCCCGCCAGCCCGATCGGCGAGCCGTAAAGCCGGCCGAAGGTCGAGAGCTTGGCGCGGACGAAGTAGCCGCCGATCAGCGTCACCGCCAGCGCCGCCCAGGTCGGCCAGAAGCGGATCAGCGACTGGAGGAGGATCTCGCCTGTTGAGATGAATTCTGGATCCGGCATGGTCCTCTCCTCACCGAACCCGGATGCGCGGGTTGAGATACGCGTAGCCGATATCCGAGATCAGCTGGGTCAGCAGCACCACCACGACCGCCACGCAGGAACAGCCGAGCAGCAGATCGATAT
>CAYORO010000376.1:0-3365 GCA_964406355.1 uncultured Limibaculum sp.
GTGCGGGCGGGCGTCCCGGCCGCGCCGCCCTCGGGCCCCCGGGCGCTCCCGCCCGCCCCCCCCGCGCCCGTAGGCCCGTGGGCGGACGCGGCGTCGGTGTTCGCCGAGGCGGGTCTGCGGCCTGTGCTGAACGGTCCCGAGCAGGTGGTGGCCTGGGCTGATCGGGGACCGGCTCGGGGGCTGTCCGCGTTGCAGATCGACACGGGCATGAACCGGCTGGGGCTCGAGGCGGCGGAGCTCGCGGCGGTTGGGGTGCCTGAAGGCACGGCGCTCGTGATGAGCCATCTGGCCTGCGCCGATGGGCCCGGGCACGCGATGAACAGCTCACAGGCCGCCGAGATGCACCGCCTCGCCGGCGGGCTCGGACTGCCGCTCTCGCTCGCGGCGACAGGGGGGACGCTGCTCGGGGCGGGCTGGCATTTCGACATGGTTCGGCCGGGGGTCGGGCTCTTCGGCGGGCTCCCTTTCGCGGAGGCGCGGGCGGTGGTGCGGCTCGAGGTGCCGATCCTGCAGGTGCGGGACGTCGCGCCCGGCGAGGCGGTCGGCTATGGCGCCAGCTGGATCGCCGAACGGCCCTCCCGCATCGCAACGCTTTCGGCCGGGTATGCGGACGGGCTCCATCGCCTGCTCTCCAATCGGGCGCGGGGGTTTGTCGAGGGTGTCGCGTGCCCCTTCGCGGGGCGGGTCTCGATGGATCTCATCGGGCTCGACGTCACGGAGGCGCCGGCGGCCGAGGCCGGTGGTTGGGTGGAGATCCTCGGGCCCCACCAGTCGGTCGACGACCTCGCACGGGTCTGCGACACCATCGGCTACGAGGTGCTGACCGCGCTCGGCTCCCGCTATGAGCGTCGCCATCTCGGCTGAGCATCGGCGAAAATCGTGATCGGGAGACGTCAGGGCCACTGCGTCCGACGGGCATGCGGTGCGGGGCCGTTCGGGGTAGAGTGGAGAGGCTGGCGTTCGGGAGGCGATGATGCAGTGGCGAGGGTTGGGTTTGTCGGCGATCGGTCTCGCGCTCGGCCTGGCGGGCTGCGCGGCGCCGGTGCCGACGGTCTATCAGCCGATCGCGCTCGACGGCACCGGCTACTCCGATATCCGTCTCGAGGACAACCGGTATGAGGTGCGGTTCGTCGGCAACAGCGTGACGCCGCGCGTGGTGGTGGAGCGCTATCTCCTCTATCGGGCCGCCGAGGTCACGCTGGCGGTCGAGGCCGACTGGTTTCGCTTTGTCGAGCGTCGGGCCGATCCGGCGCTCGCCGAGGCAGAGGCGGGCAACGGGCCCGATCTGGCGGCCGGCAGCATTCCCGCGCTCGGGGCCACTGCCACCGTCGGGGCGGCGGAGGCGGTCCGTCGAAGTGCGCGGCGCGGGCGAGCGGGGGCGCATCGGGCGCGGGCCAACCGCTCCCGCAGCCGGGCACGGGGCGGCGGGCGCGGCCGGGCGCAGGCGTATCGCCGGGCCTATCGGGGGCAGCGCTATGGCTATGGCGGCCGGCGCTATGGCTATGGCTACCGCTATGGCTATGGCTATCGCCACAGGAGTTCGGTGCGGTTCGGGTTTGCCTTCGGCTTCCCGCTCTATCCCTATTACTACGGTCCCTATTATCCGTATTACCCCTATTACGGGTATGGACGGCCGGCATTCTACGAGTCGGTGGCGGAGATCATGGTGTTTCTGGGCGAGAAGCCGGAAGACGACCCCTCAGCCTATGACGCGCGGCAAGTGACGGAGAATCTCGGGCCCCAGATCCGCCGCCCGCCGCCGCCCGAGCCCGCGGCGCCCCCTGCGGAGATCGCTCCGGCGGAGTGACCCGCGGCCATCGGCGCGGCGGACCCCGGGCCCCGCCCGCCCGGGCGAGCGCTGGCGGCGGCCGGACCGTGGCCGCCCCCCATCGGCCCGGGGCCCCGCCGCGCGCCGCGGCCTCAGGAGCCTGTGCTGCGCCCGCCAGCGTGCTTGGCATCGCCCGGTCCCGCCGCTATGTCTGAGGTCGACGTCGCCCTTGCGCGCCCGGAGCCCATGCCAGCCCTCCTCCTCCTCGTCCAGCGCTTCCTCGCCTCGATCGGCCGGGCGGTGATCGAGCTCTGCCAGTCCACCGGCAGCCTCGTCCTCTTTGCCGCCGCAGCGGTGAGCCACCTGCTGCGCCCGCCCTGGTATCCGGGCGAGATCGCGCGGCAGCTGATCCGGATCGGCTATTTCTCCCTCCCGGTCGTGGGGCTGACGGCGCTCTTCACCGGGGGCGCGCTGGCGCTGCAGATCTATGCGGGTGGCGCGCGGTTCAATGCCGAGTCGGTCGTGCCCTCGATCGTCGCGATCGGCATGGTGCGCGAGCTCGGGCCTGTGCTCGGCGGGCTGATGGTGGCCGGGCGCGTCTCGGCCTCGATCGCCGCCGAGATCGGCACCATGCGCGTGACCGAGCAGATCGACGCGCTGGTGACGCTTTCGACCGACCCGGTGAAGTATCTGGTAACGCCGCGGCTGCTCGCGGCCACGCTGATGCTGCCGGTGCTTGCGTTTATCGGTGACGTGATCGGGATCATGGGCGGGTTTCTCGTGGGCGTCGCGCGGCTCGACTTCAACCCGACGACCTATATCGCGACGACGCGTGAGTTCCTCGAGATCGGGGACGTGACCTCGGGCCTGATCAAGGCGGCGGTCTTCGGCTTCATCATCGCGCTGATGGGCTGCTACAACGGCTATATGTCGGGCCGCGGCGCGCAGGGCGTGGGCCGCGCGACGACCAATGCCGTGGTCTCGGCCTCGATCCTGATCCTGGCGTCGAACTACATCCTCACCGAGGCGCTGTTCCCGGCATGAGGGCGGGCGACGGGCAGGGCGAGGCGATGATCGCGCTCGAGGGCGTGCAGAAGGCCTTTGGGCCGAAGCGGGTGCTCCGGGGCGTCGATCTCGCGGTAGCGCGCGGCGAGAGCCTCGTGATCATCGGCGGCTCGGGCACCGGCAAGTCGGTGATGCTCAAATGCGTGCTCGGCCTCGTGCGCCCCGACGCGGGCGCGATCCGGGTGGCGGGCGAGGACGCGATCCGGGCCCGCGGCCGCGCGCGCGAGCGGATGATGGCGCGCTTCGGGATGCTGTTTCAGGGCGGCGCGCTCTTCGACTCGATGACCGTGTGGGAGAATGTGGCGTTCCGGCTCCTGCGGGGCGCCGGTCGCCTGCCGCGGGCGGAGGCACGGGCGCGGGCCGTCGAGAAGCTCCAGCGCGTCGGCCTCGGGGCGGAGACGGCCGATCTCTTCCCGGCCGAGCTCTCGGGCGGCATGCAGAAGCGCGTCGGCCTCGCGCGGGCCATCGCGGCCGAACCGGAGATCATCTTCTTCGACGAGCCGACGACCGGGCTCGACCCGATCATGGCCGA
>CAYORO010000377.1:0-3361 GCA_964406355.1 uncultured Limibaculum sp.
TTGGTGCGCAGGATCGTCCGCGCGAGATCGGGCGTGACGCCGCGGCGCTCCATGAGGGTGTGGTACTCGGTCCAGTAATCCTTGTAGCGCGGGTCGTCCTCGGGGTTGCAGATCTCGAAATCCCGCCCGGCCTGAAGCGGCAGGCCCGCGCGCTCGAGGCGCGTCTCGATCACTTCCGGGCGGCCGATCAGGATCGGGCGTTCGACCCCCTCCTGGAGCAGCGACTGCGCGGTGTGCAGCACGCGCTCGTCCTCGCCCTCGGCAAAGACGATCCGCCGCCGGCTGGTGCGCGCCGCTTCGAAGACGGGCTTCATGATCAGGCCGGTGCGGAACACCGAGGTGTCGAGCGCGAGGCGGTACTCGTCGACATCCTCATGGGGATCGCGCGCGACACCGGTTTCGATGGCAGCCCGGGCGACGGCGCCGGCGACCTGGCCGAGAAGGCGCGGGTCGAAGGGCTTCGGGATCAGATAGTCGCGTCCAAAGACGATCCGCTCGCCGCGATAAACCGCCGCGGTCTCGGGCGTCGCGGTCATCCGGGCGAGTTCGGCCAGCGCCTCGGCGCAGGCGACCTTCATCGCCTCGTTGATTTGGGTCGCCTGCACGTCCAGCGCGCCGCGGAAGATGAAGGGAAAGCAGAGGACGTTGTTGACCTGGTTGGGATAGTCCGACCGGCCGGTGGCGATGATCGCGTCGGGGCAGACTTTTCGCGCATCCTCGGGCCAGATCTCCGGCACCGGGTTGGCGAGCGCGAAGATCACCGGGTCGCGCGCCATCTTGGCGACCATCTCAGGCTTGAGGATGCCGCCCGCCGAGAGGCCGAGAAAGATGTCCGCCCCCTCGATCTGGCTCTCGATCGGGCCGGCCGAGGCAGGCTGGGCGAAGGCCGCGCGATAGCGGTCGAGCCCCTCGCGCTCCTGATGGACGAGCCCGTCGATGTCATAGAGGAACACGCGCTCGCGGCGGAGGCCGAGCTCGCAGAGGAGCTCGAGACAGGCGATGCCGGCCGCGCCCCCGCCGGTCGAGACGAGGGTGACGTCCTCGAGCCGCTTCTCCGCCAGCACCAGCGCATTGCGCACCGCCGCGGCGACGACGATCGCGGTGCCGTGCTGGTCGTCATGGAACACCGGGATGCCCATGCGCTCCTTGCAGATTCGCTCGACCTCAAAACAGGCCGGCGCCCCGATGTCCTCGAGATTGACCGCGCCGAAGGTCGGCTCGAGCGCGATGACGATCTCGGCCAGGCGCTCGGCATCGGTCTCGTTCACCTCGATGTCGAAGCCGTCGATATCGGCGAACTTCTTGAAGAGCGCGACCTTGCCCTCCATTACGGGCTTGGAGGCCGCCGCGCCGATATTGCCGAGGCCGAGCACTGCCGTGCCGTTGGAGATCACCGCGACCCGGTTGCCCTTGCCCGTGTAGCTGAAGGCCGCGGCCGGATTGTCGCGGATCGCGATACAGGCCTCGGCGACGCCCGGGCTGTAGGCGAGCGAGAGGTCGCGCTGCGTCGCCATCGGCTTGGTGACCCGGATCGCGAGCTTCCCCGGTGTCGGCTCCGCATGATAGCTGAGCGCCGCCTCGCGCAGCGCCTTGTCCTTTGCCTCGCTCATGGCGTCCCTCGGCTCCCCTTCCTCTGCGCCGGGTTCTGGCCCCGGTCTCTCCGCCTCGCGGCAGGCCTATCCGTCAGGCGAGCTTATGCACAACTCGGTGGCCGGCGTAACCAGCCCGTCCTCGACGAAATGCTCGTAGCCCACCAACACCGGCCGGCAGGCATCGCGCGGCACCTCGGCCCAGTGGAGCCGGAAGGGGGTCTCGGCATAGGGCCAAGGATGGGCGACCTCGATCGTCCTGACGGGCAGCGCGCGCAGGTCGACGCCGGTTTGGCGCGCAACAAGGGAGGCGAAGAGGCCGAACGGGTTGCCCGACGCCTCGCGCCGCCACCAGACCGCGAGGGCCGGGCCGTCCGCCGGCGGATCCAGCGGCAGCGTCGCCATCTTGGGCGTGAGCACCGCCATCTCGGGCCGCGAGAGGCGCAGATTGCCGCCGATAAAGCTGCTGCTGGCGAGCACGAGGCGCGGCCCCTCGGGCAGCTCCTCGGTCGCGTCGGCCATCGGCGCCAACTGGTAGGACGGATCGCCGTCGCCGAGGCGAAACCCCACCTGCAGCGCCACCATGGCCACGAGCGCCAGCGCCGTGCCGAGCAGCGTGACCCGCTTGGCTGCCACCGCATCGATCCGCGCGGCGGCCCAAAGCGTGGCCGCGAGAGGCACCGGCGCGAGCAGCGGCATCAGCCAGCGCTCCTTGACCGTCGTCGTGCCCGAGGCTGCAACCACCACGGCGACGAGAACGAGGCTCGCCGCCACGGCCCGGCCAAGGAAGCGCGCGGCCTCGGCGGCGTCCTCCGGCGCGTTGGCGGCCGGGCGGCGCCAGATCAGCAGGCCATGGGCCACCGCGAGGAGCGCGAGGAAGGCGAGCGTCGAGGTCACGAACTCCCCGACGCCCGAGGCCGCGGCCACCGCAGGATCGGCCGCGTCGATCTCGAATTTGCGGACATGGCGGAGCACCGCCTCCCGGTTCTCCAGCATCCAGAGCGCGGGCCGGGCCAGCAGCACCGCCGCGACCGCGACACTCAGCAGATAGCCCGCGTGGCGCGAGCCGGGCTCGATCAGGAGGGCCGTCGCGAGCCCCGCGGCGACAAACGCATAATTGGCCTTGGCCAGCAGCCCCGCGGCCAGAAGCGCCCCGAGGCCCAAGAACCCCCAAAGCCGCGGCGCGCGCCTCAGATGGAGGACCAGCGCCACGGTCCAGGTCGTCGCAGCGACGGCCATCACCGAGTGGGAGAGCGCCCGCTGCGCCTCCCAGAGGATCGGCGGCAAGAGCAGCGTCGAGGCGACGGCCACCGCCGCCACGCGCGGCGAGGCTCCGGCCGCCCGCGCCGCCGCCCAGACCCCGAGATAGGCGGCGGCCATGAGCGCGTTCTTGAAGAGCGCGACCCCGGCGATCCCGTCCGCCGTGATCCGAAACACCACCCACTGGATCCAGGTGTAGAGCGGCGGCTGCGGCCCGTAGCCCCAGTCGAGCGCCTGAGTGGCAACGAGCTGCTCGCCCTCGTCGAGATCAACCGCGCCGCCCGCCGCGATGCGCAACCCCGCCTGGAGCGCGAAATAGCCCACCACGATGACCGGCACGAGGCGCCAGGGCGGCTCAGCCGATGCCGGCCCGGCCGCCCCCTCGGGTGCGGTCACTCGGCGGCTTTCGGGGCCCGCGCGTCGCGGATCAGCGTGAGGATCTTGGACGCCGCCTCGGGGATGTTGGTGCCCGGCCCGAAGATCGCCTTGACCCCCTTGCCATAGAGGAACTC
>CAYORO010000378.1:0-3340 GCA_964406355.1 uncultured Limibaculum sp.
AGGAGCCCTTCTTCCTGCAGTACTGGCCGCTCTATCCGCTCAACTTCGTCTACCCCGACGAAGCGATCTCCCGGAACGGGGGCTTCATGGCCGACAAGCTGCAGCTTCTCGACACCTGGATCGGCGAGCTGCTGGCCAAGGTCGACGAGTTGGGCCTGCGCGACGACACCATCGTCATGCTGATGGCCGATAACGGCCTGATGTACCACTACGAGGGCACCTCGGGGCTCAACCAGCTGATCTATCGTGGCGGCAAGACCCAGCACCTGGAAGGCGGGGTGCGCGTCGATGCCTTCATCCGCTGGCCCGGGGCAATCGAGGCGGGGAGCGCCGCGGGCGACATCGTCCATGTCTCCGATCTCTTCACCACCTTCGCGCGCGTGGGCGGGGCGACCGAGTTCATTCCCCGCGACCGGGTGATCGACGGCGTCGACCAGACAGCCCTGTTGCTGGAGGGCGAGGGCAACTCACGGCGCGACTACGTCTATGTCTACGAGGGTCCAGTGCTGCGCTCGGTCGTGAAGCAGGAGTTCAAGATGCACCTGCCGGCGCCCGGCCAGCCCGGCGCCGCCGCGCCGACCTACAACATCCTGCGCGATCCGCGGGAGGAAAACGCCCTGGTCGGCTACTCCCTTTGGGCCGGCGCGTCGTTCCAGGACATGGTGAAGCGGCACCTGCTGACGATCGCGCAATACGCGCATCTGCCGCTCGGCAAGGGCGTCCCCTACGAGGGCATCGAGAACCTGCGCCCAGAGAGCGAACTCGCCCGCGAGGTGTTCTCGTCATGGCAACCTCCTAAGCAGTAGCCCCAAACATCGGAGGAGCCGAGATGCACACTGCAAATGCCCTCTCGGTCACGCTCGCCCTTGGGTGAGGGAAGGCACTAGCGGGCACTCCCGGTCGAGCCCCGGGTCATCGCGCCTGACGTCGTCCAGATTGCGCCACTCCAAGCTCGCTAGCCTGAATAACCTCTTGCAGACTTAGCGGTAGGTCAAGACGCAACGCGACTGCCAGTCTGGCTTTCAGCCAAAACCAACCGAGATCACTCGACGATGGAAGGATCAATAAATGAATACGTATCGTTACTTCTTGCTTCTGTGCGGTATTGCGCTGTGCACTGGCGCCCTAGCGCAAGACGGCAATATTATTCACGACGCCGACTACTAAATTCTAGAGGCGCAGCATACGGAGCAGTGGGCCGAAGACAATGCCGCGGTCGATGCGGCCCTGACCGAGTTCCGCGAGCGCAACGGCGGCAAGGCGCCCAACATCTTCGCCGTCCTGATCGATGATCTTGGCTTTGGCGATATGGGTATCCCTGAGCTCAATGCCGTGCGCGGCTACGAGACACCCAACATCAACGCCTTCTCGGATCAGTCGATGCGGATGGTCCGGATGTATACCGAACCGTCCTGCACTCCGACGCGCGTCGCCCAGATGACGGGCCGCCTGCCGGTCCGGATGGGCATGGGCGACACGGCTGTCGACATCGCTGGCTTCGGCCTGCCGGCGAACGAGGTCACCTTGGCCGAGGTGCTCAAGCAAGCTGGTTACGCCACCTCCCATATCGGCAAATGGCATATGGGCGACATCCCGGAGGCCTGGGCCATGAACCAGGGCTTCGACTATGCCCAGCATGCCGTCCATCAGCAGGGCCAGCTCACCATTTTCCATGACGACGCAATCCGCGAGCAGGTCGCGGTCGGCCTGGCCGATTTCGACCCTGCCTACACGATCGACGATCTCTTCCGCCCAGACGCCTCCGCGATGATGACTGTCATCGAGGGCGAAGCCGGCGGCCCGGTCCGCGAAATCCGCATGGAGCCGGGCGAGCGCTGGAATGCAGCGAAGTACGACGAGATGAACCAGGCCTTCCAGGACAAAACGATGGAGGAGCTCCGCCGGCTCGCCGGTGCCGGCGAACCCTTCTTCCTGCAGTATTGGCCGATGATCCCGCTCCACAACACTCGCGCTGGCCGTACCGGGCCCCAGAGCCCAAATGGCGGGCTGTATGCCGATAAGATGCAGCTCCTCGACCAGTGGCTCGGCGAGATTTTCGCCGAGATGGAGGCCCTAGGCGTGGCCGACAACACGACCGTCGTCGTGATGGGCGACAACGGCCATTTCACCAAGTACGCGCCGCAATCGGGCTTCACGCCGATGATCTATCGCGGCGGCAAAGGCGACACGCTCGAGGGTGGCGTGCGCGTCGATGCCTTTATCCGCTGGCCCGGCATGGTCGGTGCGGACACGATGGTGAACAACATCATCCACGTGTCCGACATGTACACCACGCTGGCACGCCTTGCCGGAGCGGAGCAGTTCATTCCACGCGACCGGCTCGTCGACGGTGTCGATCAGTCCGCCTCCCTCCTGTTCGAGGACGAACAGAAGGGCCGTCGAGACCACGTGATCATTTATTCAGTCGCCACTCCAAAGGCGATCGTGAAGGACAAGCTCAAGCTCAACCTGCCCGGCCCCGGTGAAAACCCGATCCTCGCCAACTTCTACGATGTCTATCGCGACACGCACGAGAAGTACCCGGTGTCGACGGAGGTCGGTGCCTGGGGCGGTCAGGAATTCGTGCGTATCCTGCGCCGCCATCTGGCACGCAAGGAGATCTACCCCGACACACGGCCCGCCACTGGCCTGCCCTATGAGGGCGTGGAGAACACGCGGCCGGAGACGAAGGCAGCGGTTGAGGCCTTTCTGTTGAATCGGGCTGCAGTTAAGAAGAAGTAGATAAAATAAAGTCGGGAGAAGGCGCACCCTCCTCCATCACCACGCCAAGCCTACGGAGACCTTACGTGCTGATCGTTCTCGCCCTGTACTTCGGCGTTGCGTGGCTTGTCTTCTCGAAGTTGCAGCTGCTCCCCTGGAGCCGCCTCTGGCAGGGCGTTGTGTATACGGGTGGCCTCGTCATCGCGCTCGTCGTCATCGGCGCGCTCAACCACACGACGCCCTCGGGCTCGGTGTCCGTTCAAGGGGTGGTGACGAGCATCACCCCTAACGTCTCCGGGACCGTCACCGAGGTGGCCGTCAAGCGTCACCAGGCCGTTGCGCGCGGCGACGTCCTCTTCCGCATCGACCAGACGCAACAGATGGCAGAGGTCGCCCGGCTGGAGGCCGCTCTCGGATCCGCGCAGGCGGCGGCCGACCAACTTCGGAGCGATCTCGTCGCCGCCGAGGCGGAGATCGAAGCGCTCGAAGTGCAGCTCGATTTCGGTATCCAGCGCCGAGACGACATCGTCCGACTGCAGGAACGCGGCGCCTCGACCGCCTTTCAGCCCGGATATCCCAGATGGATCGAGCTTCAAGCCAGATGCGAACCGTGATATCC
>CAYORO010000379.1:0-3284 GCA_964406355.1 uncultured Limibaculum sp.
CGGGAGGCCCTCCTGTCGAGACAGCAAGGCTCGCGGTCGGGGTGGCGCCGACGTGGAACCAGGCTGAAACCGCATTTCAGTTGGTCGAGCATTGTGGCTTGTATACTTCTTTTGAGGCTCCCCGATGCGCAGCGCGGGCCGGCAGGAGGACCGAACGATCTCACCCAACAACAAGAGCCTCTCTCGGAGGTTCGTATCAGTGGATGCGGCCTTCTCGCAGACGGCCGGCGCTCAGCCAGCGGCGGCCGCTGTCGCACATAACGGCGCCGCGATATCTTACGCAGATCTCGACCGTTGGGCTGACCGTATCGCAGCCTTCGTCCACGATCTTGCCAAGCATACGGCGCTCCCAACGCCTGTTGCCTTTTGCACGACACCAAGTTTTTCGCGCATCGCAACGATGCTCGGTATCCTGAAGGCTGGCGCCGGCTTCGTCCCGATCGACCCGGAGTTTCCGGACGAACGCATTCGCTACATCATCGACGACATCGGTGCGAACTTCGTACTTGCGGACGCGGCGAATGCCGACCGGCTCGTGAACGCCGTTGCTGCCGCA
The DNA here is from genome assembly GCA_964406355.1 of uncultured Limibaculum sp. Lineage (GTDB taxonomy): Bacteria > Pseudomonadota > Alphaproteobacteria > Rhodobacterales > Rhodobacteraceae > Thermohalobaculum. Next base: position 557 of record CAYORO010000379.1, read on the forward strand.
GATCGACCGATCGAGGTCGTTTGCCTGCCGGATGCGCGCGATTTGCCCGACCCCTCCGATCCGCGTACCGCGCAGAATGGGCCAGACTCGCTTGCCTACATTATGTACACCTCCGGCACCACTGGCCGCCCAAAGGGTGTGATGATCCCACATCGCGGGATCGGGCGTCTGGTGATCGACACCAACTACATCGCGCTCGGCGAGCACGATGTGGTGGCGCATCTGTCCAATGTCGCGTTCGACGCCTCAACGCTTGAGATCTGGGGACCGCTTCTGAACGGCGGGCGGGTCGAGATCGTTGACCGCGACGTCGCGCTCGACCACACGCGACTGAAGGCCAAGATTGCCGAGGCCGGCATCACCGCGATGTTTCTGACCACCGGCCTCTTCAACCAGCATGTGCTGTCGGATCCCGACTGCTTCGGCAGCCTGAAGCAGCTCATGTTCGGAGGCGAGGCAGCGTCGACCGAGATCGTGCGCCGCCTCTGGGCGAGCGGGAGCGGCCCAGCGCATCTGATCCATTGCTACGGGCCGACGGAAAACACAACATTCTCGCACACTTACGAAATCCGCGAGATGCCACCGGAAGGAGAGGCGATCCCGCTGGGCCGGGACATCTCCAACAGCACGTCGGCCGTTGTCGACGCTGATCTCAACCCTCTCGAGGGGCAATGCCAAGGGGAGTTGCTTCTGTCGGGACCTGGGCTTGCCCTTGGCTATCTTGGTCAAGCCGAGAAGACGCGTGAGAAGTTTGTCGCGACCGTCTGGTCCGATGATCTGCAATACCGCACCGGTGACGTCGTGCGCCGTCTTGCAAACGGCAATCTGGTCTTCGTGGGTCGGTTGGACAATCAGGTCAAGATCCGGGGCCATCGGATCGAGCTTGAGGAGGTCGAGCAAGCGCTCGCCGCCCATCCGGACATCGACGATGCGGCCATCCTCGTGACCGACGATGGACCGGCCGGGACAAAGCAACTTTCCGCCTATTTGAGCGCCCCGGAGGCGCGGGTTCTGCCCTCGACCCGCCGCATAAGGGAGTTTTTGGGGCGATCACTGCCGCGCTACATGTTTCCCGCGCGCTTCTATCGCGTCGAGCGCTTCCCCCTGCTGTCGGTGGGCAAGGTGGATCGCAGGGCGCTCCCGCAGATGGCGTCTCGTTCGCTCGACACCGCCCCAGCATGGGACGCCACTGACGTCAGCTCGCTCGAGGCTGAGATCGCAGGCATCTGGGCCAAGCATCTCGGCGTCGAAGCGGGGTCGATCGGCCCGGATGATCGCTTCTTTGATCTGGGCGGCAATTCGCTCATGGCCGTGAGCATCGCGGCCGAACTCGAGGAAAATAACAGTGTCTCGCTGCCAGCGTCGACGCTTTTTGAGTACAATACTGTGCGTCGACTTGCGGCTCATCTGCCTGGTGCCGTGCGTGATGAGGGCGGATCCGGGGCGGACGCTTCGGCGCGCTGGGACGGAACATCGCCGCTTCCGCTCTCACCTTACCAGGAGCAGATCTGGCTGCATCAGCAGCACAATCCCGAGCAGCCCTTCTACAATGAACCCATCACCATCTCGATGCCGGAGCGGATCGATGTTGTCCACCTGCGGGCGGCGATCGTTCGGCTGGTCGACCGGCACGACGCACTCAGGACCCGCATTTGCCAGACCAGCGGTGGCGTGACGCAGGTCTTCGTCAGCACCGACAAGGAACCGCCTGCGTTCGAGTTCTACGACCTGCGCCATCTTCCAACGCAGATCGCCCGAGAGGAGGCGACTGAGCTTGCGACCGCTCAGGCCAAGCGGCGGTTCGATCTGACCGTCGAAGCACCGGTCCGGTTTCTGCTCCTGCGGACCGGCGAGGACACGTTTCGGCTCGATGTCGTCGCCCATCACCTCGTCTTCGATGGTGTCTCGGCCTATCGGGTGCTGGTTCCGGAATTGCATGCCATGTATCGCGCTCGGATGACCGGCGTGGATCCCGAACTGCCCGTGCAGCAGCGCGCCTATGCAGATCTGATCCTTGCAAGTGCCAGACAACGAGATGAAACGGTCGCGGCGCATGGAGCTTACTGGCGCAGTGCGCTGGCAGAGATCACCGAGCTGGAGCTGCCGACGGACGGCCCGCGCCCGGCGCAGCCGACATTTGCCGGTTCGCGGGAGAAAGTCGCGATACCGGCTGCCCTGACCACGAGGCTCCGTCGTCTCGCAGCCGAAAACGATACCACGCTGTTCATCACACTATTGGCGGCGTTCAAAGTCCTGCTGAAGAAGCTGACGGGGCAATCCGACCTCACGGTCGCGACCGCGGCCGCGCTATCGATGCCGTCGGATGCGCGGAACCTCACAGGGTGTTTCATAAGCACGATCCTGCTGCGGACAATGCTGCCGGACACCGGGAGCTTGCGCGATGTGATTGCCGAGGTACAGCGCTCTTGTCTCGGTGCCTATGATCATCGCGATCTGCCGCTGCAGAGCGTGCGCCGGCTGGCGGGCGCGACGCACAAGAATTTGGGGAATGTCGCGTTCGTGCTCGAACCGGAGCTTGATGCCGACATCGGCACCTGGTCGCTCACGCAACTCGAGGTGCACACGGACACGTCGAAACTCGATATGACCGTGGAGCTCGACGAGCGCGATGGCGGCGTGATCGGCCGGATCGAGTACAACACCGACATTCTGAGCTTGGAGACAGTGCGCGCGTTCTTCTCGCACTATCTTCAGGTACTTGAACAGG
>CAYORO010000380.1:0-3281 GCA_964406355.1 uncultured Limibaculum sp.
CGGCCCCCCCCCCCGTCCTCTTTCCCCCCCCCCCGGCCCCCGCCGCCCCCCCCCCCGGGGGCGCGGGGGGGGGGGGGGGGGGCGCCTGGGGGGCGGGGCGGCCGCCGGGTGCCTCAGAGGGGGATCGCCTCGCCCTGATGATCCTCGAAACAACCGGTCGTCTCGAGCGAGAGCGCGTCGAAGCGGGCGAGCAGCCCCTCCGCACTCTCCTCGACCGAGAGATCGGCGCCCTGCCCGCCCATATCCGTCCGCACCCAGCCCGGGTGATAGGCGCCGACCGCGATCCCGCGGGGCTTCAGATCGGCCGCCAGGTTGCGCGCCAGGTTCGTCACCGCGGCTTTGGAAGCGCGGTAGATATAGGCCCCGCCCGGCGCCCGCGCCGAGGAGCCCATCACCGAGGAGATCACCGCAACCTTGGGCTGCGCCGCCTCGCCAAGCGCGCCGAGCATCCCGCGCACCGTGAAGAACACGCCGGCGACATTTGTCATCAGCGTGCTCTCCCAGGCCTCGACCGTGTACTCGGCGTCGTCGATGCCGCCGCGGGCCTGGAACTGCCCGGCATTGCAGACGAGCAGATCGAGCGGGCGGCGAAGCTCGGCGGCCGCGGCTTCGATCTCGCCCGGACGGGTCACGTCGAGCCCGATCAGCGAGACCTCGCCCTCGCCGCGAAACCCCTGCCGGGTGAGCGCATCGAGGGTCGTCGCCTCGCCAGGACGCCGCGCGGTCGCGATCACCCGGTCGCCCCGCTCGGCCGCCCGACGGGCAAGCTCGAGGCCGATGCCGCGATTCGCGCCCGTGATCAGAACCGTCGCCATGGTGTGCCTCCGCGCTTGCCCGCCCTTGGATCTCCGCCAGCCTAGCCCGCCACGGGCCGCACGTCAGCCGAGGAACGCCCAGTCGCCCGGCGCGACCTCTGTGAGCGTCTCGACAAATGTCGAGTTCTCGACATTCTCCGGGCTGAGCGCGAAGGCCAGCAACAGCTCGCGCCGGTCGCCCGACTGCTCCAGCACCGAGAGCCAGAAGCCGAGCCCGCCCTCGTCCGGCGCCCGCTCCAGCACGTTCTCGAAGAGCACCGTGACGAAAGCCGTGTCGCCGAGCGTCGCCGGATCGCCGAAGCTCGCGCGGAACTCGGGGCTCTCGATGAAGGCCCCGGCGATCTGGCGGTTGGTGGCGCCCGCCTCCGCCTCGTTGATCCAGAAATTGAGGCCCGGCTCGTCGATCGCGCCGTTCCGGTCGAGCGCCGCCTCGTAGAGATAGGCGATGGTCTGCGCGCGGGTCTCCGAGATGCCGAGCCCGACCGGACCGAGCTCGGCGATGCCGTCGATCTGGTCGAAGAGGATCGCGCGGCCCTCCTCGAAAGGGGTGCCGGGGATCTCGCTCAGCTCGCGTTCGCCGGTGATGATCCCCTCGAAGAACGCATCCACATCGGCGCCCGGCGGCGGCAGCGGCACGGCTGGGCCCGAGACCTGCACCGAATAGCTCGACACGCCGCCCGGCCGCTCGTCGAAGTCGAGATCGAGGAAGACGACCGTTTGCGATTGTCCGTCGAGGGTGAGGGTGATCTCGAAGATGTCGGTCTCGTCGATCTGGAAGACGGTGCCACGGTCGAGATCCTCGACGAAGCCGTCGCCGTCCAGATCGCCGATCTCGACCGCGGGGATATCGCTGCGGAAGCGCAGGGTGGTCTCGCCGGCAAAGGTCTCGCCGTCCTCGCCGGTGAAGGCGAGCGCCGTCGCGGTGTAGGCGATCTCGGGCACGTCCTGCCCGGCATCGGTCACGGCGAAGGCACCGAGATCGGCCGTCTCGCCCTCGGAGAAGGGCGTGCCCTGGATCTCGGTCAGCTGGCGCTCGTCGATCCCCTGGGACTCGAGGAAGCCCTCGATCGCCGTCGGCGGAAAGATCAGCTCGGGGCCGGAGACGCGGAGCGCATAGATGATGTCCGGCCCGCTCAGCTCGTCGCTCCCGAGCCCGGCATAGATCGTGACGATCGGCTCGCCATCGGTCGCGCGGCTGAACTCGGCCGCGTCGAGCTCCTCGATCGGGAGCGCGGTGCCGGTCGCCCGGTCGATCACCAGGAGGTCCTCGTCATCGCTCAAAAGGCCGTAGTCCAGCCGATCGCTCGCATAGATCTCGACCGGCCTCGTGCCGAGAAAGCGGAGATCGTCGCCCGTCTCTTCGAAGAGCAGGCTGTCGGCGGTGTACAGGATCGCCATGGGAACCCTCGCATCGTGAGTTTGCAGCAGCACCGATCTCCTTGCCGCAAAGACCGGGCCGGCGCCAGTCGACAGCTGCGCGGGCCGCCGGTCCGTGCGCCGGTCCGTGCGCCGGTCCGTGCGCCAGTGCTTGCGCCGGGGGCACGAGCTGCCTAGCCTCGCGGCATGACACCGAGCTACAGCCGCGCGCTGATCATCGGGGCGGGGGCCGGCCTTTCGGCAAGCCTCGCCCGCCTCTTCCGCGGGAAGGGCCTTGCGGTCGCGCTCGCCGCGCGCTCCACCGGCGATCTCGGTGGCCTGGCGGCGGAGACGGGCGCGAGCCTTCATGCCTGCGATGCGGCCGATGCGGGTCAGGTGGCCGCGCTCTTCGCCGCGCTCGACGAGACCGGTGCGCCGGATGTCGTGGTCTACAACCCGTCCGCCCGGGTGCGGGGCCCGATCGCCGAGCTCGACCCTCAGCGCGTCGCCGAGGCGGTGACGGTCACGGCACTCGGTGCCTTCTATGCGGGGCGCGAGGCGGCGCGGCGGATGCAGCCTGCGGGCCACGGGGCGATCCTCTTCACCGGCGCCTCGGCGGGCGTGAAGGGCTATCCCCTGTCCGCCCCCTTCGCGATGGGCAAGTTCGCGCTCCGCGGCCTCGCCCAGTCGATGGCCCGCGAGCTCCATCCACAGGGCGTTCATATCGGCCATTTCGTGATTGATGGCGGCATCCGGAACCCGGCCCGGCCGGAGCGCGTGGAGACCGCCGACAATCCCGATGCGATGCTCGACCCGGACGCGATCGCGCGGAGCTACTGGCATTTTCTCGAGCAGGACCGCTCGGTCTGGGCCTGGGAGGTCGAGCTCCGCCCCTGGGTCGAGCGCTTCTGACCCCGCCCATCCCTTGACCCCCGGCGCGCGCGGCGCTAGGCGACGGGCTTCCGATTTCCCGCGGCGCGCGTTGGCGCTGGCCGCTGTCCGAGACGAAAAGGATCGAGCCCATGTCCCGTCGCTGCGAGCTGACCGGCAAAGGCGTGCAGACCGGCCACAAGGTCAGCCACTCCAACATCAAGACCAACCGCCGCTGGC
>CAYORO010000381.1:0-3279 GCA_964406355.1 uncultured Limibaculum sp.
CATCCTCGTGTTCACGTCGATCGCCACGGTGAGCGTCGGCCGCCCGAGCGGCCTGCGCGTCACCGGGTCCACCACGGTCACGTCGGCCCTGGTGTGATCGATCTCGACGATATCGAGCGGACGGTCGGCCGTGAGCGTCCCGGGGGTGGCAAGATGGCGGCGCTCGGCCTTGTCCCTGCCCTCCCGCAGGACCATGAGCCTCGCCTGGTCCTTCTGCTCGAGCCAGCGCCCCAGGCGCCTGATCGATGGCGGCGCGAGGCCCTGTTCCCGGCAATCTGCGGCCACCTCGCGCCAGAACCGGGTCTTGGTCGGCTTGCGCCGGGTGGCGTAGAACCCCTTGAAGTGGCGAGACACGATCTCTTCGACCGCCGGATCCAGAGGCTGCATACCGGGTTTCGGGCCGGGCCTCTCGGGCAGCAGGGAACTCGTCCGACGATCCTCCCGGAACTGCTTCACGAGGCGAAACACCGTCGCCCTGCTCACACCCAAGAGGCGCATGGCGGTCTCGACATCGCCCCGGGACAGTCGCTCAGGAAGCGCCGCAATCACCCGCGCACGCTGCTCGGCCTCTTCCCGTTCCGCATCGGCTACGGCCTCGACGGACATTGCCTGCCCACGCATGGCATCCAAACAGTCTCGCTATTGGCGACTCAAGGCGGTATACAGTCTCAACAACCTTGACTCAATCTCAGAGTGGGCGACACGCAACCCCATGAAACCAAACGGCCGACAGTCTCAGAGACTCCGGCATTCCGACAAACGCATCCAGCGGTGGATTGCGGCGAGGTGGACGAAGCTGAGGAAGCTGGCAGCGGTCTTGTCGTAGCGGGTGGCGAAGCGGCGGAAGTGCTTGAGGAAGCCAAACATCCGCTCGATCCGGTTGCGCAGCCGGTATGTTTGACGGTCCAGCCGTCCCGGTGCGAGGCGATTGCTCTTCCACGGGATCACTGGGCGCGTGCCGTGCGAGCGAAGCTCGAAGCGCAGGTCGTCGGCGTCGTACCCTTTGTCGGCCAGCAGCTCCCTGGGGCGCTTGTCGACAAGGCAGAGAGCGTCCCCGGCAGCAGCGACGTCGGCCGTCTGCCCCGGCGTCAGATGGACGGCGAGCGGCAGACCCTGCGCGTCGGCAACGAGGTGGATCTTGGTGGTCCAGCCCCCTCGGGACTGGCCCAAGGCGTTCAGATGACTCCCCCCTTTTGAGCCGCCGGCGCTGTGCTGGTGGGCTCGAATGATGGTGCTGTCGATCATCTGGAGGGTGGGGTCGCCGGCCCCGCTCGTCGCCAGCGCCTCGAGGATCGCCTCGAACAGGCCCGCGTCGCGCCACCGCGCGAAGCGCCGCCACACGGTGTTCCACTGTCCGAACCGCTCCGGCAGGTCGCGCCACGGCGCACCGGTCCGGGCAACCCAGAATATCCCCTCCAGGACGCGGCGGTTGTCGATCGCGGGCCGACCGCGCCGTCCGCTCTCCGGCGGCAGGAACGGTGCGATCAGATCCCAGGTGGCGTCGTCGATCAGGTCTCGGTCCAAGGCGGGCTCCCAAATCCCAGCCTTGAATCACGCCTCAGGCCGAAAGGGAATCCCTTTTGTCCACACGGCCTAGCTCGCCGCGGCGGTTCTGGAAGGCGGTCGTCTCGAAGACCTCGCCTTTTCGCAATTGATGGCACTGTCTAACCCCGCGATGCTGGCGATCAACCAAATGAGCAGGTTTTCGCCTCCATTACGTTTGAGTTTACTACGATCTTAAACAATCTTCGTCATGCCAAAACGTAAAAGCGCGAATTCAGATCAATGACAATAAATAGATGAGATGCTTTCCCCAAATTAGATGAAATTGCAGGTAAAATCGTTGCCTCAAGTCGGGCATACGCAGACATTCCTCCTATGCCAAGGTCTAAAACAGAAAGTTGCGCCTCCGAGCGGAAGACTACGGATCGGGCGTTCGTTCGCACCTGCTGTCCCGAGCACGCCGAGCCGCACTTTCGCGCCATCGCCCGGGCGCTTGGCCGGCAACTGGCCCGAGAGCACTTCGCCAAGACTTGTTTAAGGACGAAAGAAGAGACAGAATCAGAGGACGATTGAAAGGCGGATCGATGCTCTCCGTTGCTCTCTACGCCCGCTATTCGTCCGACAATCAACGCGATGCGTCGATCAAGGACCAGCTGCGCCTGTGCCGCGAGCGCGCGGAGCGGGAGGGTTGGCGGATCGTCGACAGCTACTCGGATCGGTCGATCTCGGGCGCGAGCATGATCCGACCGGGCATTCAGGCGCTCATGCAGGATGCGCAGGATCGGCGGTTCGACATCGTCCTTGCAGAGTCGCTCGATCGGATCTCGCGCGACCAGGAGGATATCGCCGGCGTCTACAAGCGCCTCACCTTCATGGGCGTCCGAATGGTCACCCTGTCGGAGGGCGACATCAGCGAGCTCCATATCGGGCTCAAGGGGACAATGGGCGCGCTGTTCCTCAAGGACCTTGCCGACAAGACGCGCCGCGGCCTGCGCGGACGGATCGAAGAGGGCAAGTCCGGCGGCGGGAACTCCTATGGCTATCGCGTCGTCCGGCAGGCCGGTCCGCATGGGGATGCGCCCAAAGGCGAGCGAGAGATCGACGCAGTGCAAGCGCAGATCGTCCGCCGCATCTTCGCGGACTACGTAGCCGGCAAGGCGCCGCGCGTGATCGCGCATGAGCTCAATGCCGAGGGGGTCTCTGGGCCCCGCGCAAGCGGATGGGGTCCGAGCACCATCCATGGTAACGCCAAGCGCGGCAACGGCATCCTCAACAACGAACTCTATGTTGGCCGGCTCGTCTGGAACCGGCAGCGGTTCCTCAAAGATCCCGATACTGGCAAGCGCGTCGCACGTCCAAACCCGAAGAGCGATTGGATCGTCCAGGACGTTCCCGACCTGCGGATCATCGACGACGATCTCTGGCAAAAGGTAAAGGAGCGTCAGGCTGCGATCCGCAAGCGCTATGCCGGCAGCAAGAGCAATGGCCTGAACTCGACCCGACGGCAGCGCTACCTGTTCTCGGGTCTCATCAAGTGCGCCGAATGTGGGGGCGGATATTCGCTCGTCCACCGAAGCCGCTTCGGCTGCTCAACCGTGAAGAACAAAGGGACATGTCGGAATCGGGTCCAGGTCGTCCGCGACGACCTCGAGCGCCGCGTGCTGACCGCCCTACGCGACCAGCTCATGGCGCCGGACCTCTTCAGGGAGTTCTGCGAGGCGTACACGCGCGAGATCAACCGGTTGCGGATGGAGGCGTCGAGCGATCTTGACGCCA
>CAYORO010000382.1:0-3236 GCA_964406355.1 uncultured Limibaculum sp.
GCACAGTCCATCACTGCCGTCATCTGGGGCATGCCGACGCCGGCAACGATCCGGGTGGTACAGATCGAGCCCGGCCCGATGCCGACCTTGACCGCATCTGCGCCCGCATCGATCAGCGCGCGGGTCGCCTCGGCGGTGGCGACATTGCCGGCCACCACCTGCACCGAGTTTGAATGCGTCTTGATCCGGGTGACCGCCTCGGCCACCGCCTTGGAGTGCCCGTGCGCGGTGTCGACCACGATCAGGTCCACGCCCGCATCGATGAGCGCGGCCGAGCGCTCGAAACCCTGGTCGCCCACCGTGGTCGCGGCCGCGACGCGGAGGCGCCCGAGCTCGTCCTTCGAGGCGTTGGGGTTCAGCACCGCCTTCTGGATGTCCTTGACCGTCAGCAGTCCGGTGCACTCGCCCTGCTCGCTGACGACCAGCAGCTTCTCGATCCGGCGCGACTGGAGGATGCGCTTGGCCTCGGCGAGATCGACCGGCTCGCGCACGGTGGCGAGGTTTTCCGCCGTCATCAGCTGGGAGACCGGTGTCGCGGGGTTCTCGGCAAAGCGCATGTCGCGATTGGTGAGGATGCCGACAAGCCGCCGCTCGCGGTCGACCACCGGAAAGCCGGTGATGCCATAGGCCTTCTGTGCCGCCCAGGCATCGGCGAGCGTCTGGTCCGGGCTGAGCGTCACCGGGTTGTAGACGATGCCCGATTCGAAGCGCTTGACGCTGCGCACCTGGGCTGCCTGCTGCTCGATGTCGAGATTGCGGTGGATCACGCCGATCCCGCCCGCCTGGGCCATGGCGATCGCCATGTCCTGCTCGGTGACGGTGTCCATCGCGGACGAGATCAGCGGGATGTTGAGCTCGATCCCCGGCGTCACGCGGGTGCGGGTGTCGGCCTGGGTCGGCATCACTTCTGACGCCCCGGGCACGAGAAGCACGTCGTCGAAGGTCAGCGCGTCTCGGATGTCCATTGGGTTCAGCTCCCGGCCAGCGGCCCGCGCGGCCCGCGGGCTATGGCACCGCCCTATCTCACGTTATCCTGGCCGTTGAAAGTGGGGTGCGGGCCCGCGCGCACAAGAGACCCGCACACGCGCCCGTGAGGAGCTACGCCGATGCGCCGCCTGCCGCCGCTGAACAGCCTGCGCGCCTTCGAGAGTGCGGCGCGGAATCTTTCGTTCAAGCAGGCGGCGGACGAGCTCGGGGTCACACCGGCGGCGATCTCGCAGCAGGTGAAGACGCTCGAGGACCTGCTCGGCCAGCGCCTCTTCCGCCGGCTGCCGCGCGCGCTTGAGCTGACCGAGGCGGGAGCGTGCGCGGCACCCCACCTGACCGCGGGTTTCGAGCGGATCGCGCGCGGGGTCGAGGAGATCACCGCGGCGACGGGGATCCTGACGGTCTCGGTGGCGCCGTCCTTCGGCGGGCGCTGGCTCGTGCCGCGGCTCGGACGGTTTCGCACCGCCCATCCCGAGATCGAGGTGCGCATCGATGCGAGCGAGCGGCTGGTTGATCTCCAGCGCGAGGATGTCGATCTCGCGATCCGCTTCGGGGCGGGGAACTACCCGGGGCTCGGGCGCGACTGTCTCTTCGCCGAAGTCGCGGTGCCGGTCTGCGCGCCGGCGCTGCTCGAGGGGCCGGGCGCGATCCGCGAGCCGGCGGATCTCGCGCATCAGACGCTCCTCCAGCTCAGCCGTGCGGGCGGGGAGCCCGAGACCATGCCGAGCTGGTCGATGTGGCTGAAGGCCGCCGGGATCGAGGGCGTCGACCCCGCCGCCGGTCCGCGCTTCAACGATTTCGGGATGATCCTGATGGCGGCGATCGCGGCCCAGGGCGTGGCGCTCAGCCCGCGGGCGCTGGCGGCGGGCGAACTTGCCGATGGCCGCCTCGTCGCCCCCTTCGCAGAGCTCGAGGGCGCCTCGCCCGACTTCTCCTATTATCTCGTCCATGTGCCGGAGCGGGCGCGGGTGCCGAAGATCCGCGCCTTCCGGAACTGGATTCTCGCCGAGGTGGAACTCTACGCGGCCGAGGAGGCCTGCTGACGGCGCTGGGCCCTTGCCAAACCGCCCGCCCGCGCGTAATTGCCACGGCTTCGGAAAAGGTCGCCCGGCCGGGAATGGGCTGCCGCGGCGACCGCGCGGATGCGTCTGGAAGGAGAAGAAAATGCCCAAGATGAAGACCAAGTCGGGCGTGAAAAAGCGCTTCAAGGTCACCGCCACGGGGCGCGTCAAGGTCCAGCAGGCCGGCAAGCGCCACGGCATGATCAAGCGCACGCCCAAATTCATCCGCAGCGCCCGGGGCACCACGGTGCTCACGAAGCCGGACGAGCGGATCGTCAAGCAATTCATGCCCTACGGCTGAGGAGGACACGCCATGCCACGAGTGAAAGGCGGCGCCACCAGCCACAGGCGCCATCGCGAAGTCGTCAAGGCCGCCAAGGGCCATTACGGCGCGCGCAGCCGCACCTTCCGGACCGCCAAGCAGTCGGTCGACAAGGCGCTGCAATACCAGACCCGCGACCGCAAGGTGAAGAAGCGCACCTTCCGCCCGCTCTGGATCCAGCGGATCAACGCGGCGGTGCGGGAATACGATGCCGGGCTCACCTATTCGCGGTTCATCGACGGGCTGACAAAGTCCGGCATCGAGGTCGACCGCAAGGTGCTGGCCGATCTCGCGGTGCATGACGTCACCGCGTTCAACGCAATCGTCGACCGCGCCAAGGCGGCGCTGGGCTGAGAGGAGGGTGAGATGAAGGTCAAGAGCTCGCTCCGGTCGCTCAAGCAGCGCCACAAGGATTGCCGTGTGGTGCGCCGAAAGGGCCGGGTCTATGTGATCAACAAGACGCAGCGCCGCTTCAAGGCGAAGCAGGGCTGACGGCGGCGCCCGGGGGCGGGGTCCCCGTCCGCGGGCCCCACCCGCCCGGGCGACCGTGGCCACGGCAAGGCGACGTTCCGCGCCCCATCGGCCCGCAGGACGGGGACCCTGCACGTCTCCGCCGAGCGCCGGCCCCATGTCACCGCCCGAAGAACTGGACCTTGCCCTGCCAGATGCTTATGGCGGGCGAAACCAGAACAGACGGGAGGGACGGATGGCGGACATCATCGACGGCAAGGCCTTTGCCGAGCGGATCCGCGGCGAGGTGGGAACCCATGTCGCGCGGCTCAAGGCCGATCACGGGATCACGCCGGGCCTCGCGGTGGTGCTGGTCGGCGAGAACCCGGCGAGCCAGGTCTATGTGCGCAACAAGG
>CAYORO010000383.1:0-3235 GCA_964406355.1 uncultured Limibaculum sp.
ATTGGTGTCGAGGCGGAGGCCCGTGCGTTCGGCCGGCACCTTGCCCCGGCGGACATCGAGCACATAGGCGATCGCCTGGAAGGTGAAGAACGAGATCCCGAGCGGCAGGTGGACCGCGCCGATCTCGGCGCCGAGGGTCTCGGCCGCGAAGCCCGCATATTTGAACCAGCCGAGGAGCCCGAGCGCCCCGCCGACCCCGAGGATGAGCCCCGCGCGTGTTTGCCCCGCCTCGATCAGCCGCCCCGCCCCGTAGGCGAGCGCGATCACCGCCAGCATCACCGTGAGATAGGCGCCCTCGCCGAGGCCATAGAAGAGCAGGCTGAGCCCGAGCAGCACGGCATTGCCGTATCGTCCCGCCAGATGGGCGAGCGCGAGCGCCGCCGGCAGGAAGACGCAGAGGAACTCGATCGAGGAGAAGACCAGGCGCGCCTCCGACGGTCGCTCGGCCGCGGGCGCCTCAGAACCCGCCGCCAGTGCGGAAGCCGCCCGAGGAGCGCGACGGGCGTGGCATGGGTGCCGAGCGGCGCGGTCGGCCGATGCTGCCGCCGAAGCCCGGGCGTCCGCGCCGCCGGGGCGCGCGCCAGCCATCGGCGAGCGCCTCGCCGAGGCCCGCGGTGATCGCCCCGCGCACCAGCCCGCCGACGATCTCGCCGATCACCTCGCCGTTCTCGAATTGCCCGCCCGGCGCGCCGTAGCCGCGGCTGCGGAAGCGGCGGCGGTCCTGCTCGAGCGCGGTGCGGCGGGAGGCGACGCGGCGGCGGTCGTCCTCGGCCTCGGCGAGCTCGCGCTCGATGCGCTCGGCATCCTCGGCGAGGCCCGCGATCTCGGCGACGATGCGGTCGTCCTCGGGGCCGGGCGTGGCGCGGGCCTCCGCCTCGAGCCGGGCGATGCTGTCGGCGCGGAGCGTGGTGACGAGCCCCTCGAGCGCTGTGGCGAGCCCTGCGCCCTCGGCGCCGGTCAGCTCAGCGACCTCGGTGTCGAGCGCGCCCCGGCCGTCCTCGAGCCGGTCGATCTCCGCCTCGGCCGCGTCGAGTGCGGCCTCCCGCTCGGCGACGGTCGCCTCGAGCGGCGCGACGCCGTCGGCCTCGAGTGCGGCCCGCTCCTTGGCCTCGAGCGCGGTGCGGGCGGCCTCGGCCTCGGCGCCCAGGCGGTCGGCATGGGCGCGGAGCCGCTTCGGGATCTCGGTCAGGCGGTGGTAGTTGACCCGCGCCTCGGCAAAGCCCACGAGCCGCGCGACCTTCTCGTCGCCGTAGCGCACCAGGTTGGAGGCGCGATAGGCCGAGGTGCCGTAGCCGCGCGCCCAGAGATAGGTGAACAGCGGGTCGTCGTCATAGGCCGCCGATTTCTGCGCCCGGTCGGCCTCGGCGCGCTCGGCCTTGCCCTCGGCGGCCAGCACGCGGGCCTCGGCGGCCTCGACGGCGTCGGCCTCCGCCTCCCAGGCGGGGTCTTCCGCGAGCCGCGCCTCGGTGCGGTCTGCGAGGGTTTCGACGGCCTCCGCCGCGATCTCGAGCGCGCGGTCGGCCTCGGCGCGCTGGGCCTCCGCAGCCTCGAGCCGCTCGGCGATTGCCGCGCGCTCGGCCTCGATCTCGGAAAGGCGGGTGCGGCGCCCCTCGATCGCCGCGAGTGCCGCGCGCTCGGCGCTGTCGAGCTGTCCGGTCACGGTGCCCGCCTCGAGCGCGTCGAGGCGGTTCCGCGCCAGCGCGCGATAGGCGCCAGCCTCGGCCTGGCGGATCCGCGCGGCCTCCTCCGAGAGCGCCGAGATCTGCTCGGCGAGGCGGGTCTCCTCGCGGCGGAGCTCGGCGATGCCGGCATCGATCCGGCCATGGGCGTCGCGTGCGGAGATCACCGGTCCCACTCCGTGATCGCGCCGGCCTCGACGGCCATGCGCCAGTCGGGCGCGAGGCGGCCGGCCGGCTTCACCCCGAGGACGGCGTCCTGCACGATCCCGTCCTCCTGCTTGTCGCGGCCGACGGCCTGGTAGACCGCCTCGGGCACCCGCTGGCCCCAGATCGTCACGGTCCGGGTCTGCCCGTCCTCCTCGCTGCGGATCGGGCGGGGGAGCGCGTCGCCGCCCGGGCCGATCGCCTCGACGATGAGGTAGGAGTTGCGCGCCTGGGTGTTCACATCGGGGATGCGGTAGACGCCCGAGCGCTCGCCGGGACGCGAGACGATGCGGATCTCGTAGGCGAGGCCGAGCTCGGTCTTCAGCGCCTCGAGGCGGGCGAGTGCCGCCTCGGCCTGGTCACTCTCGCCGGCCGAGAGGGCGCGCCGGCCCGCCTCGGCGGCCGCGGTCACGGCGGCGGTCGCGTCGGCGCCTGTCGCGAGCGCACCGGCCTCCGCGGCGGCGGTCTCTAGGTTGCCGGCAAGGCGGTCCTCCACCGAGGGCGTGATCGCCGACCAGCCGAGCCAGAGGATCAGGAGCGCCGCCGCGCCGCCCGCCCAGGGGGCCCAGCGCATCCGGCTGACCCAGAGCTTGGCCGCAGTCACGCGCCACGAGGGCTCCGGCGGCTCGTAGACGAACCGGTTCTCCTTGAGCGCTGCGATCCCCTCCTCGAGGATGCGCTCGGAGACCTCGAGCCCCTGACCCTCGTAGAGCGCACGGAGCCGGGCTTTCAGCGCCTCGTCGCGGTCGTCCTGGCCGAGCTCGCGGGCGACGACGCGCTCCTCGTGGCGGAGCGTGTCGACCACGTCCATCGCCATCATCAGCTCGTCGAGCTTTGCGGGCTCCGACGGCGCCGAGCCGGCATCCTTGGGCGAGGGCTCCGCCATCAGAGCCCGAGCGCCGCGCCCTTCTGCGCGAGCTTGGCCATGCGGCGCTTGCCGTCCTCGACCGCGTCGCGGATCTCCTCGGAGTTCTTGGTGGCCAGCGTGCGCATCTCGCCGATGATCTCGCCCGCGCTCTCCTGATAGTTCACCACGCTGTCGACGAGCTTCTTCACCGCATCGGCGCGGATCGTCGGCCCGTAGCCGGCCTTGAGCGCCTCCTGCTGGACCTTGGCGCCGATATCGGCGAGCACCTCGATGGATTTCGAGACGCCCTCCTTCATCGAGTTGAGCGTCTCGGTCGCCTCGTGCAGGCCGAACATGCCGGTGAAGGAGGCTTTGAGCGCGGTCAGCACGCTCTCATTGGTGGTGAAGAACGAGACCGACTGCTGATAGACGCGCTGCTTGGCGGTCGTGGTCTGCATCAGCCGCGCCATGATGACCTCGGAGGTGTTGTAGCCGATGGTCAGGT
>CAYORO010000384.1:0-3230 GCA_964406355.1 uncultured Limibaculum sp.
TCTCGGGCTCGAGCGCTTCCTCGGCGGGCATGGCATCCAGGTGCTGCGCACCAAGGTCGGCGACCGCTACGTGGTCGAGCAGATGCGGGCCGGCGGCTACAATCTCGGCGGCGAGCAGTCGGGCCACATCATCCTCGGCGATCATGTGACCACGGGCGACGGGCTGCTCGCCGCGCTCCAGGTGCTCGCCGCGCTGATCGAGACGGACCGGCCGGCCTCCGCGCTCTGCCGGCTGTTCGAACCCTGTCCACAGCTCCTTAAGAATGTGCGGTTCAACCCCCTCACCCGGCCGCTCGAGGATCCAGGCGTCACGGCCGCGATCGCCGAGGCCGAGCGGGCGCTGGCCAGCGGCGGCCGGCTGGTGATCCGCAAATCGGGGACCGAGCCGGTGATCCGCGTGATGGGCGAGAGCGAGGACCCGGTGCTCCTCGAGGCGGTGATCGATGGAATATGCCAGAAGGTTGAGGCTGTCGCGGGATAGGTCGGCATGAGCGGGGGCAGCCAGACCGTGATCCGCGAGAGCGGGGTGGCCGATATCCCCGCCATCGAGCGCCTCTATGCGGCGGCGTTTCCCGAGGAGGATCTGCTGCCGCTCCTCCGCGATCTCCTCGGCCTGGGATCGGGCGTCCTGTCGCTCGTGGCGGAGGCGGATGGCGCCGTCGCGGGCCATGTGGCGGTCACGCCCTGTGCCGTCGGCGGCGGTGCGAAGGTGGGGCTGCTCGGCCCGCTGGCCGTCCAGCCGGCACAGCAGCGAATCGGCATCGGCCGCGCCCTCGTCGAGGCCGCGATCGACACCCGGGCACGCGACGGCACAGCACGCCTCTGCGTCCTCGGGGACCCCGCCTATTACGGCCGCTTCGGCTTCGCGCCGGAGACTGCGATCGCCCCGCCCTACCCCCTGCCGGACGCCTGGCGCCCCGCCTGGCAATCCATCGCACTGGATCCGCGGGTGACTGCCACAGAGGGGCAGCTCCAACCACCGGCGCCATGGCTGCGCCGCGAGCTTTGGTCGCCCTGACCCGAGCAGTCGTGCCGCCCACCCCTTGCAGGACACCGCGGGATCGGCGAGCCTCCGCCCATGCACACACCGACGCCCGCGCCGATCGCGCTCCGCAAACCCTACCTGCTCTTCCTCGGCACCGCAGAGAGCGCACTCGGCGCCAAGACCGCCGGCGGCATCGCCCATTGGCGCCGCGAGGACTGCGTCGGACAGATGCGCCTGCCCGGCTGCGGCGCCGATCTGGGCCTGCCGGACCACGACATCGCCACCGCCGCCGAGGCCGGCGCCCGAACCCTCGTGATCGGCGTCGCGCCCGTCGGCGGAGCGCTGCCCGAGGCGTGGGTCGGGCTCTGCATCGCGGCGCTCGAGGCCGGACTCGACCTCGCCGCCGGGCTCCACTCCCGCCTCGCTGCCATCCCGGCGATCGCCGAGGCCGCCGCGCGAACCGGCCGCGCCATCCATGACGTCCGCGTGCCGCCCCCGGACCTCCCCTGCGGCACCGGCGCACCCCGGACCGGCCGACGCCTGCTCACGGTCGGCACCGACTGCGCGGTCGGCAAGATGTTCACCGCCCTCGCCCTCGAGGCGGAGCTCCGCGCCCGCGACCGTCCGGCAACCTTCCGCGCGACCGGGCAGACGGGCATTTTCATCGCGGGCTCGGGCATGCCCGTCGACGCCGTCGTGTCCGACTTCCTCTCGGGCTCGGTCGAGGTGCTCTGCCCGCCTGGCGCACCCGATCACTGGGACCTGATCGAGGGCCAGGGCTCGCTCTTCCACCCCGCCTATGCCTCGGTCTCGCTCGGGCTCCTGCACGGCGCGCAGGCGGAGGCGCTCGTCCTCTGCCACGAAGCCGGCCGCACCCATATCGAGGGCGGCGGCTTCGACGACTACGCCCTGCCGGACTTCGAGACCGCGATCGCGGTCAACGAGGCCGCCGCGCGCCTCACCTGCCCGGCCGCCCGTGTGATCGGCCTCTCGGTCAACACCCGCGGCCTCGCCGAGCCCGAGGCGACCGCGCTCCTCGCCCGCCTCGCGGCCGAGCACGCGATGCCCGCGGTCGATCCGGTCCGCACCGGCGTGGGCCCGATCGTCGACCGTATGGAGGCCGCCGCATGCGTCGCCTGACCGTGACCGAGGAGCGCTGGCCGCTGCACGAGCCCTTCGTGATCTCGCGGATGCGGGTCGAGACGGCCGACACGGTGCTCGTCGAGATCGAGGCCGACGGTCATCGGGGCCGCGGCGAGGCCGATCGCAGCGAGGAAGGTGGCCCGCGCCCGCGCCTCGCGGCCGAGATCGAGCGCGCCCGGACCGCCATCGAGGCAGGCGCCGGGCGAGAGGACCTCATGGGCCTTCTGCCCGCCGGCCCCGCCCGCAACGCGCTCGACTGCGCGCTCTGGGACCTCGAGGCAAAATGCGCCGGCCGCCCGGCCTCGGCGCTCGCGGGGCTCGCGGAGCCCGCCCCGGTCACCACGGTCTTCACCATCGGCCTCGGCACGCCCGAGGCGATGGGCGCGGCCGCCGCGCGCAACCACATCCGCCCGGTCCTGAAACTCAAGCTCGGCCGGCCCGAGGGCGACATCGCCCGGGTGGAGGCCGTGCGCGCGGCCGCCCCGAAGGCGCGGCTCACGGTCGATGCCAACACCGGCTGGACCCGCGACCAGCTCGTCGACCACCTGCCCCGGCTCCGCGAACTCGGCGTCGCGCTCGTCGAGCAGCCATTCCCGCCCGACCAGGATGCCCAGATGGACGGGATCGACCGGATCATCCCTGTGGCCGCCGACGAGAGCTGCACCGACCGCGCCTCCCTTGCGCCGCTCCTCGGCCGCTACGACCTCGTCAATCTCAAGCTCGACAAGGCCGGCGGGCTCACCGAGGCGCTGGCGCTCGCGGCAGAGGCGCGCGCCGCGGGCCTCGACATCATGGTCGGCTGCAATCTCGGCACCTCGCTCGCCATGGCGCCGGGGCTCCTCCTCGCCCAGGGGGCAAGCCTCGTCGATCTTGACGGCCCGCTCATCCTCGCCGCGGATCGTGAGCCTCGGCTCCAGTACGACGACAGCCTCATCCACCCACCCGAGCCCGCGCTCTGGGGCTGACCTTGCGCGGTCCTCGCCGGCGGCGGGCGGGTGGGGCGTGCGACCCTCGCGGCCAGACACACCGCCTGCCAGGGAGCTGCCGGCGAGGACGCCGCTTCCGGGTGCCTCGTCCGGCAAGCTCCGCGATGGGCGAGAAG
>CAYORO010000385.1:0-3211 GCA_964406355.1 uncultured Limibaculum sp.
CGTCGGTCTCGATCTCGGCGTCGGTCTCGGTCGCCTTGGCGGACTTGGAGGATTTGCGCGTCGGCGTCTTCTTGATCTTGACCTCGCGCAGCAGGAAGGCCGGAACATGGTCGCCGAGGCCGATCACCGGCTGGTCCGCCTCGCGACCCCGCCCGCGGCCGCGCCCGCCGCGCTCACTCCGCTCACCACGGTCGCTGCGGTCTCCGCGCTCGGGGCGCTCGGGGCGCTCGCCCCTCTCGGGGCGGCCCTCGGTCCGGTCGCCCCGCCCGCCACGGCGACGCTCGTCGCGCCCGCGCGGCTCGGCCTTCTCGGCCGGCTCCTCGGCGCGGCGCTCCTTGGGCATCTCGGGCGCCGCGGCCTTGGGGATCGCGTTGCCGAGCATCTCCTCGATCTTGTCGAGATACTTCCTGTCCGACGGCGCGCAGACGGTGATCGCGGTGCCCGAGCGCCCGGCCCGGCCGGTGCGCCCGATCCGATGCACATAGTCCTCGGCATGGCTCGGCACGTCGAAGTTGAACACGTGGCTCACATTCGGGATGTCGAGCCCGCGCGCCGCCACATCCGAGGCGACGAGGAGCGCGATCTGCCCGTCGCGAAACCCGTTGAGCGTGGCCATCCGCACCGACTGGTCGAGATCGCCATGGATCGCGCCGGCGTTGAAGCCGTGCTTGTCGAGCGACTTCTGCAGCACGCCGACATCGCGCTTGCGGTTGCAGAAGATGATCGCGTTGGTCAGCGCCTCGCCCTCGGCGCGGATGAGTGCGCGCAGGCAGTCCCGCTTCTCGCGGTCCGCACGGTCCTTGGCCGAGGGCTGGAACTCGACGACGCGCTGGGTCACGGTCTCGGCCGCGGTCGCCTGGCGGGCCACCTCGACGCGCTCGGGGTTGTGCAGGAAGGTATCGGTGATCCGGGTGATCTCGGGCGCCATGGTGGCGGAGAAGAAGAGCGTCTGGCGGGTGAAGGGCGTCAGGCCGAAGATCCGCTCGATATCCGGGATGAAGCCCATATCGAGCATCCGGTCAGCCTCGTCGACCACCATGATCTGGATGCCGGTGAGCATCAGCTTGCCGCGTTCGAAATGGTCGAGCAGGCGGCCCGGGGTCGCGATCAGCACATCGACTCCGCGATCGATCAGCTTGTCCTGGTTGTTGAAGTTGACCCCGCCGATCAGCAGCGCCATCGAGAGCTTGTGGTTCTTGCCGTACTTTTCGAAGTTCTCCGAGACTTGGGCGGCGAGCTCGCGTGTCGGGCAGAGGATCAGCGAGCGCGGCATGCGCGCCCGCGCCCGCCCCTTGGCGAGCAGATGGATCATCGGCAGGGTGAAGGACGCGGTCTTGCCCGTGCCGGTCTGCGCGATGCCGAGGACGTCGCGCCCCTTGAGCGCGTGGGGGATGGCGGCGGCCTGGATCGGCGTTGGCTCGGTATAGCCCGCCTCGTCGATGGCGCGCATGAGATCGGCGTCGAGGCCGAGATCGGAGAACGGCATGGAGTGCTCACGTGTGGCTGCGTCGGACGGGCGGCAGGGTCTGGCCGCCAAGCTCACGCGGCCCTCGGGGTCCGGATTGACCCACGCGGCTCGGCTGCCCGATTTTCGTTTGAAAGTCAAGGCCTGTCATTGGGCGTTGGGATCGCGACGGTCGGCGGACCGGCCTCTGTGCGGCAGCCTCGCGAGGCGCTAGGGAGGAGGCATGAAGGACGGGGCAGACGATCCGGCACCGAAGGCCGTGCAGCGGGCAGCGCGACCGCCCTGGCGGCTGCGCGGGGTGCGGGCACTCGAGGATCTCGAGCCGCGGGCGCGGCGGTTTCTGCCCCGGCCGGTCTTTGCCTATGTCTCGGGGACAGCCGAGCGCGGCGCCTCGGCTGCGGACACCGAGCGCGCGCTGGCGGCGCTGGGGTTTTTGCCGCGGATGCTGGTGGGCGTGGCCGACCGATCGGGCGAGACGACGCTTCTCGGCCTGCGTTGGGCACAGCCCTTCGGCATCGCGCCCATGGGGATGACGGCGCTGGCGGCCTACAGGGGCGATCTCGCGCTCGCCCGGGCGGCACGGGCCGCAGGGATCCCGATGGTGATCTCCGGCACCGGACTGATCGCGCTCGAGGAGATCGTGGCGGCGAACGCGGAGGTGTGGTTCCAGGCCTATGTGCCGGGAGAGCGGGACAAGATCGCGGCGCTGGTCGACCGGGTCGCGGCGGCAGGGATCGGGACCTTCGTCGTGACCGTCGATCTGCCGGTGCCGACCAACCCCGAGCACTATGCCCGCGCAGGGTTCTCCTCCCCGGTGCGGCCGAGCGCGCGGCTCGCCCTCGACGGCGCGCTCCGCCCCGCCTGGAGCCTCGGCACGTTCCTGCGCACGCTGCTCGCCCATGGGATGCCGCATTTCGAGAACTCGGGGGCCACCCGCGGTGCGCCGATCCTCGCCCGTCGTGCGGCGCGGGAGTTCGGCCGGCGAGCGCATCTCGACTGGAGCCATGTTGCATTCATCCGCGAACGCTGGCCGGGCAAACTGATCGTCAAGGGTCTGATCGCCCCAGCCGATGCCCGCCGCGCGGTGGAGGAAGGCGCCGATGCCGTCTGGCTCTCGAACCATGGCGGGCGCCAACTCGACGGCGCCGTCTCGCCGCTCCGCACCGTTGCCGAGGCGCGCGCGCTCTGCCCCGCGACGCCGCTGATCCTCGACAGCGGGCTGCGCCGCGGCACCGATGTGCTGAAGGCACTCGCCCTCGGCGCCGACTTCGCATTCGTCGGCCGACCCTTTCTTTACGCCGCCGCGCTCGGCGGCGAGGCCGGGGTTGCCCGCGCCATCCAGATCCTCGCCGAGGAGACCGACCGCGACATCGCGCTCCTCGGCCTCACCGCGCCCGGGCAGGTCGGGCCGGAGCACCTCGTCGTCCTTCGCCCGGACGCACCGCCGCGTCCGTGCCACTCAGCCTGAGCAAAGGGAGACCGCCATGCTCGACCGCGCCGATCTCAACCACAGCCTGTCCGATCCGGGGCTCCTGCGCACCGAGGGATACATCGCCGGCGAGTGGGTCGGCGCCGACAGCGGCGCGACCTTCGCCGTCACCAACCCCGCCCGCGGCGAGACGGTGATCGAGGTCGCCGACCAGGGCGCCGCCGAGGCCCGCCGGGCGATCGACGCCGCCCACGCCGCCATCCCCGCCTGGGCCGCCAAGACCGCCAAGGAGCGCGCCGCGATCCTGCGCCGCTGGC
>CAYORO010000386.1:0-3210 GCA_964406355.1 uncultured Limibaculum sp.
ACAAGATCCACCCCGGCGAGGCGGCCGACAAGGACCTCTACGACCTGCCGCCCGAGGAGCTCGCCGGCATCCCAACCGTTTGCGGGTCGCTCCGCGAGGCGATGCAGGCGCTCGAGGCCGACCACGAGTTCCTGCTCGCCGGCAACGTCTTCACCAAGGATCAGCTCGAGGGATACATGGAGCTGAAGTGGGAGGAGATCTACAACTTCGAGCACACGCCGCACCCGGTCGAGTTCGCCATGTACTACTCGGTCTGACCGACTGACCGAACGCGTCGATTGCACGGGAGGGCCGCTCGGCCCTCCCTTGTCGTTTTTAATGATCGTGTGTCAGATTGAAGACAAGGATCCTGGTGGCTGTGCACCAGACTTACGTGATATGGTGGGAAGTCTCACGGCGTCTCGGCCCCTTGGGCCGATGTTTCACCTGATCAAGTGAATTCTATCACAGGCGTCGTCTGTTTTTTGGCCTAAGCTGAGGCCGCGTGACAGAATGGAGTCGGTGATATTGAATTTCGAGATCTTCGAAGCGCTTATGCTTATTTGCTTCTCGATCAGCTGGTATTGGTCGATCTACAGGATGATCCGCGAGCGCGCGGTGGTCGGCAAGAGCGCGATGTTCGTCGTGCTGATCTGCACGGGCTATGTGTTCGGTATCGTCTCGAAGCTTGCGGCATGGCATCAGAGCGGTGATCTCAGCCCCCTGATCTGGCTGTACAGCTGGAACCTCGTGGTCACGCTGACGGATCTCGCGCTGGTGCTGCATTTCCGTCGGGCGGTTGCGGCGCCCCGGAGCACGGCGACCTGACCCGCGCAAAGATTGAGGGGCCGCCCGGTGGGCAGCCCCTCTGTCGGTACACCCTGCTGTGGAGGGTTGGATCTAGCGGCCGGCGACGAAGTCGCGGAAGGCAGTGTCGGTCACGCCGGCTTCGCGGAGCTCGGCGCGGTGGAAGGCCTCGAGGGCCTCGAGGTCGTCATGCTGGGTCAGGGCGGCAATCAGGCGCGCGATCATGGGGTGTATCCTCTTCGCAACAGGGTGTGTGTCTCTTGGACGCCGCTGATATGGCGTGTCGGCGGCGTGAGGAGAATTGCCGATCCTGCATGGCTGCGCGCGCCTGCGATCAACTCTGGTCGCGGACGGTCCTCCGAGAGTCGAAAACGGGATCACGGGCCGAGGCGCACCAGACCGCGATCCGAGAGGCCTGCGAGATAGGCGCCGGCATCGGCCTCGATCTTGGCCGCGGGCGCGTCGAAACGCTCGGCAAGTGTCGTCGCGATGGCGCCGAGATCGCGCGTGCCGTCGACGAGATCGAGCACCGCATGGCCGGTCGCATCGAGCCGGATCGCCCGTTCCGGCCCGAGGAGGAACCAAGTCTCGCGCACCCGGCACCAGTGGAGCCGCACGCCGCGGGCGAGCCGTGGCACCGCTGCTTGCGCCGGCCGGTCCTGATCCGCCGCCTCTGCCATCGCCGTCCTCCACCCTTTTGGAGTGAAGCTAGCCCGGGATTGCGCGCCCCGCCAGATGGCGCTTGGCAGCCGTCGCGCGGAATGCCAAGGTTCGCGCGCCGGCGGGCCGGCCGGGGACAGGTCTGAGGGGATCGGGATGCGGACACGGGCAGCGGTTGGGGTCGCGGCGGGCACGCCGCTCGAGGTGACGGAGATCGGGCTCGATCCGATGGTCACGCACAGCTTCTGGCTCGACCGGATCACGCACGGCCTCGACCTGATGCACGAGGGCGCCGCGATCCGCGCCGTCGTGGCCGACTGAGGGAGACGGAGATGGACACCGACACGAGCAGCGACTGGGAACGTATCGCCTCGGTCACCCGCTCGGTGACCGTGCCGGCCCCGGTTCTCGAGGTCTGGGCGTTGATCGGCGACTTCCACGGGATGGCCAACTGGCATCCGGGTGTGAAGGGCTCGACCCGCGAGCATGTCGGCGAGGACGAGTTTCGCGCGCTCGATCTTCTGGGCGGCGGGCGGCTCCTCGAGCATCTCGAGGAGAAGGCGCGCCACCATTACGACTATTCGATCCTGCGCGGTCCGCTGCCGGTCGCGCATTATCATGCGCGGCTGTCGGTCAGCGACACGGGCGCCGGCACCAAGGTGACCTGGAGCTCGTCCTTCACGCCGCGGGCCGATGGTGCCGAGGATGTGGTCGCGGCGATCTATGAGGCAGGGTTGGAGGCGCTGAAGGCCCGGTTCGGCGGCTGAGCGCGCGCGCGGGCAGGCACGGCACCGGCCCCGCCGAGGCCCCACCCGCCCGGGCGCATGCTGCACCGGGCCGAGACGTTTCGCGCCCCATCGGCCTCGGCGGGGCCGGGTGGCACCAACTGGCGGCCGTTGGCGAGGGAGGGAGAGAACAATGCAGACAGTGAGCGAGGCGCGCGCCTTCGGTGGCACGCAGGGGGTTTATCGCCATGCTTCGGAGGCCTGTGGCTGCGAGATGACCTTTGCGGTCTATCTGCCGCCCGAGGCCGAGGATGGGCCGGTCCCCTGCCTCTGGTATCTCTCGGGCCTCACCTGCACCCATGAGAACGCGATGGTGAAGGCGGGTGCCCAGGCCCATGCCGCCGAGATGGGGCTCGCGCTGGTCTTCCCCGACACCTCGCCCCGGGGGGAGGGTCTGGCCGACGACGCGGCTTTCGATCTCGGCCAGGGGGCGGGCTTTTACGTGGATGCGACCGCAGCGCCCTGGGCGCCGCATTTCCGGATGGAGACCTATGTCACCGATGAGCTGCAACGCGTCGTGATCGGGGCCTTCCCGGTCGATGAGGAGCGACAAGGCATCACCGGGCACTCGATGGGCGGGCACGGAGCGCTGACGCTCGCGATGCGCCACCCCGATCTCTACCGCTCGCTGTCGGCCTTCGCGCCGATCACCCATCCGACGCGCTCGGACTGGGGGCAGAAGCAGCTCGCCGCCTATCTCGGCGCCGACGATGCCGGGCATGCCGGGCACGATGCCACGCTTCTGATGCGCGCCCGGGGCTGGCGGGGCGATGTGCTGGTCGACCAGGGGGCGGCGGATCCGTTCCTCGACAAGCTGATGCCCGAGGCGCTCGCGGCGGCGCTCTCCGAGACCCGGACGCCCCATATGACGCGCCTGCAGCCGGGCTACGACCATTCCTACTTCTTCGTCGCCTCCTTCATGGAGGACCACATCGCCTGGCACGCCGAGCGGCTGTGATCGCCCGCCGGGCATGACGGG
>CAYORO010000387.1:0-3205 GCA_964406355.1 uncultured Limibaculum sp.
GCCCGCGGCCTGGGGCGCCAGCGTGCCCTCGAGGATCGTCCAGGCGCGCGCCTCCTTGGGCCCCACGGTGAAATATGTAATCAGCCCGAGCAGCTCGTAGCCCGCGCGGATCAGCCGGTCGAGCCCCGGCTCCTCGAGCCCCATCTCGTCGAGGAACTCGGCGCGCTCCTCATCGGGCAGCTGGGCGATCTCCTCCTCGATCGCGGCGGAGATCACCACATGGCCGGCACCCTCGGCCCTGGCCATCTCGGCCACGCGCGCCGAATGGGAGTTGCCCTCGGCCGCCGAGGCCTCCTCGACATTGCAGACATAGAGCACGGGCTTGGTGGTGAGGAGCTGGAGCGTCGACCAGAGGCGCGCATCCTCGTTCGAGACCTCGACCACCCGGGCCGGCCGGCCGTCCTCGAGCACCTCCTTGGCCTGGCGCAGCAGCCGATCGGACGCAACAGCCTCCTTGTCGCCCGACTTGATCTTGCGCGCGAGGTTCTGGAGCCGCCGCTCGATCGATTCGAGATCGGCCAGCATCAGCTCGGTCTGGATCGTCTCGGCATCGGCCACCGGATCGACGCGACCATCCACATGCGTGACATCGTCATCCTCGAAGCAGCGCAGCACATGGGCGATCGCGTCCACCTCGCGGATGTTGGCAAGGAACTGGTTGCCGAGCCCCTCGCCCTTGGACGCACCCTTCACCAGCCCTGCGATGTCGACGAAGGTGAGCCGCGTCGGCACCACCTGGCGCGACTTCGCGATATCGGCCAGCTGGTCGAGCCGCGCATCGGGCACCGCCACCTCGCCGACATTGGGCTCGATGGTGCAGAAGGGGAAGTTCGCCGCCTGGGCCGCAGCGGTGCGGGTCAGCGCATTGAAGAGGGTCGACTTGCCGACATTCGGCAGCCCCACGATCCCGCATTTGAAGCCCATGGCACGCCCCCGCTCAAACTGATCGGCCTGGGTGATGGCTGCCCGGCGCGACGGGGTCAAGATCCCCGCCTTGCAGGTCAGTCGCGGCGGAAGAGACCCGAGAGCTTCGCAAATGGCCCCGGCGCGTCGGTGGCGGTGCCGGCCGGTGGTTCCGCGGGTTTCTCGACTTTGGGCGGCTTCGGCTCCTTTGGTGGCTGGGTGGCGAGCGCGACCGCATTCATGAAACCCGAGGCGTCGCCCTCGGCGAGCTTCGGCGCGGCGCGGGCGATCTCCTCGATCAGCGGCCCGAGCCAGCCTTCCTCCGCCTTGGAGAAATCATGGAGCACATAGCCGGAGACGCGGTTCTTGTCGCCCGGATGGCCGATGCCGAGGCGCACCCGGCCATAGCCCTCGCCAATATGGGCGTGAAGCGAGCGCAAGCCATTGTGCCCGGCATGGCCGCCGCCCTGTTTGACCCGGATCTTGCCCGGCGCGAGGGCAAGCTCGTCGTGGAACACCAGCACATCCTCAGGCGCGAGGCGATGGTAGCGCATCGCCTCACCGACCGACCGACCGGATTCGTTCATATAGGTGAGCGGTTTCAGCAGCAGCAGCTTGTCGCGGCCGAGGCGCCCCTCGGACACCTCGCCCTGGAACCGAGCGCGCCAGGGTCCGAAGCTGTGGGCCTCGGCGATCGCCTCCACCGCCATGAAGCCGATACTGTGCCGGGTGTGTGCGTATTTCGGTCCGGGATTGCCGAGGCCGACGAAGAGCTTCATCGCCTCGGCCTCCCGCGCCGATCAGCTGTTGTGCGCCCGGATCTGCTCCGCCGCCTGCTTGTTGAACGTGACGCCCTTCTGGTCGAGCAGTTCGTCGAGCTCGCCCGACAGTGTCATCTCCACGATGATGTCGCAGCCGCCGACGAATTCGCCGCCGACATAGAGCTGCGGGATCGTCGGCCAGTCGGAGAACGACTTGATCCCCTGACGGAGTTCTTCGGAGTCCAGCACATTGACGCCGGAATACTGCACACCGACGAAGCCGAGGATCTGCGCCACCTTGCTGGAGAAGCCGCATTGCGGCATCTCGGGCGTGCCCTTCATGAACAGCACCACCTCGTTGCTGTCGACGGTCTCGCGGATCTGGGTCTCGATGTCGCTCATTGGTCGCTCCCGGGCGGCGGCGCCTGGTGCGGCGCGGCAAACTGTTTCGGTCGGAAATTAGTCATGGGCGCCGGGGCGCGCAAGATGGGCTCAGTCCGGCGCGCTGGTTTGCAGCGCAAGCGCGTGGAGCGGCGCGTTGGATCCCTCGAGGATCTCCTTGAGCGCCTCGTTCACCATCCGCTGCTGCTGCACGCGGTTCTTGCCGCGGAATTCCTCGTCGACGACCGTCGCGCGGTAGTGATTGCCGTCGCCCGCCAGGTCCTGGATCTCGACACGGGCATCCGGGAAGCGGGCCCTGATCAGGCGCTCGATCTCGCTGGCTGGCACGGGCATGGCGGCTCCTCCGTTTGTCGTTGGACCTAGAGGCTCGCGTGCCGGCTGGCAAGCGGCTCAGCCTGTGGCAAAGGCGAGGCGGGCGAGCGCGATCTCGGCGGCGAAGGCCCGCCCGATCGCGACGATCCCGATGCGGCGGAGGCGTGTAGTGTCGAGCGGCGCGTCGATCCGGTGCGGGGTGAACGCCTCGAACGGGAGCGTGACGGTGGTCCATCTCGGCTCGGCGACGACGCCTGCGCGGTAGGATTGCCAGGGCCGTACGACATCCGCCGTGCGCAGATGCACGCCATAGGCCGCCCCGTTGCCGTGGACAACAAGCGTAATACCGGCGAAGCGCGAGGCATCGACCGGGCCGCCCCCGGGCGCGAGGTCGAGCGCCATCTGCACGAAGCCGCCATTGTTCTCGAGGCTGACCTGGCCTGTCATGCGGAGCGCTGGCCGGCCGCCGACCTCCTCGACCTTCAGCCGTCCCGAAGAGACGCCGCCCATCACCCGGTCGGTCACCAGCTCCCAGTCGGTGCCGGTGCTCGCGGCGTAGGTGCCACTCGTCCGGTCGTCGAGGAGCTCAGGCGCGGGATCAGGCATTCATCGAGTCGAAGAACTCGGAATTGGTCTTGGTCTGCTTGAGCTTGCCGAGCAGGAACTCGATGGCGTCGGTCGTGCCCATCGGATTGAGGATGCGCCGCAGCACATACATCTTGGTGAGGTCGACCTTGGAGACCAGGAGGTCTTCCTTGCGGGTGCCGGATTTGAGGATGTCGATCGAGGGGAAGACGCGCTTGTCGGCGATCTTGCGGTCGAGCACG
>CAYORO010000388.1:0-3192 GCA_964406355.1 uncultured Limibaculum sp.
TCGCGCTCGACGGGCGCGACGGGCTGATGCTCGACGTCACCGGCTGCGCCCATCTTTGGGGTGGCGAGGGCGGCATGCTGGCCGATGTCTCGGCGCGGCTCGCCTGTGCGGGCCTTGCCCACCGGCTCGGCCTCGGGCCGACGCCCGGCGCGGCCTGGGCGCTCGCGCATGCGGCCCCGGGGCAGGTCACAGCGCTTGAGGGGACCGCGGAGGCGGCGACGGAGGTTGGGCTCGCCGAGCTGCCCGTCGCGGGGCTCCGGCTCTCCGAGGAGACGCTGGCGCTGCTGCGCCGCTTCGGGCTCACCCGGATCGGGCAGCTCTCGGGCATCGACCGAGCGGCGCTCGCGCGGCGCTTCCGCTCCGGTGAGGTGGCGGATCGGGTGATGGTGCGGCTCGACCAGGCCTTTGGGCGGATCGCCGAGCCGCTGCGCCCGGTCGGGCTGCCGGAGACCCATGGCGCGCGGTTGCCCTGCCCCGAGCCGTTGCTCGACCGCGCCGGGATCGAGGCGGGACTCTCGCGGCTCCTCGAGGATCTCTGCGCGCGGCTCGAGGCGGCGGGGCTCGGTGCGCGGCGCGTGCTGCTCCAGGCCTATCGGGCGGACGGCACCCATGCCGCGCTCGCCATCGGGGCGGCGCGCCCGTCGCGGGAGCCGACGCATCTGGCGCGGCTCTTGGCGGAGCGGCTCGACCGGCTCGACCCGGGCTACGGCATCGATCTCCTGCGGCTGACCGCGCTGCGCACCGGCCCGCTCGAGGAGGCGACGCCGCCGCTCGGCGCCGCTGCCGGACTTGCGGGGCAGGGCGGGGCTGCGCTCGCGGCGCTCGCCGATCGGATCGCCGCACGGCTGGGTGAGGATTGGGTGGCGGTGCTCGAGCCCGTGGCGAGCCACCAGCCCGAGCGCGCCGAGCGCCGCGTGCCGTTCGAGGGCGCGCTGCCAGCCTGGACGGGGACAGGAACCATTGGGTCGGCGGCGCCCGCAGGTCCGCGCCCGCTCCGCAGGCTCGCCCGGCCGGAGCCGGTCGAGGTGCTCGCCGAGGTGCCGGACGGGCCGCCCGTGCGCTTTATCTGGCGGCGGGTGACGCGCCGGGTGGTCCGCGCCGACGGGCCGGAGCGGATCGCGCCCGACTGGTGGCGCCCCGAGCCGGGGCTCGCCGAGGGGGCGCCGCGGGCGCGCGACTACTACCGGGTGGAGGATGGCGAGGGGCGACGCTACTGGATCTTTCGCGAGGGGCTTTACGGCGACGGGCGCGGGGCCCCGCCGCGGTGGCTCCTGCATGGCCTCTTCGCCTGAGGTCGGGATGGATGCGCCCTGGTCTGGCGCCGCGGGCCCGTCGCGGCTCCCGCCCACCCACCCCGCCGCGCCGGGCCCGCGATGCGCCTCTCGGCCGATGCCCGCCACGCCAGGTGATCAGCCGAGGCGATGAGCGCAGCTGCCTATGCCGAGCTCGCCGTGGCGACCAATTTCTCCTTTCTCCGCGGCGCCTCGCATCCCTCGGAGATGGTGGAGACGGCCGCCGCCCTTGGCCTCGCCGGCATCGGGGTCGCCGACCGCAACACGCTCGCAGGCGTCGTCCGCGCCCATCTCGCGGCCAAGGAGCTCGGCCTGCCCCTCGCCATCGGCTGCCGGCTCGTGCCCGAGGACGGGCCGGAGCTGCTCTGCTACCCGACCGATCGCGCGGCCTATGGACGGCTCTCCCGGCTCCTGTCGGCGGCGAAATCCGCGAGCCCCAAGGGCGAGACGCGCTTCGTTCTCGACGAGGTGATCGCCCATTCCGAGGGCCAGCTCTTCGTCGTGCTGCCGCCCGAGGCGCCGCTCGCCCCGCCGCCCGCCTTCGCCCGGTTGCTCGCCCGCCTCGCCCGGCTCTGGCGGGGCCGCGTCTTCCTCGGCGCGCGCCACCGCTACCAGGGCCGCGACCGTGCGCGGATCGCCCGGCTCGCCGAGCTCGGGCGCGAGGCCGGCGCCCCCATCGTCGCGATCGGCGACGCGCTCTACCACGCGCCCCAGCGCCGGCCGCTCCAGGACGTGCTCACCTGCATCCGCGAGGGCACGACGATCGAGGCCGCGGGCTTTCGCCTCGAGGCCAATGCCGAGCGCCACCTGAAATCCCCGGCCGAGATGGCGCGGCTCTTCCGCGGCCACGAGGACGCGCTCGCCCGCTCGGTCGAGATCCTGCGCGCCGCCCGCTTCTCGCTCGACGAGCTCGCCTATGAGTACCCCGAGGAGCCCGTGCCGCCCGACACCACGCCCCAGGCCCATCTCGAGGCGCTGGCCTGGCAGGGGGCGGCCTGGCGCTATCCGGACGGGGTGCCGGAGCGGGTCCGCGCCGCCCTCGTCAAGGAGCTGAAGCTGATCGCCGAGCTCGCCTATGCGCAGTACTTCCTCACGGTGCACGACATCGTCGCCTGGGCGCGGCGTCAGCGGATCCTCTGCCAGGGGCGTGGTTCGGCGGCCAATTCGGCGGTGTGCTTCTGCCTAGGCATCACCGCGGTCGATCCGGGGAAATCCAACCTCCTCTTCGAGCGCTTCATCTCCAAGGAGCGCCGCGAGCCGCCCGATATCGACGTCGATTTCGAGCATGAGCGGCGCGAGGAGGTGATCCAGTATGTCTATCGCCGCTACGGGCGCGACCGCGCTGCGCTGACCGCCACGGTGATCTGCTACCGCCCGCGCTCGGCGGTGCGCGAGGTGTGCAAGGCGCTCGGGCTCTCCGAGGACGTCTCCTCGGCGCTCGCCGGCACGGTCTGGGGCTCCTGGGGCAAGGAGATCACCGAGGACCATGTGCGCCAGTCGGGCCTCGACCCCGCAGCACCCGAGATCCGCCGCGCGGTGATCCTCGCGCGCCGGCTCATCGGCTTTCCGCGGCATCTCTCGCAGCATGTGGGCGGCTTCGTCCTCACCCGCGGGCTGCTGACCGAGACCGTGCCGATCGGCAACGCGGCGATGGAGGACCGGACCTTCATCGAGTGGGACAAGGACGACATCTCGGCTCTCGGGATCATGAAGGTCGATGTGCTCGCGCTCGGGATGCTGACCTGCATCCGGAAATGCTTCGCGCTGCTGGCCGCGCACAAGGGGGAGCGGTACTCGCTTGCCACCCTGCCGGACGAGGACCCCGCGACCTACGCCATGCTGCGCCGCGCCGATTCGCTCGGGGTCTTCCAGGTCGAGAGCCGGGCGCAGATGAACATGC
>CAYORO010000389.1:0-3191 GCA_964406355.1 uncultured Limibaculum sp.
CTCTTCTCGAAGCTCGCCAAGGAGATCACCGTCGCCGCCAAGATGGGCGATCCGGATCCCGAGAAGAACCCGCGCCTGCGTCTCGCGGTCAAGGAGGCGAAGTCGAACTCGGTGCCGAAGGACGTGATCGACCGGGCCATTAAGAAATCCCAGGGCGGCGATGCCGAGAGCTATGACGAGATCCGCTATGAGGGTTAGGGGCTGGGCGGGGTCGCGATGATCGGCGAGGCGCTGACCGACAACCGCAACCGCACGGCGTCGAATGTGCGTTCGACCTTCGCGAAGCATGGTGGGAACCTCGGCGAGACAGGCTCGGTCGGCTTCATGTTCGATCGCAAGGGGCAGATCGTCTATGCCGCGACGGCGGGCGACGGCGATGCGGTGATGGAGGCGGCGATCGAGGCCGGTGCCGAGGATGTCGAGAGCTCCGAGGACGGCCATGTGATCTGGACCGACGCGGGCGATCTCTCGGAGGTCTCGACCGCGCTCGAGGGCGCGCTCGGCGAGGCGGAGACCACCAAGCTCGTCTGGAAGCCGCAGACGCTGACGCCCGTCGACGAGACCGCGGGCGCGACGCTGATGAAGCTGATGGCGGCCCTCGAGGACGACGACGACGTGCAGACGGTGACCGCGAATTTCGACATGACGGACGAGGTGATGGAGCGGCTCGCCTCCTGAGACCGTGCGGCCACCGCGGCGTCGCCGCGTCCCGGCGCCCCGCCCGCCCGGGCGAGCGCTGGCTCGCGCGTGCCGGTCCCGCCCCCCATCGGCGCCGGGACGCGGCGGGGGTCGCGCTCAGCCCTTGTCGGGCGCGCCCGCGGGACCGAGCCTCCCGCCCTCGCGAAACGGGGTGATGGCGCGGGCGAGACCGGTGCGGTCGTCAGTCTCGACGAGGACGCCTGCAAGCGTCGCCTCGCCCATCGCCGGCTCGAACCGCCCCGCGCCCATGCCGGTGATGAAGCGCTTCATCGGCTCGGTCTTCTCCATGCCGATCACGCTGTCATAGTCGCCGCACATGCCGGCATCGCTCTGATAGGCCGTGCCGCGGGCGAGAATGACGGCATCCGCGGTCGGGACATGGGTGTGCGTCCCGACGACCAGCGAGGCGCGTCCGTCGCACCAATGCCCCGTCGCCATCTTCTCGGATGTCGCCTCGGCGTGGATCTCGACAACCGCCGCATCGACCCCTGCCCCCGGCGCCAGGGGATGCGCGCGCAAGACGGCGTCGAGGGCGGAGAACGGATCGTCGAAGGGCCGGTTCATGAAGACGCGTCCCAGCGCGACCGCGACGAGCACCCGCCGCCCGCGCGTGACCTCGATCACCGCATGGCCGCGGCCGGGCGCGCCGCGCGCGTAGTTGAGCGGGCGCAGAATGCGCGGCTCTGTCCCGATATGGGCCAACATGTCCTTCTGATCGAACGCATGGTCGCCGAGCGTCAGGAGATCGGCGCCCGCCTCGAGGAGCTCTCCCGCGATCTGCGCGTTGAGCCCGAACCCCGAGGCGGCGTTCTCGGCATTGACGATGATCGCGTCGAGCCGGAGCCGGGCGCGGAGCTCCGGCAGCGCCGCAGCAACGGCGCTTCGCCCGGACCGGCCCACCACATCGCCGAGAAAGAGGATCCGCATGGGCCCCGAATAGGGTGCGGCGGGGCGGTGCTGCAAGCCCTGGGTTCCCGCGCATAATCGGGACGTGTCAATCGGATGCCGCCATCGGCTCGCACTTTCGTCAAATTCCCCACGCACCAGTGCGAATGATCGCAAACCGGCTTTCGCGTCTTGCACTCAGGCCGGCCCGCTGGCAGAGGGATTGCGATGGGTATGGCACCCGCGCGCGGCTCTTTGGCGGACCTCTCGGAGATCGGCAGGGTTGGGCGCGGCGAAAGGACATGGAGGCATCCCGATGAGAGCCTTGCGTTCCGGATTGACCGCGACCCTGTTGCTGGCCGCGTCGGCCTACGGCGTCGTGGCTCAGTCGCCTGCGCAGCCGGTGCCGCTGCCCGATGCCCCGTCGAGCCTCTCGGCACTCCAGGAGCAGATCCGATCGGTCGTCGGCCGTGCACTCGAGGACGGACGCTCGCCGGAGTATATCGACGGTCTGGTCAACGAGGCGGCGGCGGAGGGCAAGCTCTTCGTGCCCGATGGCTATCGGCGCGGCGATGGGTCGGTCGACACCGACCGACTGCTCGCGCTGCTCGAGGCGGCGCCGGGTGACCCGGGCATCCCGGCCGCGCAGATCGTCGCGACACCGGCCCCGGCCTCGGCTGCGAGCCAAGTCACGGCCGGACAGCCGCTGCCGGTGGCGCCCGACATTGCCACGGGCATCGGCAACGGACCGGCGATCGAGGCCGACGCGTCCGCGGGCAGCGCGGATCCCGGGCTGCCGCGCCCGGGCGGCGTCACGCAGGTCGGCAATGCCCAGCCCCTGCCGCTCCCGACCGAGACGGCCGAGGCGAGCGAGACCGTGACCCAGGCGCTGGTCCCAACCGCGCCCGAGATCAGCCAGGCCGCACAACCGGCGACGCCGACCGTCGCGAGCGCGGAGGCGCGCCAGCCCGTGCCGGCACCTGCCGCCGTCGTCACGCCGGCCAATGGCGGCCAGCTGCTGCAGCCCGCCCCTGCGGAGAGCGCTGTCGATGGCGAGCGCGTTGCGGACAGTCCGGCGCAGGCCGTCGCCCAGCCACTCCCGGAGGCGGGCGGCGGCGCCACCGTGGCCGCGACCGCTGGGCTAGCGCAGCCAGGCGTCCCGGAGACCCTGACACCGGCCTCCGGCAGCCCCATCCCTGCCGCCGAGGACATCACGGCAGAAGATCCCGCGCTGGAGGCCCAGGCGAGCGAAGACGATGCGCCGACCGGCCAGATCGCCGTCCTGCCCGAAGCCGGCCTCGTGCTGGAGCCGGCCCCCCAACCGATTACCGAGCCGACCCCAGAGCCGACCCCAGAGCCGACCACCGGGGACGAACCGGTCGCCACCGGGTTTGCAACCGCGCTCGAAGCGCCCGTCCCGGACGAGGACGGCGCTGCCACCGAGACGGACGCCGCCGAGGAGAGCGAGGAGGCCGACGCCACGCTTGCCGCAACGGGTGCCGCCACCGACATCGTGACCGACGAGGCGGCAGAGGAGGCCGGCGCGGAGCCGACGGCCCCCGAGGCGCCGGAGCCCGAGGCGCCGGAGCCCGGGGCGCCGGAGCCCG
>CAYORO010000390.1:0-3177 GCA_964406355.1 uncultured Limibaculum sp.
TGAGCCCGATCGGCGGGGTGATGAGGCAGAGCTCCGCCATCTTCACCACGATGATCCCGAACCAGACGGCGCACTGGTCGGCCGTCATCCCGAGCGCGCTCTCCTCGGCAGTGACGAACTCGCCGCCATTGAGCGCGATCACGGCGGGGAAGGTGATCGGCAGCGTCAGGATCAGCATTCCGATCGCGTCCATGATCATCCCCAGCACCACATAGGCGCCGAGTATCATGAGGAGCGTGAGCATGGGCGATTGCTCGAGCCCGGAGATCCAGTCGGCAAAGGCCCCGGGCAGGTCGGCATAGCCGAGATAGCGGACATAGATCAGCACGCCCCAGATCATCGTGAAGATCATCGCGGTGAGCTTGGCGCTCTCGACCAGGGCGCCGGAGAGCTGCTTCCAGCGCATGCCCTTGAAGATCGCCATCAGCAGCACGACGAAGGCGCCGAGGGCGCCCGCCTCGGTCGGCGTGCCCCAGCCACCATAGATGCAGAAGATGATGATGAAGACGACGAAGAGGATCGGCAGCGCGCCCGGCAGGCTGGCGAACCGCTCGCCCCAGGTGAAGCCCTGCACCGGGGGGCCGAGATCGGGGCGCAGTTTCGCAAGGCCCACCACCAGCCCGCCATAGATCAGTGCCGAGACGAGCCCCGGGATGAAGCCGGCCATCAGGAGCTGGCCGACCGAGCTCTCCGTGATGATCGCGTAGATCACCAGGATCGCCGAGGGCGGGATCAGCGAGGCGAGCGTGCCGCCCGCCGCGACGACCCCTGCTGCGAAGCGCTTGTCGTAGTTGAGCTTCAGCATCTCGGGGATCGCGATCCGCGCGAACACGGCCGAGGTGGCGACCGAGGCGCCGGAGACCGCGGCAAAGCCTGCGGTGGCGAAGACGGTCGACACCCCGAGCCCGCCGGGCAGCCAGCCGACCCAGCGCTTGGCCGCCTCGAAGAGCGCGCGCGTCAGCCCGGCATAATAGGCGAGATAGCCGATCAGGATGAAAGTCGGGATCAGCGACAGCACATGCGTCGACATCTTGGAGTGCGGCACCTGGCCCGCGATCTTGATCGCCGTCTCGAAACCGCGGGCAAAACCCTGGCGCTCGGCGAAGATCCAGACGAGGCCGATGAAGCCGACCAGCGCCGTGGCAAAGGCCACCCGCATGCCGACGAGCACGAGCAGGATCAGCACGCCCGCGAGGAGGATCGAGACCTCGATCGGGGTCATCGCGGGTCCGACCCGGCAGTGGCGCTCTGGTCGACCGTGGCGCCCGAGACGGTCTCGGCCTCGGCCGCCGCCTGCTCGGCCGCGCTCTCGATCAGCGGCACGGCGACGGGGCGGGTCTCGCCCCGGCGGATGGCGCGTCCATAGGCCCAGAGCTGGAGGCAGAGCCGGAGCGACAGGAGCCAGAGCATCAGCGGCACGAGGAGCTTCACCGGCCAGGTCGGCAGGCCGAGATCGATCGTGCTGTCGCGCGACCAACCGGGCGAGCCCCAGTCGAAGCTGCGCTCGAAATGCACAAAGGCGCCCCAAGCGATCACCAGCGTGAGCGCGAGCATCAGGACGACCGAGAGGAACTCGAAGATCCAGAGCGCGCGGCCCCGGAGCTGGCCGACCAGGATGTCCATCCGGATATGCCCGCCGACGCGCTGCACGGCGGCGATGCCGAGGAAGGCGATCACCGGCACCGCCTGCACCATCCAGTCGACGAAGCCCGGCACCGGCAGGTCGAAAAGCTTGCGCCCGAGGATGTTGGCGACCGAGACGAGCATGACCGCGAGGATCGTGAGCCCCGCGGCCAGCGTCAGGCCCCGCTCGAGCCCATAGAGCGCCCGGTCCGCACGGCTGAGCGTGCTGTCATCGGACCGGACGGAGTGCTCGGACATGCGGGGCTCCGGGATGCGGAGGCGAGAGCAGGATGCCCCCGCGCGTCATCAGCAGGTGGATTCGAGGCCCGACGGCGTCACCGCCTTGCCGGTCTCGCGGCAACTCGAGAGCACCTCCTGGGTGAGGTCGTAGAGCTCCTGCCCCGGCACGCCCTGCGCTTCCATGCGCTCGATCCACTCGGCGCGGATCGGGGTCGCCGCCTTCTCGCGGAAGGCCGAGATCTGGTCCTCGCCGATCTCCACTTTCTGGACGCCCTTCTCGGCGAGGATCGCCTCCCACTTCGCGAGAAGCTCGTCGTAGTTCTCGAGATAATAGGCGATCGACTCTTCGATCGAGCTGTCGAGCGCGGCGCGGTGCTCGTCCGAGAGCGCGTCATAGGCGTCGATGTTCACCACCACCGGGCAGTTGACGGTGCCGGGGTTGAGGTTGGTGGTCCACCAGTTGGCGATGTCGATCGTGCGGAAGGAGAGATGCGCGTGCTGCGCAAAGGCCACCGCATCGACGACGCCTGACTCGAGCGCACCATAGGCTTCGGTGGCGGTCACCGAGGTCGGCGTCGCGCCGACGGTGCGGAACGCCTCGCCGAGACCGCCGGTCGCGCGCACGCGCAGGCCCTCGAAATCATCGAGCGTCGCCGGCGCATCGCCCACGCCCGCGATGTTGTATTGCGGCATCGGCGAGGTCATCAGCAGCTTGGCGTTCCAGCGCGCGAGATCGGCCTGCGTCGCCGGGTGCTCATAGACCGCCCGGGCGACGGCCACTTCCTTGGCGAGGTCCGAGACCCCGAGGAAGGGCAGCTCCAGCACGGTGATCGTCGGGTTCTTGTCCGGATGATAGCCCGCGCAGAACTGCGCCATCTCGAAGGCGCCGATCTCGATCCCGTCGAGGTTCTCGCGGTTCCGGCTGAGCCCGCCATAGGAGATGTTGAGCGTGAACTCGCCGCCGGTCTTCTCGGCGAGCAGATCACCCAGCTTGTGGATGTGCTCGGTGAAGGCGCGGCGCTTGCCCCAGACGGAGACGTTCCATTCGAGGGCGGCGACCTCGGCGGTGCCGAAGGCGAGGAGGGTGGCGGCCAACAGGCCAGTCTTGATCCGGGTCATAGCGAGGCTCCCCTGTTGCTTGTCGGTGCACTCTTGCGGCGCTCGCCCGGGAGCCTAGCGATCCGGCACGGCGAGACAACCGATTTCGTCTCACCGCGCGTGAGCCGGTCTCTGCAGCGGTCGGTTGGCTAACTCGCCAGCAGCCGTTGCATCCGGACGAGCGCGGCGTCGACCATGGCACAAAGCCGCTCGGCG